>JAAWBZ010000171.1 GCA_022792945.1 Oscillospiraceae bacterium | reverse complement strand
TGCCCATGAGATCGGACACTGTGTACTGCACAATTCGGCTGGGGCGATGGCGGCTTTCCATGAGATGGTCCTGTTTGATACCGTGGATTTCAGGGAGTACGAGGCGAACATCTTTGCCTCTGAACTGCTCCTTTCCGATGAGGATGTGCTGGAGGCCCTGAACGATGACCTATTTTTCTTCCAGGCGGCAAGCCTCCTCTGTGTGCCGGCCGAGATGCTGGATTTCAAGTTCCGGGTGATGAAACGCCGGGGGTATAAGCTGGAGTCCCCGATTGTTTCCCACGGCGATTTTCTGAAGAATATTGAGCGGGGATGGGGAAATTGACATAAAGGAGAATCGCTATGGCATGGAAAATCTGCAAAATTTCGTCAGGGCATAACAGTTTGGAGAATTTTGAATTGGATGCAGATAGTGTATGGGAAGTGCTTCATCAGTTGAAAGACATTTTTCAGGATCGAATTTCTACAGGAGAAAAAGCTGGAGTTGGGCTTTCTACGCTTGGTGTTGATATTAGGGTTGATAGTGTTCGGCTGACAGTTGGATGGGATAATTGGAGCGGCGTGTTCATTATGGCATGGGATGTAGCTGGAGATAATATTATTCAGGAAGTACAATCACGGATTTCACAATAACTATATATTACACTCCCCCAAAACTCACAAGACCTCTACAAAACTGCTCAAATAATCAGATAAAAGATTTTTAACAGCATCTGCTTGTTCTGAGTTTTTACTTACATAGTTATCGCTCAAAATTTTCAAGTAATGGTAAAGTGTACGATAGCTTATAATGACTGTCTCACCACTATATAGTCCAAATTCTACTCCGTCCAATTCTATTCCGTTCGCTTTATCAAATTCGTCTAAATCATTGGGGAAAGTACATACTCCATTTTCTTCCCCAAACCCTATTCCCTTGCTGATTGATTCAAGTACCGCTAAAAATCTTTTTTCATCTATTGCATTCAAAATCATTAAAACGGGCATATGGCTTTTATCAAGCAATTCATCCGTTGCTAATCTATATGCGTTCATCTTTTGTTCTCCATTGCGGAATAGATATTATGCGAACAGTCGATTTAATCTATCTGCTCTAATTTGTAAACCATGATTGGGAATTCATTTCCATCTTTGTAAACATATATACGTTTGCAGATTGGGCATCGCCAAACTCCATATTTAGGTGATGGTATCATCCACGGTCGAATACTTTCACAGTCACATATTTGTTCCCACTCTTGATCTGTATAGACAATCAGTTCTATGTCATTTGGAGCCACATGATTGCTCAATTCTTTGCCACATTTACAAGTCATTCTTGCCATAGTATTGCCCCCTAAAATTCCGATGGAAAGCAGTTCCCTGTTACGGCAGAAGCAAATAAACCCCACTGTCGTCCACCTTATCCACAGACATTCCGAGCAGCAAAGCAAAATCATCTACGCTAACCCAATAGTAATAGTCCGCTCCGGGGTGGGTATCGGATATTTCTGTTTCATGGACAATCGGCAGTTCCTTTCCGTTTTTCAGGAAAACCAAGCCATCCTTTTTTCTTTTGATACGATAATGGTCATTTCCTATGTTGTAGGTTGAGATTTGCTCCTTTGTCGAAATTGTGTATTCAGCCTCTGGATAATAAAACTCGATGATCTCTCTCTGGAGATAATCCTCCACACCGCCATTATAGTCCAGTTCGATACCAAAGCCAACAGGAGTGTAGTATCTTCCATCTTTAATATTGTATAGAAAACGAATTTCATACCTGTCTGAATGGTATGGTTCCCCATTGATATATAGGTTCCTGATATACTTTTGAGGAATAGCGTCCAGCAATTCTTGGGGCATTTCCACCTTGGTCGCCATCCCTTGTTCCGCAGCATCCTTCAAGTTCATATACAAAAGCTGCCGATAATAGGAGGCATCCCAATCATCTTTCTTTTCAATAAGGATATTCTGGGATTTTCCAAAATTGGCAGTGTCAAGATAGATGCTGAACTCAAACCAGTATGCTGTTGTTTCAGGAATATAGTCCTCAATGAGACCCCAAATCTCCTCCATGGCATCTATGCCATGGTCAATGTCGTTCATGTGGGAAATGCTGTTTGTTATCCAAACATAAGAGTCGCGTACCTTTAGTTCCACATGGTATTTCTCTACGATTTTGTCGATATCCTCTTGAAAATGCTCGAAAAGTTTTTCACAATAGTTATTTTCCGCAAAGGCAGTTTTCAATCCAAACATCGAATTTTGCCCCTGATAGTTTTCGTAAGTGAACACAATGCCTTTGTTGTCTATGGTGTATTTTTTGTACTTATAGTCTGTACCAGAGCGCCGACCACTCTCTACATCAAGAACCACCGCTTCGGGCAATGCCTGCCTAATCTCGGATTTCACCTCATAGGTACTTGGGAGCCTTCCACAAGCTGTCAATATGTTAGATAAAAGAAAAAACAAGATTAAACACCCGCCAATTCTTTTGAATAATCCTTGCTGTTTTCCCATAGCTGTGTCTCCTTGCCGTTTGGTAAATGCTGTTACAGCCCATCCAGGTGGAAAATCCATGCGTCAGGTATCTCCTTTTCAATCAGCCCCCGGTTCAGGTTGTACCAGCTGCCGCACTTATCCAAAATGATAGCGTCCGATGTGACCACCCGCTCCATGCGGGAGAGCTGGCCGTCCACGCTGGGGTGCAGCTCCACCTGGACCGTTACGCTGTGGGCCGACCCCTTGTCCAGCAGCAACGAGCGCAGGCGGCCGGAGTTGGACACCTGCTTGTCCAGATAGAACAGCGCCTCTTTCACGCCCAGCTCGTCCAGACGCCCCAGCAGCAGTTCCACCGCCCGCACCGTCTTGTCCACCACGCGGTAGCTCCCCCGCAGCCCGGCCAAGTCCCGGATCGTGCCGTCCATCCCCGCCAGGAGCAGGGAGCCGGACAGGGCTACCTCCAGCGTAATGATTGTGTTGAAGCCGTCCAGCGCCAGCGAGTCCGGCGCGTGGAGCAGCCGCTTTTCCTCCCGCTGCCGGAGCGCGGTCTGTGTCGAGGTGATCCGGGCCAGGGCCAGCCGCTGGCGCTCGGAGAGCAGATGGTGGTTCCCCACAAAGGTGGAGGCGGACTTTGTATCATAGCCCCGGTTCGTGAGGAACACCAGCTCCTGGGCAGCGGCGTTCAGCTTGCCCGCCGCCTTGGGGCCAAACTCTTTTTCGTCCTTCGGCTCA
>JAAWBZ010000033.1 GCA_022792945.1 Oscillospiraceae bacterium | reverse complement strand
GGGCGTGGAAAAGACCGTCATGCTCACCGGCGACGCAAAGAAGGTGGCAGACCAGGTAGCCGCCTCCCTGGGGCTTGACACGGTTTACAGTGAACTGCTCCCGGCGGATAAGGTATCCAAGGTGGAGGAGCTACTTAAACTGAAAACCGGCAAGGCAAAGTTGGCCTTCGTGGGAGAAGGTATCAACTACGCTCCTGTGCTGTCCAGAGCCGACATCGGCGTGGCAATGGGGGCAATGGGTTCCGACGCCGCGATTGAAGCTGCGGACATCGTTCTCATGGACGATGATCCCATGAAAATTGCCAAGGCCATCAAAATTTCCCGGAAGTGTCTGCGGATTGTCTATCAGAACATTACGATGGCGCTGGGCGTCAAATTCGCCTGCCTGATTTTGGGTGCTGTGGGTATTGCCAATATGTATCTGGCCATTTTTGCAGACGTAGGCGTGATGATCCTTGCGGTATTAAACGCCATCCGCTGTCTGTTCGTCAAGAAGCTGTGATCAGGGAGGAGGGGTTCCCTTGTCGGATGAGAAAAGCAAAAACGCATATTAAGGAATTGCAGGCACGAGATTTATATCCTGACGGAATTTTTCAAGCTGCTGGGGAACCCCACCCGCATCCATATCCTGTTTCTCCTGATGGAGCAGGATGCTGATATCAGCTTAAGTCTTTTGAAAGCAAACAAGCTGGTGAGACAGCGCAGAAACAGGAAAATGATTTTCTATACCTTGGTGGATGACCATGTAAGGATAGTCATAGAGAAAGGAACAGAACACGTCCTGTTCTGATAGAGAGGTGGCTGAACAGCGGCGGCTTTCATGAAAGCTGCCGCTGTTGTTGCTGGACGCCGCGCCGCCCCTCGCTCAAAATGTTTTCTTACGTTGCCAGCCTATTCAGCCAGCGCCGCTGTTCAGTCCTTCTTACAATAGAGAATCACCGCTGTGATGATGCCCAGGGCGCAGTAAAAACCGACGATCCAGCAGAGGGCGCCGATGATGATGCCGATGATGGGGACCCAGCCCAGCAGAATCTCCACGATTTTCAGCGCCGCGCACGCCGCCAGATAGATGAGGATCACCAGGACCAGCGAGTTGGGATTGTGCCGGTCCACCTTCCAGTTCAGGGGAAAAATTGCGTTGAAATCCATAAGCGACCTCCCGCTCCTTGCATTTTGATGGCACCAGCATACCACGTTTCGGTCCAAAATGCAAGGCTTGACAAGCGGCGCGGTTCGTGGCAAAGTAGTAGAGAGCAAGCCGGAAGGGAGGGGCGCGTATGTGGTGCCCGAATTGTCAGGAGGAATACGGCGCGGGGACAGTGATCTGCCCCTTCTGCGGCGCGACGCTGAAGGACGCGCCGCCGGAGACGGCGGTGAAGATGGAGCCGGAGTTCCTGATGTACCTGGTGGACCGCGCGCAGCTGGAGCAGGCCGAGGCGCTGCTGATGCAGGCGCGGATCCCCCACCAGTGGCAGGACGCCCGGGACGAGGCGGGCCAGGAGACCGAGGAGGACGGCGCGGCGCTCTACGTGGACCGCCGCTACACCCACCGGGCCATGCGTCTGCTGCGGCCCCTGGACCAGCGGGCGGCCTTCTCCGAGGCGGAGCTGGAGGCGGCTATGGACGCCTATGGCCCCGTGGAGACAGAAAACGAGACCGGCGGGGAAGCGCCGGTCTCGCCGGAGGGCTATCGGATGGTCTGGGTCTTTCTGGCGGTGTTCGGCCTCATCCTTCTGTTGGGGCTGATCCCCCTGATCGCGCGGCTGCTGTAGAAGCGCCGCCGGCGCGGGCCAGCCGCGGCGCCAGCTGATGGCCCAGCGCCGCCGCCGCCACGATCTTCAGCGCGTCCCAGGGCAGGAAGATCACCATGCCGCCCATGAGTGTCTGGCCGATGGTCTGGGCCTTGTGGAGGTAGAGGGTGAGAACCAGGTGCATATAGGGCAGGCCGATAAGATAGAGCACCGGCACCCCCGCCAGGCAGCTGAGGCAGAGCGCCCCAAACCCATGGCCCAGCCGCCGCGACAGCGCGCCGGTCACCGCCGCCATGGGGATCAGGCCCAGCAGGAAGCCGAAGGTAGGCTGCAAGACGTAGCCGAGGCCCCCGCCGCCGGTGAAAATGGGCAGGCCCGCCAGCCCCAGGACTACGTAGATCGCCTGAGAGAGCGCTCCCAGCCTTGGCCCCAGCAGCACGCCGGCCATGAAGGTGAAGAACATTTGGAGCGTGAAGGACGAGATAGGCGTCGGCACCCGCAGGAACGCGCCGATGGCCGTCAGGGCGGCGAAGAGGGCGGTGAGAATTAAATCGCGAGTTTTCATAGTGCCTCCTTGATTGTCAACTTATTTTTTGTATAATTGGTTTACAATCGAGAGTCTACCAGATACGGAGGCGTTTGTCAATGGGCAAAAAGCGAAAATGGAGCCTGATCTCCGCCGGGTTCGCGGCGGGGCTGGCGTTGTTTGCAATTTTCTGGAATTCCCTCCTGGACGCCGCGCCGCTGCGTACCGACGACGGGCGGGTGTACTATACGCCCCAGGCGCAGCGGGCGCTGTTCCGGGACTACACGGCGGATTTTGATGCCCTGCGGGACGCTGCTGCCGGGTGTGAGACGGGGTTTCTCGTCTTTGGACAGGAGCCGGAATGGCACGGCCTGGACCGGACAGCGCGGCCTGCGGCGGACTACCCGCCGGAGATCGTCCGGGCGGTGACGGCCCTTTGGGAGGCGCATCACTGCTCCGTTGTGGCCTGGCGCCCGGCGGACGGCTGTCTGGAGGTGCATTTTCACGCCACGGACCGTTCGCGGCAGCGGCTGGACGATGAGGACGGCTTCGTCTGGTTTCTCCAGCCTCCCGGCGAGGAGCAGCTGCGGGGCCTCCAGGACATGGGCGGCGGCTGGTACTGGTTTGAATGGCCGGTGCGCTGAGACGCGAAAGGGAGGAACATCATGACAAAAGACGCGGTATTGGACCTGCTGCGGGGGGCGGAGGGCTTCGTCTCCGGGCAGGAGATGAGCCGGCGGCTGGCGGTCAGCCGGGCGGCGGTCTGGAAGGCGGTGCAGACCCTGCGGGAGGAGGGCTATGCCATCGAGTCGGCCACCAACCGGGGCTACCGCCTTGCCCCCGGCACCGGGCCGCTGCGGGCCGAGGCCCTGCGCCGCCGGCTGGGGGACTGCCCCTGGGCGGACCGGGTGACGGTGCTGGCGTCGGTGGACTCCACCAACAACGCCCTGCGCCAGCTGGCCGACCAGGGCGCGCCCCACGGGACGGTGGTCATCGCGGAACAGCAGACCGCCGGCAAGGGCCGGCTGGGGCGGCGCTTTGCCTCGCCGGCTGGGGTGGGGCTGTATCTCTCGGTGCTGCTGCGGCTGAACGCGCCGCCCATGGCGCTGATGCATCTGACGGCGGCAGCGGCGGAGGCCGCGGTGGAGGCCGTGGAGGCCGCGGCGGGGATCCGTCCGGGGATCAAGTGGACCAACGACCTGGTGCTGAACCGGCGCAAATGCGCGGGCATTCTCACAGAGCTGTCCCTCCAGGCGGAGAGCGGGCTGGTGGACTACGCCATTGTGGGCATCGGCACCAACTGCAACCACAGCGGCGGGGACTTCCCCGAGGAGGTGCGGCCTATGGCGATCTCCCTGCGGGAGGCCGCTGGGCGTCCGGTGGACCGGTGCGCCTACGCGGCGGCACTGATCGGGCAGCTGTGGCGGATGGACGCGGAGCTTCTGACCGAAAAAAAGGCCTGGATGACACGGTACGCGGCGGACTGCATCACGGTGGGACAGGACGTGAAGGTGGTGCGGGGCAGGACCGAGCGGCCGGCCCACGCCGACGGCCTGGACGAGAACGCGGCGCTGCTGGTGACCTACGAGGACGGGACAAAGGAGGCCGTGACCTCCGGCGAGGTCTCTGTCCGCGGCATGTACGGCTACCTGTAAGGCAGACACAGCGCCGTCCCTTTCCGGGGCGGCGCTGTGTCTGCCGGCCTGTGCAATTTGCGGGGCTTCCGCAATGTTCTGCCAACTGACTTTTGAAATCATAAAGGGGAATTTCGTCGTCTGCGTTCGGCAGCCGGGGCCTTTGAAGGGGCTGGCGGAATTTTTTGCTTTCACGGAACCATGTTTTTTTGAAAACCCTGGGTAAAACACAACATGTCGACGGGATAGGGAAATATTTCCCAATATGTGCTGTTTCGACTGCTTTCGTCGTGACGGCTGTGTTATCCTAGGTCCGAACGTTACATGGCCGCAGGCGCAATGCCAGCGCGGTCATGTCGTCCTCTCCTTCTGCTTGCGCGCTGGCGACCAGCGCTGCAGCCAGCGTTTTGGGTGATCCATCCGCCCAGTCTGTGATCTGCCGTCCGGCATCCTCTCCGCCGGCCCCGTCGCTCAGCAGCACAAGCAGTTCCCCCTCGCATAGGGACAGCTGATACTCCGCCGCTTTGTGCGTCTCTCCAACGCCAAGGCCTGGTGGAGGTGCGGCTGTCCCTATTTTTTGCGTCGCCTCCGCCCCCCGCAGGTACGACGGGGCGGAGCCCCATTTGTAGAGTGTCGCTTCGCCTGTCACCAGACTCGCCTCCAGCAGGTCCACCGTGGCGAAGCTCCCGTCGCCCCGGAGGATACACACGCTGTTCAGTGTCTCCAGTGCCTCCCGCGGCGACAGCCCCGCCCGCAGCAGGCCCGTCAGCAGCCGCACCGCGCCGATGCTCTCCGCCGCCGCGCCGCCGCCGGTGCCCATGCCGTCGCAGAGCAGCAGGTAGTACCGTCCGTCCGCCGTCCGCAGGCACGCGCTCTTGTCACCGGACACGGCCTGTCCGTGCTTGCCGGCGGCGGCGATGCCCAGCTCCGGCGCGAACTGCGGCTCCGGCGGTGCTTCCGCCTCCAGCTCCCGGGCGGTCCGGCGGAGATAGCCGCTGAGGCATCCGTACTGCCCCGCCAGGATCGCCCGGCTCTCCAGCAGGCGGTTCTGCATCTGCCGCCGGCCGGCCAGGGCGTCCAGCTCGCGGTTGATGGCGATCATGAGACCGTCCAGGTGGCAGCATTTGTCCGCGAACGCCGCCGGGAAGTCCTCGCGCACCACCGCGCCGCGTTCCAGCATCGGGCCCGCCACGGCGCAGAGGGCGTGGTAGGTCTCGGTGCTGTGCTGCTGCCAGCACTGGGGCCACAGGACGCAGGGGGCGCACGCCTTTTCCGCCGCCCGGTCGAAGATCACTGCCGCGTTGGTCTGCACCGCCGCCGGCCCCTCGCCCGCCAGCATTCCGCCAACCTCCCCCAGCAGCCCCGCCGCCAGCTCCAGCCGCTGCCGCGCCGCCGGCACCCGCTGTGCGGAAGCCGGGACTGCGAACAGCCGCGTCGGAATCGCCAGGCTCAGACAGCACCCCAGGGCCGCCGCCGGCACCAGCTCCGGCATCAGCCCGCCGGTGAACAGCACACCGCCGGAGAACGCCACCAGGAACAATAAAATGCGGACCGCCTGGTGCCGCAGCCGCGGCCATGCCGACACCAGCCCGGAGAAGCACAGCAGCGCCGTCAGGCTCACCGGCGGCACCACCGCGATGTCCACCGCCAGTCCCGCCGCCGCGCACCAGACCATGCCCCGCGGCGACGGCGCCGCCGCCACTGCCGCCGCCACTGCCAGCACCTGGCCCAGGGTCACGCCCCCCACCAGCGGCGCTGCCGCGCATCCGGAGAGCAAACAGGCCGCCAGGAAGACCACCGCCCCCGGGGACCGCTCCTCCAGCGCCGCCCGGAACAGCCGCACGCCCACGACGGAGGCCGCCAGCCGCGCTGCGTACCAGGCCACTGCTCCCGGCGCAAACCGCGCCTGTAAGAGGAACAGGATGCCCACCAGCATCCCCATGGCCGCGGTCAGCGCCGCCCGGAACCAGCCGGTCCCGGTCATCCCGGCATCGCCCACGATGCACACCGCGGCAAACACCAGCACGCTGACCGCCGCGTACTCCAGCCCGCCGCCAACGCCCCAGCCGCCCAGATAGCCCGCCACACACCCAGCTGCTGCCGCCAGGGCCTGGAGGGAGGTGGCGGCGGCGGCGATGAGGCACGCGCCGAAGGGCAGGGCCTGTCCGGCAACGCTGCCGCCGGACAGGAGGAGGCCCAGAAGCAGATAGCCCGCGGACTGTGCCGCGGCCCGCAGCATCGGCTGCGCCGCCAGCACCCGCCGGAGCCGCCGGGCGCGCAGAGGCAGGGAAGGGGCCGTTTTTTGCGATTCTTTCAATTTCTCCATCTCCCGTATTGGTTTTCCTGATTTTAGCAGAAACGGTAAAAATAACCTGTCGGGAAATAAACCGGGGAATGGGAGAAACGCGGACAGCCTGAAAAAGAGACAGCCGCCTTGCGGCGGCTGTCTCTTTTATGAGGAACAGTGCATGATGCTGATGAAACGGTCCTGGGGAAATCAGGGCTTGCACGCCTGTGAAATTTCTTATATTATATAGCTGAATTACCGGTGCCCGCCACCACGATATCGCCCTGTTCTGACACAATCCAGCCAAAGGAGCCCGCTTATGGCCATTTTTCTCCAACCGCAGCGCACGGTCCTCCCCCTGGACGCCTCGGGCCGGGAGCTGCTGGAATATCCGCATCCCGCGTTTCCCTGCTTTATGGAGATCGCGGACCTCAACCGCTATGTGGAGGTCCCCTGGCACTGGCACGAGGTGGTGGAGCTGTGCCTCGTCCGCGAGGGGGCCATCGATTTCCACGCCGGCGGCGAGACGCGCCGCCTCTGCTCGGGCATGGGGTGCTTTCTCAACCGCAGCGTCCTCCACTCGGTCCAGGTGGTCCCCGGCGCGTCGGCCCTCACCGCGGCCATCCAGTTCTCCCCGGAGCTGTTCACCTGCGGCGCGGCCAGCGCGCTCTACCGCCAGCTGGCGGCCCCGGTGTTGGACCACCCGGGGCTGGGCTGCCTCTGGCTGGACCCGTCTGTTTCCTGGCAAGGGGCACTGCTGGACCGCATCCGCGCCGTCCTCAGCTTCCCCGACACTGCCGGACAGGAGCTGCTGATCACCGCCCATCTGGCGGAGATCTGGCACCTGCTGCTCAACCACGCCATGCCGCAGCGGCCGCTGCCTCAGGCAGACCTCCAGGCGGCGCGGCGGGTCAAGGCCATGATGCGCCTGATCCACGCCCGCTACGCCGAGCCGCTGACCCTGGCCCAAATCGCCGCCGCCGCCAGCGTCAGCCCCCGGGAGTGCACCCGCTGCTTCCGACGCGTCACCGGCGGCTCCCCGGTGGCTTATCTCATCGCCTTCCGTGTGTCCATGGCCGCGGCGCTGCTGGAGTCCACCGACGCGCCCGTCACCGAGATCGCCCTCCAGACCGGCTTCAACAACCCCAGCTACTTCGCCCGTGCCTTCGCGCGGCAGCTGGGCCTGACGCCCCGGGGTTTTCGGGCCGCCAGATGTCAGGGCGGCGCGCAAAAGCTGTAGGTTTTGTCATAATTGTTACAATTTGAGAGAATTTTTTCGACACCGGCGAAAAAACTTTGGTGTTTATCCACAATTCCACAATTCTATCCACAGGCGCCCGCCGCTGTTTTGCCCGCGGCCTCGGCGCGCACCAGCAGCATCATGGGCCGGCGCAGCTCGTCGGCCATGCCGGGCACGGTGTCCAGCAGGCGCTGGGGCGGCGTCGGCTCGGCCACGGCGCGGAGGGCGAAGCCGTTTTCCAGCAGCGCCCCCAGATAGGTGGTCAGCGTCCGGTGGTACTTGGTCACGCCGCAACCCAGAAAGCGGGCGGTGCGCCGGCCCTCCTCAAAATAGCGGTCCACCGGGAAATGGCGGATGCGCCCCTGAGCGTCGTACTCCCAGTCCTGCGGCCCCTGGGCGGTGAATACCGGGTGCTCCGCCGAAAAGACAAAGCTGCCCCCGGGCCGCAGCCAGCGGCGAATTTTTCGGACCAGAGCTTCATAGTCCGCCACATAGTGGAGCGCCAGGGAGCTGAACACCAGGTCGAAGGCGGCGTCCGGGCATTCCAGGTCCTCCATGGCCGCGCGGCGATAGGTGATTGCCGACGGATTGGTCCGCCGACGTGCCTCGGCCAGCATCCGCGCCGAGAGGTCCGTACCCAGGACCGACCGGGCGCCGTGCTCCGCGGCGTAGCGGCAGTGCCAGCCGTAGCCGCACCCCAGATCCAGCACATCCAGGCCGGCACAGTCCGGCAGCATGGCCGCCAGGGTTTCCCACTCGCCGGCGGCCTCCAGGCCGCGCCGGGAGCGGTCCATCTGACTGTACGCCGCGAAAAATTCCGGCTGGTCGTAGATATTTTCCTTCATGTGATCTCCTCCGTTACCGCTGCGCACCGTCCGGCCCGCCGCGGCATAGGATGGGGCGGAGGGATGACAATGCCGTGGCTTTCGGCCCTGCTGTTGGGTGTTTCGACAAATCTGGACAATTTATTTCTGGGACTCAGCTTCGGCCTGGCCCAGCGGCGCGTGACCGCCGGGGCCAACTGGGTGATCGGGCTGTTCTCAGCGGCGGCGACGTGCCTGTTCTGCTGCCTCTCGGCGCTGTGTACGGCATGGGGACCGGCGGTGCACTGGATCGGCGGCGGGAGCATCCTGCTGATCGGCCTGTGGACGCTGCTGCCGGTGAAGAACGGCGGCGACGGCTGCACCGCCCAGGACACGGCGGTGCTGGGAGCGGCGCTGGCGGTCAACTGCATTCCCGTGGCCTTCGGTGCGGGGCTGGCGGGCATCCACCCGCTGGCGGCGTCGGCGTCGGTAGGCCTTCTGAGCGTGCTGGCCATCCGCCTGGGCAACTTCCTGGGCCTGCGGGCCACGGCGCTCCCCCTGAGCGCCGGCGGCCTCCGGCGCCTGGGCGGCGTCCTGCTGGCGGGATTGGGGATTTTACAATTATTTACATAGAGCCGTAAAAACCGGCGCCAGCCCCGAGGCGTCCTCCCAAATTTGTTTGTTTTTCCTTGCATAATTACTAATATCGCCCCCATTTGTTTTAGATAGTATACTAATACTACTTGCCAACAAATGGGGGCTGTTCATGCCGGGCTGCGGCTCCTTCTTTCGTGAGCGGGGAGGCCGCGGCGGCTCAGGTCCCGTGGCGCGGCTCCTCCATGACGGTTTTACAGGCCCGCAGCAGCTGCGCTGTGATGGCGGCGCTCAGGCGGTTTTCGTAAATCGCGAGGCGGAAGGATACCTCGTTGCGCGGCATGACCATATATTTCGCCTGCAATTCCGTCAGCGCCAGCGCCCGGACGTCCGCTACACAGCGCGGGCAGGTGCACAGGCCGAACATTTCCATATACCTGTGCAGCTTGTCCTCCAGCAGCGTCTGCACCACGTTCACCGTCACCAGGTCCTCCGCGCCCTCCACGGCCTGGGTGCTCAGGGGAGGCTGGATCTCTGCGGACGGGGCGGGCTGCGGGGCCGGGGCTGGAACCGGTTCGGGCTCCGGCGCTGGGGCCGGCTCGGGGATCGGCTCGGGCTCCGGCTCCGGGAGCGGCTCGGGGATCGGTTCGGGGATCGGTTCAGGCTCCGGTTCGGGAATTGGCTCCGGTTCTGGTTCGGGGATGGGTTCCGGCTCCGGCTCCGGCTGCGGGGCCGGGGCGGCAGGACCCAGGCTCTCCTCCAGGGCGGACTCCAGGGCGCTGCGGATCTGCGCGGAGGCCTCCGCGTCCGGCTGGAGGGACGCCATCAGCGGCGTCGGCGTCGGCGCGGACTGCGCCGGGGGCGTCACGGTGGTCCCGTCCTCGGGCGGCGGGGGCGGGGCGGCGTCGCGGTTCTTCAAAAGGTTCATCACATGGGCGGTTTTGCTGGTGTTGCTTGCTTTCTTACTGGCTGCCATAGGGGCAGATCTCCTTTCCTAAATACGTGCGCTAGTTCTGCGGGGGCCTGGCCGGAAAACGCGTGCCGGCCACCACGTCCACCATGCGCTCGAGGTCCTGCGCGGGCTTGGAGCCGGGGCGGTAGCTGAGGACGCTCTGGCCGTGGGCCGGGGCCATGGCCACATCCACGCCGCGGCGGATCTTCGCTTCAAAAACCCGGCTGCCCAGCTGCCGGGCCACCTCCTCGGCCAGCTCCTGGACCTCCTGGGACAGGCGCAGGCGGGGGTTGAACTTGTTGAGCAGGATGCCCAGGACCTTCAGCTGGGGGTTGAAGGACTGGCGCACGGTGTCGATGGTCTCCTGGAGCTGGGTGATGCCTACAAGGCTCAGGATCTCCGCCTCCATGGGCACGATCAGCGCGTCAGAGGCCACATAGGCGTTGACAGTCAGAATATTCAGCGCCGGGGGCGTGTCGATGATAATGAAGTCGTAGTGCGAGCGCACCGCCTTCAAATACTGGTCCAGCATGAATTCCCGCCGGGGGGCGGTGAACTCCAGCTCGGCGGTGGAGAGCATAATGTCCGACGGGATCACGTCGCCATACTCGGTGGAGACGATCACGCGCTCGATGGGCTGCCGGCCGGAGAGCACGTCGTGGATGGTATAGCCGTCGCCGATGTCCAGCCCCAGGGTGAAGCCCAAGTTGCCCTGCGGGTCCAGGTCGATGCCCAGCACGCTGGCGCCGCGGCGGTGCAGGCCGCAGATCAGGGCAGAGGCCGTCGTCGTCTTGCCGACGCCGCCCTTCTGGTTCGTTACGGTGATGATTTGCGTCACGGTCTTCCGTCCTCCTCAAAACAAAAACTCTTATGGAGAATGCTTAAGTTTATCATACTATATGCCGATTAAAAAAAACAGAGGAAGAATCAAAATTTACAAAAATTTTCATCGCGATTGCGGAATCCCGTCGCAATCGCGGGTTCCTAGGCGGGCCTCCGCGCCCGAATGACAGGAAGGAGCGATCGGAATGGCGTCGATCACCAGTATGGTAAACGGCAGCAGCAGTCTCAGCAGCATTTACGGCAACAAGAACATCCTCAGCGGCCTGGCCAGCGGCATGGACACGGAGTCCATGATTGAAAACGCGGTCTCGGGCATCAAGACCAAGATCAATTCCCTGACGCAGAAGCGGACCAAGGTGGAGTGGAAGCAGCAGGCACTTCGCAGCATCATCGACAAGCTGGCGAATTTCTCCAATAAGTATACCTCCTACGCTTCGGGCACAAACCTGCTCAGTCCCAGCTTCTTCAACAACGCGGTGAAGGTCACCTCCTCCGGCAAATACGCCGACAAGGTGGCCGCCAGCGGCCGCAGCTCCAGCAGCATCGAGATGCTGGGCGTCCGGCAGCTGGCCCGGAAGGCCAGCTACAACGTCCGCGACAGCTTCCTGACCAGCGCGGCCAACGGCATCTCAGCCAAGGACGCGGTGGATCTGGGCGGTGACTACGTTGAGAGCAATGTCTCCGGCACCATGACCATCGCTTACGGCGGGTCCCGGACCATTGATATCTCCCTGGACGACACTGTCTACGAGACCACCTCGGACCTGGCCGCGGCCATCAACAAGCAGCTGGAGCAGACCAATGTCACCAAGAAGGACGGTACCGTGGTCAAGGCCAGCACCATGGTGGACGTCAGGACCGACTATGACGGCCAGATTTACTTTGAGGATAAGCAGAAGGCGGGCAACAGCGTGTCCGTCACCGGCGCCACGGGCAAGCTGGGCGATCTGCTGAATCTCCAGGACGGCGAGAAGCGCGCGACGCTGAAGCTGGACAACAGCGACCTGTCCACCACTCACAACCGGGCCGAATTCCTCTCCGGACAGGAGTTCAAGGTGACGCTGGACGGCGTGACCAAGACCATCAAGCTGGGCGAGTACGATAAGGACACCAAGGCGGAGACCGTGCAGAAGGATTTGCAGGATAAGCTGGACAAGGCGTTCGGCAAGGATAAGGTGCGTGTTTCCGGCGGCGGCAGCGAACAGGACCTCCAGCTGAAAATGGAGATCGATAAGGGCTCCACCATGACCTTCCAGGGCGACGCCGCCAAGGCGCTGGGCCTGGAGAACAGCCGCAATTACAGCTATCTGGACACCGGACGGACCCTCCGGTCCGTGCTGGGCGAGGACGCTTTTAAGGAAGGCAACGGGATGCCCAAGGTCGCGGCGGAGGGCGCGGTCAAGGAGGTTACCGCCGACAACGGCGATTTCAGCCACTATGTGGATTCCAAGGGCAACCGCGTCGCCGCGGACAAGGACGGCAAGTACTATCAGGTGGACGACAAGGGCGCGTTCTACTATGATTTTCAGGTCAACGGCGTGTCCGTGGGCAAGTTCTCCGAGAACAGCGCCGCGGAAAATGTCATGACCGCTATCAACAACAGCACCGAGGCCGGCGTCACCGTCTCCTACTCCAAGACCACCGGCCAGTTCCAGTTCACCGCCCGTGAGTCCGGCGAGGCCGGACGCATCGACTTCGGCGAGGGCCTGGCGCAGAAGATGTTCGGCGAGGGCACGGAGCAGAGAATCGACGACAGCAACAAGGACCAGTTTGAGTATACCGCCGGCCAGGATGCCATCTTCTCCATGAAGGTCAACGGCCAGGTGTTTGAGGACGCCAAGCGCAGCGACAACAGCTTTGAAGTGGACGGCATGACGCTGAATTTGAAGGGCACCTTCAACTACGAAGCGGATTCTGTGGCCGAGGACGGCACGGTTGTGGCGGGCAAGCTGATGGAGGACGCCGAGGCTGTCTCCTTCACCTCCTCCGCCGACGCGGACAAGATCGTAGACGCGGTCAAGGCCATGGTCAACGACTACAACGAGATGATCACCGAGATCAAGAACGCCTACACCACCATGCGCCCCACGCGGTCCGGCTCGGGCAACAACGCCAAGTATTATGAACCCCTGACCGCCGACGATATGGACGGCATGAGCGAGTCCGAGATCGCCGCGTGGGAGGCCAAGGCCAAGGAGGGCATCCTCTTCGGAGACCGCGATCTCTCCAGCCTCTATAGCCTGCTCACCGACGCCATCACCCCCACGGGCACGGACGGCTCAAAGCTGCGCAGCTACGGCATCGAGACGGCCTACAGCGGCGGCCTGACCACCATCAGCCTCGATGAGGATAAGCTCCGCGCGGCCCTGGACGCCGACCCCGACGGCGTGAAGGAGGCTTTCACCAAGTCCCAGGACAACGGCGCGTCCTCCGACGGCCTGATGCAGGGCATCAGCGCGGCCGTGGACCGCTACGGCAAGACCACCGGCACCAAGGGCATCCTGGTGGAGCGTGCTGGCTCGGCGCGTGCGCCGGTGACGCTGAACAACAACACGATGCAGGATGAGCTGAATAACTTCGACGATCAGATCGAGCGGTGGGAGACCAAGCTCTCCAACCAGATCGACCGCTACACCTCTCAGTTCACGCGGCTTGAGCAGCTGATCGCGGAAATGAACTCCCAGAGCTCGGCCCTGATGGGACTGATGGGCAGCAGCTATTGATACGGCGGCGAGGAGGCCGGGTTTAGATGGAGATGAACGGATTCCAGCAGTATAAGGAGCAGTCCATCCATACCATGACGCAGGGAGAGCTGCTGCTGCTGCTCTACGATGAATTGGTCAAACACCTGACCCGGGCGGATTTGGCGCTGAAGCAGGAAAAATACGATATGCTCGACGACGCGGTGGACCGCAGCGTCCGCATTATCCACTATCTGGACGACACGCTGGATATGCAGTACCCCATCAGCGAAAACCTGGCGAAGCTCTACGAATTCTTCTGCTATGAGCTGGCCCGGGTCCGCTCGGGGCGGAACCAGACCGAGATGGAACGGGTCAAGGGCATGGTCATGGAGCTGCGGGAATCCTTCCGCGCGGCGCAGAAGAACAACGACTCGGGAAAGTGAGGCGTCCATGGAACAGCAGCAGCTGATGGATGTGCTGGTGCAGGCCAAGCGCCTGGGCAGTTCCCTGCATGAGATCATGGACCTGACGCGGCAGCTGGCCGAGGCCATCGACCGCAGCGACCATGTCTCTGTGCGCATGGTCATGGCCATGCGGCAGGAACCCATCGACCGCGCCGCCCTGGCCGATGACACGCTCCGGACGCTCCTGGAGGAGACGCCGGAGGACGAGCGGGCGCATCTGGCGGACCTGCTCAACGGCAGGGGCGCGCAGAACCCCCTGGAGCAGGCCTTGGCCGAGCGCATGGCCGCCAACCGCAAGACGATGGAGGAGATTCGCGCCATTGACCAGGTGCTCAACAAGAAGCTCTCCCGGGGGCGGACTTCGGTATAAAAACGCGAATATCGGCCGGCGATGGTTTGCCGGCCGATACTCGAGCGTTATTCCAGGGGTGCGTCCGGCGGCGTCTCCGGATAGGAGATCACCCAGAGGGGGCCGCCGAACTGATGGCTCCAGGACAGCTCGTCCAGAAGGAGCTGCGCGTCCCACTCTGTGAGACTCCGTTCCACGCTGTTGGGGTCGGCCACCAGGACGCTCCCCGTCAGAGTGATGCCCCGGAGCACGATGAAGTGGCCGTTGCGGGTAAAATGCCCCGGACCCATCAACGCGACTAATAATTTTCCGGAAAGGATTGCATCCCGGATAGCTTCTGGAGTATAATCAGAAATGGGATCGGCGCGCAGGCCGTAGGCCTCGGCGGTGTCCGCCACGATGGCGTGGCTGGAGCCGCTGCGGCGGGCCCAGTAGCCCTGCTCATAGGCCCATTGGGACATCTGCGCCGGGTCGGCGGGGTAGTCCGTCATGGTGGCCACCACCATGGCCATGGCCGTGGGGCCGCAGCCATAGCCGGCGATGCGGTCCGAGCCGTAGAGCTGATCGGCCCAGGGCTCCTCGCCCTGGTTGAAATAGACCGTGTGGAGTCCGTTGCCGGTGAGTACCTGCCGGCCGTTCTCGGTCCGCAGCTCCGTCACCGCCGGGTCCGCGAGGGGCGCGGTGGTGAGGATTTCCGGATCACCCGCCAGCTGCAATTCCGGTAGCTGCGCCAGCGGGTCTGCTTCCGCCTCCGGCGGGGCTTCCCCGGGAACCAGGGGGCCGTCGGGCGGCAGTGGCCACTCGGGCTTGGGGTGAAGGCGCTCCCACAGCGATACCGCCGCCTCCCCCGCGCCTGTCCACGCCCGCTGCACGGCGTCGCCCGCGGCGCGGGCACAGCGGACGGTGAAGTCCGCGGCGGTGTGCCAGGCGGCACGGACGGGGGCGGTAATCCGGTCGAAGAGCGGCGGATCGTAGATGCGGCAGGCGATCAGCTCCACCGCGCCGACACAGACCACGGCCAGGAGCAGCAGGGCAATGGCCCTGCGGGCTGTATGGCGTTTTCCGTTGGGTCGCTTCAAGGCGGTGTCCTCCCATGACCGATGATTTCCTTTCCATTATAACAAAACGCCGCGCTTTTGCAACCGGCAATCCGTACCGCCGGTCAAGGCTGGAGCAAGAGGTTTTGGTTTATGCCCACCATCACATTGCAGCATGTTACAAAATACTACAAGAGCGACGGGCGCAAGGTCCCGGCTGTACAGGATGTGGATCTGACGATCCAGCAGGGGGAATTTGTGTTCCTTACCGGCTCCAGCGGCGCGGGCAAGAGTACGCTGCTCAGCCTTATGGCCGGAAAGGTCAAGCCCGACCGCGGCCGGGTGTGTCTGGACGGGAAGGATGTGGCGCGCATCCCCAAGTGGCGGCAGCAGCGCAACCTTCTGAAGTTCGGCCAGGTCTGGCAGGAGCCCAGCCTCGTCCGCCGCCAGACGGTGGAGGAAAACCTGGAGCTGGTGGGCCTCATTGGCGCGCCGGAGCAGCCGGGGCCCAGCCACTCGGTGGAAAACCGGGTGAGAAAGGTCATCGGCCTGGTTGGGATGCAGGGCTATGAAAAAAAATATCCAGTGGAATTGTCCAGCGGCGAGACCCGCCGCGTGGAGCTGGCCCGGGCCATGATCAACAGCCCGCCCATCCTCCTGCTGGACGAGATCACCGCAAATCTGGATGACGACAATATTTGGGACATGTTCCACCTGCTCACCGAGATCAACCGCGGGGGCACTACGGTGGTCATGGCGACCCATGCCAGTCAATATGTCAACCTTCTGCGCCGCCGTGTGGTGACCCTTGTGGACGGTCACATCCTGGGAGACGTGTCCAAGGGCCGCTACGGCGAAATCATGTAGCCGGGGTCCGGCAAACGTGGCGTTCGGTTTTTACCGATTCACATAGAAAAGATTTGAATGAGGAGGAGCGTAGAATGCTCAAAAACATGAAGCTCAGGAAAAGCTTGATCTTGGGATTTGGCATCACAGTCCTGCTGTCCATCATCACCGTCGTGGTATCGCTGCTGTCTATGAATTCGCAAAAGGTGGCCTATCAGGACATCATCGACAAGAATCTCCAGTCTACGGAATTGCTGCTGCGTTGCCGCATGAACGCGAATATTGCCGCGAGAAACGTGCGCGATATGGCGCTTTCACCGGACGGTGCGAACAGCGCCGCCTACCAGAACCGGGCCAACGAGGTTCTGGCGGAGATCAGTGAGGATGTTAAGCAGCTGCGGGAGATCTATCCGCTGAAGGACACGCTGCTTGATAGCTATGTCACTGCTTTGGGCGCCTGGGGCGATTGTCTGCCGGATATCTTCACCGCCATTAACGAGGGCCGCAGCGCCGACGCGGTCGATCTGATCGTCAACGACTGCTCGCCTAAGATCAACGCCATGGCCGAGGTGGCGCAGCAGCTGAACAGCGCGCTGGACACCGCCAAGGAGCAGACGCTGGCAGAGCAGGCACGCAGCAGCAACATTTCCCTGATCGCTGTCATCGTGCTGCTGGTGCTGGCGGTGCTGATTGTGCTGTTCCTCTCGACGCAGATCATCAAGTCCATCACGGTTCCCGCCCGCGAGGTGGCTACCGCCCTGACCGGCTTCAGCGAGGGCAAGCTGGATATTCCTGTGACGTACCAGAGCAGCAATGAGCTGGGCGAGATGTGCGACGCGCTGCGCCGCAGCCAGCAGGTGCTCTCCGGCTGCATCACGGACACCTGCCACATCCTGGAGGAGATGGGCCGCGGCAATTTCGACGTCCGCACCTCGGATGAGAAGATCTATGTGGGCGCGCTGAGCGGCATCCTGTCCTCGGTCCGCGTCATCAACCGCAGCCTCAGCGATACCCTCGCCCAGATTATGCAGAGCGCAGAGCAGGTCTCTGAGGGCGCTAATCAGGTGTCCAACGGCGCGCAGTCCCTGGCCCAGGGCGCTACCGAGCAGGCCAGCGCTGTGGAGGAGCTGTCCGCCACCATCAACAACATTTCCACCAACGCCAAGAAGAACGCCGCGAACAGCGAGCTGGCCATGGAGCACTCCAAGAACGCCGGCCATCAGGTGGAGCAGAGCACGGAGCAGATGAAGCGCATGGTGGAGACCATGCAGGAAATCTCCGAGTCCTCTGAGTCCATCGGCAAGATCATCGCCACCATTGAGAACATCGCGTTCCAGACCAACATCCTGGCGCTGAACGCGGCGGTGGAGGCCGCGCGTGCCGGTACTGCCGGCAAGGGCTTCGCCGTGGTGGCCGACGAGGTGCGCAACCTCGCCACCAAGTCCGATCAGGCTGCCAAGGAGACCAAGGATCTCATCGACCGCTCCATCGACTCCACCCGCCGCGGCAGCGAAATCGTGAACGTCGTGTTCGAGTCCCTCGAGAAGATCGTGGCGCTGACGGGCCAGTCCCAGAACGACACCAAGGAAATCGCCAGCGCCGTGGAGGAAGAGGCCGAGGCCATCACGCAGGTGACTGAGGGCATCGATCAGATCTCCTCTGTGGTGCAGACCAACTCCGCCACCAGCGAGGAGTCCGCGGCGGCCAGCGAGGAGCTGTCCAGCCAGGCTTCGCTGATGAAGGAGCTGATGCGCAAGTTCACCCTGCGTGACGGCGGCGGCTCCAGCAGCGGCTTCAGCGGCTCCAGCAGCGCCAGCAGCTTCCATGCGCCCAGCAGCGACACCCTCTCCTATGACGAGGACTACGCCGGTAGCGGCTTCAGCAAGTATTAAATGACAGACAGACCGCGTGCGTGAAGGGCCGCCCGGCTCTTCACGCCGCGTCGGTTGTATCCATCGTTCCGCGCGAAAGCGGCGGGACGTCTGCCTCCGCAGTCACAAGCGAGACAGCCAGGAATGGCGTGAGGCCGTTTTCTGGCTGTTTGCCTGTTTGGAGCGGAGCATTACTACCGGGGAAGGGAGCGTCGGCATATGGCAGAGCCTGGACGGCAGGAGCAAGACCTCATTTTTGCGCTGGATATTGGCACGCGCAGCATCGTCGGCATCGTGGGAAAAATCGAGGGCGGACGGCTCCGGGTCGCGGCCATCGAGACCGCCGAGCACGGCAAGCGGGTGATGATGGACGGCCAGATCGACAACATCGATGAAGTGGCGGCGCTGGCCCGCGTTGTGACCGGACGGCTGGAAAAGCAGCTGTCGGTGAAGCTGGAGCGCGTGTGCGTGGCGGCGGCGGGGCGGGCGCTCCGGACCCAGCGGGGGAGCTTCAGCATGTCCCTGACCGGGGAGGAGCCGCTCCGCCCCGGCACCATCGGCCAGCTGGAGGCCGGGGCCGTGGCTGACGCCGAGCAGCAGCTCCAGGCCGACGGCGGCGAGCGGCGCTTTTTTCTGGTGGGCTACACCGTCTCCCAGTACCGCCTGGACAACTATCCCATGCGCACCCTCCTGCACCATAAGGGTGAGGAGGCGGCGGTGGACGTGGTGGCCACGTTCCTGCCCGGCGAGGTGGTGGAGAGCCTCTACACGGCCATGCGCGCGGCGGGTCTGCAGGTGGCCAGCATGACGCTGGAACCCATCGCCGCCATGAACGCGGCCATTCCCGGGGACATCCGCCTTTTGAATCTGGCGATGGTGGACATCGGCGCGGGGACCTCGGATATCGCCGTGTGCCGGGAGGGCAGCATCGTGGGCTACACCATGGTCACGCTGGCCGGCGATGAGATCACGGAGGCCATCATGCGTGCGTATCTGGTGGACTTCCAGACCGCGGAAGAAATGAAGAGGGGTCTGGAGGATGCGGACGAGATCGCCTACGTCAACATTCTGGGAATTCCCGAAAAGACGACGGCGGCGGAGGTGCTCTCCGCCATTGCCGAACCGACGGAGCACCTGGCTGCGGACATTGCCCGCCAGGTCGGCGAGCTCAATGGCGGCGCGCCCTCGGCGCTGTTCCTGGCCGGAGGCGGCTCCAAGCTCTGCGGCCTGCGGGAGCGTGTGGCCCAGTGCCTGGGAATGGATCTCCAGCGTGTGGCCGTCGCGGGAAACAACTTCGCCAAGAGCGCCTTCTCCGAACAGCTGGATCTGGCAAATCCCGAATATGCCACACCCCTGGGGATTGCTGTCTCAGCGGGCATGGGGCTGCTCAACGACAGCTATGTAGTCCGGCTCAACGGTCAGCCCGCCAAGCTGTTCCGCAGCGGTGTGCTGACACTCCGGGATATCCTGATGATGAACGGCTACAGCTACAACGACATGATCGGCCGCACCGGCAAGGCGCTCAGCGTCACGCTGGACGGGCGGCGGATGCAGTTCCGGGGCGATCCGGCCGCGCCGGCGGTGCTGCGGGTTAATGGCGAGGACGCCGCCATCAGCGACCTGGTCCACGCCGGTGACAGCATCGATTTTGTTCCCGCCAGAAACGGCGCGGACGCGGCGCGGACCCTGGGCGAGCTGCTGGGAGCGGACTTCCGGGGCAAGGTGCTGGTGAACAACCACGAAGCGCCGCCGGAGACTGTCCTGCGCCCGGGGGACGTGATCCTGACCCTGGACACGCCGCCCGCGGCGTCCGCGCCGGCCGCCAGGCCGCAGCCAGCGGCGGACCCGCCCCCGACGGTGAAGGCAGAGGCGGCTCCTCCGCCGCCCGCAGCCCCGCCGCCGCCCCTGGGCAGGCCAGTGAACATCCTGCTCAACGGCCGGCCCCTGCGCCTGCCGGGGAAAGCGGATGGCAGCGGGTACTATATGATGGATCTGCTGGAATATTCCGGCATCGACTTTCAAAATCTGGACCGCTGTGTGCGCCTGGAAATCAACGGCGCGGAATGCGGCTTCCAGGAGGCCGTTCATGAGCATGACAGCGTGGATATCTACTGCGTGTAGGCCGGACGGAAAACTTTATGACACGAGGAATCAGGTAACATGAAACGAAAATGGATGGCGTTGCTGCTGATGGCAGTACTGCTGTTGAGTCTCGCAGCCTGCGGCGACGACGAGAACGCGGACGCGGAGGCGGCGGAGGATCCTGAGGCCGCGGCGGACGCTGCGCCGGAGCCGCTGACATACGATCTGGAGGGGATCCAGGTGGAGGCCCTCCCGGCGTCGGACACGGTGCCAGCGCCGCGGCAGCTGAGCGTCTACACCTATGAGAACCTGCCCCAGACGGGGGCGGAGCTAGTGGCAGGTTACGCGGAGACCCTGACCGATTCGGGCTTCAGCTTCATCGACGATGGGCTGGTCCGCGCTGAAACGCCGGCGCTGGACACGGAAACGGGCATGGTGCGCCTGGGCAAAAAGGCCGTGTTCCCCGAGCCGGAGCCGGTGGAGGGCGAAGAGGAGGAGGCCGAGGGTGAGGAGGCCGGGGGTGAGGAGACGGAGACGGAGCCGCCGCGGCCGGACCAGGTTGTGGTCCTGCAGCTGGATTGGACCGCGGAGACCTGCACGGTGACCACCGAGCTGGTGGAGGGCCGACTCACAGACCCGCCGGACCCGGCGGAGGAGGCCGCCGCCGTCGCCGCCGAGGCCATGACCAACCAGGAGCTGGAGGACTACGTCCGGACGCTCTCCCCCAGCGTCTTTGGGCTGGAGGGGGCCAGCATGGAGGAATACCGCGTCTACATCAACACCGGCATGGTCACGGTGGATGAGATTCCCTGCCAGCGGCTGGAGATTTTCCACATCGACGAGGAGAGCGGCACCAATGAGGTGGCGGGCAGCTACTTCATGAGCTCCAACGGCGAATACCTCTACCACTATGACCTGCTGGACGGTACGATCACCGAGCTGGAGGTCCCGCCGCGGGAGGAGCCGGAGGCCGGTGAGGGCTGAAGCCGCATGGACGCCGGACCGCCCTCCAGCCGGAGGGGGATGCCGCGGAGACGGCGGCCCTGGTCCAGAAAAAGGGGCGTCAGCGCCCCCTCCAGCACGCCCACCGATGAGCGGACCGAGAGGGCGTCCCGGGGCGTCAGCGCCTGGGAGAGCGCTGGGTCCACGGCGGTGATGTCCAGGCCGTATTCCCGGCCCAGGGCCGTGATCTGGCGGGCGGTGATGGCCGTCCGGGCGGCGTGGTCCAGGGGCCGGAAGCCCACAAAGCCGCTGAAGCGGCCCGCGATCTCCCGCAGCGCGCCGGAGCGGACCATCGCCCGGCGCGCCGCTTCGTCCTCGGCAAAGAGCCGGCAGGCCAGGGCCGCGGCGGGGGTGTCGGCGGCACAGGGGGGCGGCTGCGGCGCCGCCTCCTGGGGCTGGGAGAAGCCCAGCTGGGCGCCGTGGCTGCCGGTGAGGTCCCAGTTGGTAGTAAACACTAGGATACAGCGGCGGAAATCCAGTTCCCTGTCGCCGTCGGGGGCCTCCCGGTTGGCGGTGCAGCGGCCCTCGTCCAGGATGGACATGAACACCTTGAGCACCTCCGGGTGGGCCTTCTCCAGCTCGTCGAACATGAACACGGTCTGGGGATTGCGGCGCACGGCGGCGAACACAGGCTCGTCCTGATAGCCTACATAGCCGGGAGGCGCGCCGGTGAGGCGGTAGACTGAGTGGGCCTCGGTGAAGGTGTTCAGCTCGGTCCAGACGAACTGGTACGTCCCCTCGCCGCAGAGGCCGTCCAGCACCCGGGCGATGCCCTTGCCCAGCTCCGACTTGCCCACGCCCGTAGGGCCGTGGAAGATCAGGGAGAGGGGACGCTTGGGCGCGTCCTTGCCGATGTGCCCGTAGAGCCGGAAGGCCACGGCCTCCACCGCCGCGTCCTGGCCCAGCACCACGTCTCCCAGGCGCTCCCGGAGGCGGCGGAGCAGCGGCGGCAGATCCCCCTCCGCGGGCGCGGCCTGGTGCGCCAGGGCCTGGAGGGCCGCGGCCAGGGCGTCGAAGCTGGAGAACTGCTGAAAGCCACGGGCGAAGAACCGCCTCAGCCGCCCGTCGCGTCCGCGGTAGTCCACGACGGGATTCAGATAGAGGTAATACTGCGCCTTGTGCCGCCAGAACCCCACGGTGGATGCCGCCGGCACGCACCCTGGCGGCATCCGGCAGCCGCGCAGCTCAAAGCTCCGGCCGGAGCGCCCCGCCTCATCGGCGTGCCGACGTAGGGCCGCGAATTCCAGGGCATCGCCGCCGCACAGGGCTAAAAAGTCTGTTTCCATAGAAAAAACCTCCTGTATTTGGAAATTATCGCCAAATTCAGGAGGCTTTAATCATAGTTTGACGGGTCTGGCGCCGCTTCCTGGGCTGCGTCATGGACATGACCGCCGGAGAAAGCGGCGGATCGCGGCGTTGACCAGGGCGGGCTGATCGGTGTTGGAATTGTGGCCGGCGTCGGGGACCCAGAACACGGGGAGGCCGGCGGTGCAGCTCCAGGCGCGGTTGTAGCGCCGGGTGGAGGCGGCACGGTCCTGCTGGCCGCAGATCAGGAGGGCCGGACAGTCGATCGCATAGGGGAGGTCCGCCTCCATGGCCACCGCCAGCATCTGGTAGCCGTGGCCCGCCAAGGCCGCGTAGCCGGCCTGATCGCCGTCGTAGGCGCGCAGCATCTCTCCCATCAGCGCCCGCCCGTAGGGGGAGACGGCGCAGCCCCGGGCGGCGGACCGGCGAAGCCAATCCCAGGGCATCCGGCGGTAGACCGGCTCCATTCGCCGGAGCATCCACAGCTCAGCGGCGGTGACATAGCGCCTTTGCAGCGGCGCGGAGTCGATGGCGACGAAGCCCCGGGCCGCGCCGGGGAAGCGCTGGAGGTACGCCTGGGCCACATAGCCGCCCATGGACTGTCCGACGAGCACAGGGCGGGCCATGCCCTCGCGCTCCAGAATCGCGTGGAGCCACCGGGCCTTGTCCATCAGCGTGAAATCCAGCCGGAAGGGCCGCGTGGCCCCATGGCCCGGCGCGTCCCAGACCAGAAGGGGGTGTTCCGCCCCAAAATACGCGATCTGCCGGTCAAACAGCCGGTGGTCGGCCGTGAGCCCGGGGAGAAATACCAGCGCCGCACGGTCCCCGGCCTGCGGCGCGCTGGTCCAGTAGTGAATGTCCCCCCGGGACGTGGCAAAAATCCGCTCCACCATGTGCATCCGCTCCTTTTTTCCGAGTATACCACGCCGCCCGTCCGGACGCAAGTGCGGTTTTTTCGGCCAAAGGGTTGACAAGTGTCTACCTTTGTGGTAGCATATAGGTAGACAAACGACTACCTTGGAGGCGGCGGTAATGAACAAGGCCATTTCTTTATCCGACGGCGAGTGGAAGCTGATGAATCTGCTGTGGGACCACGCGCCGCGGACTGTGACGGAGCTGGTGCACGCCCTGGCGGCGGACACCGGGTGGAGCAAGCACACCATCATCAAGATGCTCACCCGGATGGAGGAGAAGGGCGCGGTGCGCCACGAGGAGGGGGCACGGGCCAAGCAGTTCTACCCCGCCGCCGACCGCCGGGATGCGGCGCGGCAGGCGCGTGAGAGCTTTTTGAAGAAGGTCTACGGCGGCTCCCTGGGACTGATGATGAGCGCGATGGTGGAGGAGCAGACTCTCAGCCCCGAGGAGCTGCGGGAGCTGCGCGAGATTCTGGAAAGGGCGGGTATGTGAGATGCTGGAGCTGTTTTTTACCAGCTCGGCGCTGATCCTGGCGGTGCTGCTGGTGCGGGCCGTGCTGGGAGAGCGGATGGGTGCACGGGTGCGCTACGCGATGTGGCTGCTGGTGCTGGCGCGGCTGCTGGCGCCGGTGAGCCTGGGGCAGAGCGCCGTCTCGCCGGCCAATCTGGCCCGTGTGGCCGCGCCGGCGCCGGTTCCGGTCGTAATCGCGCCGCAGCCGGTCTATGACATGGGTGCGCCCGCCGCGCCGGTCGCACCCGGCAGCCCGGCCCCGGTGGGGCCGGTTTCCTGGGAAGCGGTACTGCCCCGGCTCTGGGCGGCTGGGGCTGCGGGGGCGGCGGCGTGGTTCACGCTGTGCAACGTGCGCTTTTGGCGGAATCTGAGAAAGACCAGGCGGCTGCTCCAGGACGGGCCGGTGAAGGTCTACGCGGCGCGGACGGCGACGCCCTGCCTCTTCGGCGTCCTGCGGCCCGCCATCTACGTGACCGAGGCCGTGGCGGCGGACCCGGCGGCTATGGAGCACGTTTTGCTCCACGAGAGAACCCACCTGCGCCACGGCGACCAGATCTGGGCGCTGCTGCGGACGGTGTGCCTGGCGGTGTGGTGGTTCCATCCGCTGGTGTGGGCGGCGGCGTCGGTGAGCCAGCAGGACGGCGAGCTGTGCTGCGACGCGGCGGTGATCCGCGCCATCGGGGCTGAAAAGCGGGGCGACTACGGACGGACGCTGCTGCGGCTGGCCGGGGACGCGAAGCCCGCGGCGGCATTCGGTACCGTAAGCACCCTGGCCGGCGGTCGGCGGCAACTGAAAAGCCGCATCCGTGCCATTGCCCGGTGGACCAGGCCCAGGGCGTGGGCCATCATTGCGGCTCTGGCGCTGGTGCTGGCGGCGGCGGGCTGCGCCTTCTCCGGGGCCAAGACGACGGAGGAGGCTCCGGCGGCGGAAGCGGACGCCGCAGCGGCTCTGGATGCGCTGGAGGCCAGCATCCAGGAGCGCGCGACGGACGTGTCCTTCACCATCCCGGCGGACTACACGGCGGCAGAGTGGGTGGTAGCCCTGGTGGGCGGCGCGGAGATCGACCCTGCGGAGCTGGACGTCCGCGTGTGGACGCCCGGGGAGACCTACACCATCCATCTGCCCCGGCGCGGCGCGGCGGCAGTGGACCTTTACCGGCGCGGACCCCGACGCGGGAGCGGCCCTGGAGGCCCTGGGGGAGAGTATCCGGGTCAACGAGAGCACCGCCAGCTTCGAGCTGCCCGAGGGCGGCTGGGAATGGGACCTCCACCTGTATGGCCGGGCGGTCGATGAGGATGGAATGTCCATGAGCATCCACCCACTGGAGGAGCTCGACGGGTGGATGAAGGGGATCACATATCTGGTCAACCTGGACGGCGTGACGGAGCTGCATATGCTGGCGACCCTCCCCGGCGCTGCGGCGCGCGAGTGGACGCTGGTGGCCAAGCCGGCGCTGGAGGCGGCCTTCGAGGCGCTGGAAACCGACTTCGGCGACGAGGACGCCTGGGCGCTGCTGCGGGCCGACAGGCTGGAGGCCACGGCGCTGGTGTTCTCAGAGCTGCTGGCGAACCCCGGGGCTCTGGACGGTCTGGCGTGGGACGACGATTCGGCGCTGGGCATCCGCTTCCGGGCCATGCAGCGGCTGCTGGGCGGAGCCGATATGCCCCTGGAGGCCGGGAGCATGAGCGAGTGGTGGGACGCCTATAGGGAGCTGGCCTGCCGTTCCTACGACTGGCAGAGCGAAATGCCCGCGGACGACAGCGCCATCCTCTGGCAGCTGGCCCAGAGGATCTACGCGAGCCGCCCCGCCGTCACCGATGACAGATGGTGACCCGCGACGGCGTCCGCCTCAACGCTGCGCAGCGGGAGTTCTGTGATCTGCTGGGCAACGCCTGGGACAACGCGTCAGACCGCCTGGACGGCGCGGTCCTGCGGGGCGGCGTCCGGGCCGACGACGCCTGCGGCCTGGTCGGCGCCCTCGTGTACGACGATCCAGCCGGCGGCGGCGCAGGCGGGGTGACGTTCCAGCTCGATTCCCAGCAGGTGGAACCACAAAAAACAGCAGGAGCGGCGCGCTTTTTCAGCGCACGCTCCTGCTTTTTGCACATTATGGACGGGAAGCGGCAGCGCCGCCGGCGTCCTCCAGGGCCCGCTGGCACCAGACCGCCAGGGGGGCCAGATATTTGACGTCTACCAGACTGCCGCCGTCCTTCCACAGCGCCAGCACCGTCCGATCCGCATCGGTCAGGGCGTCCTGGGCCAGCAGTGTCCGGGTCATGCGCCGGCCCACCAGGTCCATCAGCCACCGGCTGACGCCGCGCAGCTTGTCCCGCTCGTAGCCGCCGGGGAGGTAGAACAGCGGAAACGCTTCGTCCAGGGCGCAGCGCCGGGCCACCTCCGGCAGCTGCGACGCGCCGTTCTCCGCCATGCCCACGACCCCCAGCGCGGCCACCCGCCACCGCTTGGCCGCCTGCCGCCACGCGCAGGGCGCGCCCGCCCGCAGCCAGGTAAGAAACACCACCTCCGCCCCCCGCGGCACCGCCGCCGCGGCACCGGAGAGCGCATAGGCCGGCAGGTCCAGCCGCTGGGCCAGCAGCCTGGCATACTGGGCCGTGTGGCCGGTTTTGGAGCAGTAAACGATGGCTGTCATGTCCCATCAACCTCCAAATATTGCATCAAATCACGAAGCCGCCGCTGACCCCCAGCACCTGCCCGGTGACAAAGGGCGCGTCCGCCAGGGCCAGGACCGCCTGGGCCACCTCCTCAGGCCGGCCGTTGCGGCCCAGGGGGGCCTCCTCCGCCAGGGCGTCCAGGATCTCCCGGGGGACATTCCGCACCATGTCCGTCTCAATGACCCCGGGGGCCACACAGTTGACCCGGATGCCCGAGGGGCCCAGCTCCTTGGCCAGAGCCTTGGTCATGGCGATCACCGCCCCCTTGGCAGCCGAATAGCAGACCTCGCACGAGGCTCCCACCTGCCCCCACATGGAGGCGATATTGACAATGCTCCCCGCTTGCCGGGCCAGCATGGCCGGGAGAGCGGCGTTGACGCAGTGATAGATGCCCTTGACGTTGACGGCGAACAGCCTGTCCCATTCCGTGGGAGTGATCTGGGAGATCAGCCCCTGGTGGGCGATGCCGGCGCAGTTGACGAGCACATCCGCCGGCGGCGCGGCCCGAAAAGCGGCCTCCACAGCCGCCAGGCTGGCCACGTCCGCCTGAAGGGCCAGCGCCCCGGTCTCGGCGGCCACGGATTGGGCGGCATCGTGCCGCTCATGATAGAGAAACGTGACCCGGTCGCCCCGGGCGGCGAAGGCGCGGACGATGGCCGCGCCGATTCCCCGGCTTCCGCCGGTGACGAGGACGTGCATAAGGGGACCTCCTTGCTGGAAAAGAACGCCCCTTCGCGTGCCGTCGGAAGGGGCGCCCCGCAGATTTCACGGCCTCCGCCCGCCAAGGGCGAGGCAGAACCACCCCGCGGCATCTGCGCCGCCGGACAGCTCCTGCGCGCCGCTGGCCGGCGCACGGAACACCCGCTGTATCCCGTCTATACCGCCGGCAGAGCCGGTTCAGCGGCGTCTGCCCTTGCTCTTATGGTCAGAATACTGCCTGAGAGACGATATTTTACTGTCGGAGTCCTGCATGAACTGCTTGAGCATATCATCGAAGGACTGCGGCTCCCGGGCCGCGGTGCGGCTGTCGCTGCGGGGACGGTCCGCCGCACCGCGGCCGCGCTCGAAGGGCGGATGGCTGCTCCGGCCCGCCGCCGGCCCGCGCTGCCCGCGCTCGGGCTTGGCCGGCGCCTGGGTGCGCTTGATGGAGAGGTTGATCTTTCCGGCAGGGTCCACCGAAATGACCATCACCTTGACCGCCTGCCCCTCGGTCAGATGCTGGTGAATGTCACTGACGTAGGCATGGGCGATCTCGGAGATATGTACCATGCCGGTGCGGTTGTCCGGGAGCGAAATGAAAGCGCCGAATTTTGTAATGCTTTTGACTTTGCCGTCAACGATCGTACCTACTGTGAAATCCATGTTGTGTGTAACGTCCCCCTTGTCCATATGGCCTCCCAGCCGAGAGACACGTTATCTGCCCACATCCTGGAAAATGATCTCGCCCGGCGAGACCAGGCCCAGCTTGCTGCGCGCGATTTCCTCAACGCCCGCGTCGGTGTCCATGTTGGCGATGGCGTCCTCCAGGCGCTGCTTTTCCTGCTCGGCGGCGGCGATGCTCTTCTCCAGAGCCGCCATTTCCGCGCGCTTGGTCGAGATCTGCGACTGCAGCGAGACCAGGGTAACGGTAGCGTACACCACCAGAACCAGGATCACCAGCTTGATCCACAACGATGATTTTTTGAACTTCATGCTGATCTCCTCCTGGGTCACTGCGGCGCATGTGGGCAGAGCGTGTCCGTATTACCACCATTTTAACCCATTTCGCCGCGAATGAAAAGATTTTTTTTGCAAGAATTGCGGTTTTTTTGGAAAAAAACCGGGCGGGGGCGGTCAGCGCCCGGAATACGCCGTGTATCACACGATAAAAACGGTCCAGCGACCGTAAAACTCCCCGGCTGAGGGTCAGAAAATAGCCGGCCGCGCCCAGGGCGAGGGCGGGATAGAAGAACAGGCGGAACTGCCCGCGCCCGGCGTAGAGGGCGAAGAGCAGCAGCGCCGGCAGCAGCACGGCGCAGTACAGCGCGTCCAGCCCCCGGGTGAGCCGGGGCCGGCGGCGGCGCAGGGCACGCAGGAGGTCGTAGAACAGTCCCAGCGCCGCCCCCAGGCCGCAGGCCAGCAGAAACTGCGCCGCGTGAAGCGATACAGGCTGCTCCATCAGCCGAACAGCCGGGAGAGGAAGCTGCCCGAGACGGGCTTCTCATCCTCATAGACCATGGAGTCGATGGTGCCGTCCACGTTGGCCTGCCCGCCGTCCACCGACAGCATGGACAGGTGCAGCTGCCGCCCGTGGATCACCAGGGTGCCGCGGGTGGTGTAGAGGACGATGGTGTTTTCGTCGAAGCTCTCGATCTCGGTGATGCCGGTGATGGTGAGCTTCCCGCGGCCCTCCAGCACCAGCCGGTGGGGCAGCTCCAGGGACTTGTCTTCCTGCGTGTAAGCCATAGCCATGCTCCTTCCCGCCCGAGGTTTTCTCCAGGGACAGTAGTATCTATATGCGCGAGGGGACAGGCGTAGACCCCAAAAGTCTTTGACGGCGCGAAACGGCTCCCGGGACCTTAGGAAGCTCCGGGAAGGGCGCGGATGAAGCGCCCCTGGCGGCCGCTTATGACAGCCAGACGGCGACTTTTTTTGATTTCCTATTGTTTCTTGGCCTGGAATTTGGTATTCTAAAGAGAACCACGAAAGGACCAAGCGCATGAATATCACAATTTACATCAAGGAAATTTTTTGGACCATGCTGGTCAGCGCCCTGCCGGTGGCGGAGCTGCGGGTGGGCATCCCGGTGGGCATCGCCCATGGGCTGCCGCCGGCGCTGGCCTTTTTCTGCGCGGTGCTCGGGAATCTGCTGCCGGTGCCGTTCATCGTGCTGCTGGTGCGGCAGGTGTTCGCCTGGCTGAAAAAAAGCCGCCGCCTGGGCCCGCCCATCGAGCGGCTGGAGCGGCGCGCCCATCTCAAGGGCTCGATGGTGCGCAGGTACCGCCTCTGGGGCTTGCTGGTCCTGGTGGCCATCCCGCTGCCGGGGACCGGCGCGTGGACCGGCGCGCTGGTGGCGGCGCTGCTGGACATCCGGCTCCGGCAGGCCCTGCCCACCATCGCCGCGGGGGTGGTGATCGCGGGGCTGCTGGTGCTGGGGGTATCCCTGGGCGTCATTTCATTTCTCGCATAGGAGGGCTTCGGATGATTCCAGAGGGCTTTGCCCGGCGGATGCGCGTTCTGCTGGGGTCGGACGGGTGGCGGGCCTTTGCCGCCGTGTCGGACCGGCCCCGGGCCGCCGCGCTGCGCCTGAACCGTCTCAAGTGCGCCGTGCCGCCGGACCTGGGCTTCCTGGGCCTGCGCCCGGTGCCCTGGGCGGCGGACGGGTACTACTATGACCCGGCGGCGCGCCCAGGTCTGCATCCCTATCACGACGCGGGGCTTTATTACCTCCAGGAGGCCAGCGCCATGGCCCCGGCGGGGCTTCTGGACGTGAAACCGGGCCAGCGGGTGCTGGATCTGTGCGCCGCCCCCGGGGGCAAGTCCGGGCAGATCGCGGCGCTGCTGGCGGGGACGGGCCTGCTGGTCTCCAACGAACTGAATCCCAGGCGGGCGGCGGTGCTGGCGCGGAACCTGGAGCGCCTGGGCGCGGCGGGGGTCCTGGTGCTCTCGGAGCATCCGCGGCGTCTGGCCGGGCGCTTCGCCGGGTACTTCGACCGCGTCCTGGTGGACGCCCCCTGCTCCGGCGAGGGGATGTTCCGCAGAGAGGAAGCCGCCGCCCGGGACTGGAGCGAGGGGACCGTGGCCATGTGCGCCCGCCGCCAGGGGGAGATCCTCCGCTCGGCGGCGGCGATGGTGCGCCCCGGCGGGCGGCTGGTCTACTCCACGTGCACCTTCGCGCCGGAGGAGGACGAGGGGGTTGTATCGGATTTCCTCAAAACCCATCCGGATTTCTCCATCGCGGCGGTGGAGGCTCCCTGGTTTGAGCCGGGCCGGCCCGACTGGATCGCGGACCCCGCCCCGGGCCTGGAGCGGGCGGTCCGCCTCTGGCCCCACCGGCTGCTGGGAGAAGGCCATTTCGCCGCGGCGCTGGTCCGCGCGGGGGACGCGCCGCCCGCTGCCCTGCCGGAGGAGCCGGCGGCGGATGTGCCGCCGCAGCTCCCGGATTTCTGCGCACGGACCGGCGCGGCGGTGCCGGAGGGGCGGCTGATCGGCTTTGCGGGCCGTCTCTGGCTGGCCCCGGCAGGTCTGCCGGCGCTGGCGGGGCTGAAGGTCCTGCGGCCGGGGCTGGAGCTGGGCGAGCCGCGGAAGGACCGCCTGGAGCCGGCCCACGCCTGGGCCATGTGGCTGAAGGCCTGTGGAAATACGGCAGATTTCCCGGCGGACAGCCGGGAGACCGCCGCGTACCTGGCCGGGGAGACCGTCCCGGGCGGCGCCCGGGGCTGGACGCTGGTGACGGCGGACGGCCTGAGCCTCGGCTGGGCCAAGGGCAGCGGCGGCGTGCTGAAAAACCACCTGCCCAAGGGCCTGCGGCGCGCCGGACGCTGAAATCCACGCCTTTTGTGGCATAATATATGAAAACACTTCGGGAGGGGATCGCATTGGCGAGTAAGGTCTTGATCGTGGAGGACGAGCGGGCCATCGTGGAAATCCTGAAATTCAACCTGGCCCGGGAGGGCTACGAGACCCTGGAGGCGCTGGACGGCGAGACTGGCCTGGCCCTGGGCCGCGCGGCGGACCCGGACCTGATCCTGCTGGACGTGATGCTGCCGAAGCTGGGGGGCTTTGAGATCTGTAAGACCCTCCGTAGCGAGGGGATCACCGTCCCCATCCTCATGCTCACCGCACGGGAGGAGGAAAACGACAAGGTTTTTGGCCTGGAGGCCGGGGCCGACGACTATATCACCAAGCCCTTCTCCATGCGCGAGCTCATGGCCCGCGTCCGGGCCAACATCCGCCGCCGCGCTCTGGACGCCGCCCCCGCGGGGCCGGACACCCCCGCGGGTCTCTCGCTGGACCCGGACCACTACGCCGCGGCCAAGAATGGCGCGGCGGTGGAGCTGACCCAGAAGGAATTCGACCTGCTCCGCTTCCTCATGCAGGCTCCGGGCAAGGTCTTTTCCCGGGAGGAGCTGATGGAAAAGGTCTGGAACTACGGCTATTTCGGCGATATGCGCACCGTGGACGTCACGGTCCGCCGCCTGCGGGAGAAGATCGAGGACGACCCCGGCAAGCCGCGCTATATCATGACGAGACGCGGCGTCGGCTATTATTTCGCGCAGTGACACAGGAGAGGGGGAAGGCATATGCGCTCGCTTCGGACCAAGCTGGTGCTGATCATGGTGCTGCTGATCCTGGCGCTGATGACGGTGGCGGGGTCGTTTCTCATCAACGGTGTGGGGAACTTCTATATCGGCCAGTTTTACGCGCAGATGGAGCGCACCTTCTCCCAGGAGTTCATCCGCCAGCTCCAGGAGCTGAGCGGTGACGGGCCGGAGCGGATGAAGGAGCTGCTTATGGCCCAGTCGGACCTGGGCATCGACCTCACCGGGCGCAATGTCTATATCCTGGACAGCGCCGGGAACGTCCTGGACGGCTCGGACCAGGCGGAGGCCGTCTCCATGACCGCCAACCTCCTCGCCGCTCTCAACGGCGAGGTGGGGCAGAACAGTTCCATCACCACCTCTTATATGGACCTGGCGGTCCCCGTCGCCGGTCCCGGCGGCAGCTGCATCGTCTATGTGCTGGACAGCAAGGCAACCGTCAACGACCTGACCTCGGACCTGCTGGGCATCATCCTCCAGGCCCTGGTGATGGGCCTGGCCATCTCGGTGGTGCTGTCGTTCCTGATGTCGCAGATTCTGAGCACGCCCCTGCGGGCCCTCTCCAAGGGCACCCGGCGGGTGGCCGCGGGAGACTTCTCCGAGAAGCTGGCCGTTACCAGCCGGGACGAGATCGGCGCGCTGACCGAGAACTTCAACTATATGTCCCAGGTCCTGCGGGACACCCTGGGCGAGGTGGAGAACGAGCGCAACAAGCTCTCCACGCTCTTCCTCCACATGACCGACGGCGTGGCGGCTTTCGACGCTTCGGGCCGGGCCATCCACTTCAACCCCGCTGCCGCGCAGATGCTGGGGCGGGCGCTGCGGGAGGAGGACCGCTTTGAGGACATCTTCGCCGAGGAGGCGGAGCTGGCGCTGGTGCTGGCGCTGAAAAGCCCCGAGTATGTGGAGGCCGAAAAGGCCGCCGGGGACCGGAGCCTGGAGCTGTTCATGGCCCCCTTCTCCTCCGAGGGCGCGCCCGGCGGCGTGATCGTGGTGATCCACGACGTCACCGAGCAGCGCAAGAGCGAGCAGACCCGCCGGGAGTTCGTAGCCAACGTCTCCCACGAGCTGCGCACGCCCCTGACCAACGTCAAGTCCTACGCCGAGACCATCGTCTCCGCCGGGGACGAGCTGCCGCCGGAGCTGGCGCAGCAGTTTTTGGGCGTCATCATCAACGAGGCCGACCGCATGACCCGCATCGTCCAGGACCTTCTGACCCTGAGCAAGTTCGACTACGGCAAGATGGAGATGAACATCTCCCGCTTCGCCTTCCGCCGCGCGGTGGAGGACGTCTTTGAGGCCGTGGCCATCGACGCGAAGAACCACCGCCACATCCTCACCCTGGACGCGCCCGAGGCGCTGCCGGCGGTCAACGGCGACCGCGAGCGCATCGAGCAGGTACTGATGAACATCGTCTCCAACGCCATCAAGTACACCCCCGACGGCGGCAAAATTGCCGTCAGCGCCGGGGCGGCGGAGGGCCGGGTGTGGGCAAAGGTGGCCGACAACGGCATCGGCATTCCGGAAAAGGACCTGCCGCGGCTCTTCGAGCGGTTCTACCGGGTGGACAAGGCCCGCTCCCGGGAGTCCGGCGGCACGGGTCTGGGACTCTCCATCGCCCGGGAGATCCTCAGCCAGCACAAGGGCGAGATCCGGATCGAGTCCGTCAGCGGCCAGGGCACCACCGTCACGGTGACGCTGCCCGCGGCGGAGTAAGCGGGAAAATCCAGGAAGGGAGGCGCGCGGGGATGCGGCGGGGCGTGGAAATCTGCAAGGGGATCATCATTGGGCTGCTGCTGCTCTCGGCGGCGCTGCTGGCCATGACCATCATCTATGACAGCGGCCCGGCGGAGGGATTGATCGGGCGGCTCTCGGCGGCGCTGGGGCGCGCGGCGGACCAGCCACCCAAAATGGCCCAGGAGCCGGCCCTGACCGACGCGGCGCAGCCCCTGCTGATTTCGGTGCTGGGGCAGGCGGAGCGGGCCAGCTTCTGGGGAGACTTCGCGGCCCTGGATGCGGCCTACGAGGCTCTGGGCGGCCACCTGGCCGCGGCGCTGGACACGGCGGGCGCGCCGGAGGCCGTTACCACTGCGGAATTCGCCCGGGCCGCTCGGGGGAAGGGCGTTTACTTCCGCTATCCCGGGGCGGTGCCGCTGCCGGTGCTGGCGGCGTGGCTGGACGCGGGGAGTACGGCGAAGCTGTCGGCCTCGCGGCTCTTCCTGGGCATCGAGGGGGAGCGGGTGGTCCTGCTGGCGGGAGACGGCGTGGCGTACTGCCGCATGGAGACCCAGGTGGAAGCGGCGCTGCTCTCCGACGCCCTGGACAGCTGCCCTGCCGACGGGACCCGGCTGGCCCAGGAGCTGGCGGGCACGCCCTTTGACCGCCTGGACCCCCTGGCGCTGGTGGACCTGAGCTGCACGGACATCGCGGCGGGGGGCAGCGAAAACCCCTGCGACGACCTGTTCCTGACCAGCACCGCCGCGGCGCTGGGCTTCAACCCCTATGGCGACTCCAAGTATCGCAGCGACGACGGCGGCACAGTCTATACCGAGTCCGACTGCACCCTGCGCGTCAGTACCGACGGCCTGCTGACGCTGCAAAATTCGGGCCAGCACCCGCGCTTTTCGGCGGCATCAGCGTCGGCCGGGGACCGGATCGAATATGTCCGCGCCCTGCTCCAGGCCCTGGCCGGGGACCGGCTGGGGGACGGACGGCTGCAATTCACGGCGCTGCGGGAGGCGGGCGAGGCGGTGGAGGTGGAGTTTTCCTACTTCCTCTCGGGCCTCCCGGTGGAGCAGGGCCAGGAGGCGGCGGTGACAGCGCGGTTTCAGGGGGCGGTACTCACGACGCTCCGGTTCCGGGTGCGGACATACACCCTCAGCGCCAGCGAACGCGAACATCTGCTTCCTCCGACGCAGGCGGCGGCGGTGCAGCCCAGGGGCGCGGACCTCCAGGCGGCCTACGCCGACGTCGGCGAGAGCCGCCTGCAGGCGGGCTGGCTCAGCTGAGGCTTCCGCCGGCGCTGCCCACTGGACACTAAGGTCGCCGCCGGCGAGAGGTCCCTTTGAAAAGGCCGGCGATTTTTTTATAAGGGAGGCTTGACGGTGCCTGCGTCGAAAGTGAAAAATATTTTGATCCTGATCCTGGTTCTGGCGAATATTCTTCTGCTCAGCCTCGCCATCCCCCTGCGCGGCCAGCGCGCCCGTCAGCAGGCCGAGACCGCCGCGCAGCTGGAGTCCCTCTTTGCCCGCTACGGCGTCAGTCTTGACGCCTTCAGCCTCCCGGAGACGCGGTCGCTCTATACCCTGGAGTTCTCTCCCGGCGAGGACGCCGCCCTCGCCGCCATGCGGGCGCTGCTGGGCGAGATGGTGTTCATCGAGGAGGATTCCACCCGTTACCTGACCACCTATCGCTCTGAGCAGGGCGTCTGCCAGCTCTCCCGCGGCGATACCCTGGACGCCCGCCTCCGGGGCCGCGGTGCTGTGGGCGACCTGGGCCGCGCCGCCGCCGACGAGCTGGCGTGTATGGGCGTGGAGACCGCTTTCGTCTCCCAGCCTCAGCGCAGCAGCGCCGGCGTCTATACCGTCACCGCCGTGCAGCGGCTGCTGGAGGTTCCCGTCTTTTCCGCCGCCGTGAGCTTCACCTTCCATAACGGCGTCCCGGGCCGCCTGACCGGCACGCTCTACTTCGATACCGCAGGCCTCTTCCGTACCGACGATGCCGTCTGCATCTCCTGCGCCGACGCCCTGGTGGCTTTCCTGGACAGCCGGGACGAGCTGGGCTGGGTGGGCGCGGCTGTCACAGGGGTCACCCAGGGCTACCTGCGCGCCGAGACCGCCTCCGCCGCCGTGGTGCGCCTGACCCCCGGCTGGCGCGTCGCCACCGACGCCGGCGCTTACTGGGTCAACGGCATGACCCGCGAGGTCTCCGCCTTTCCCGCCGGCTGAGGAAATTTCTGCCGCGCGGGTAACGGCGAACCGCCCCGCATCCCGGCGAACGCCTGGGGTTCCCGCCGGAGGCAGACAAATTTGTTCCGGTTTGTTGTCGGATTGCAAATCTTCCTTTACAATTTCATAACAATATGCTATACTTGGGCATGGTAGCTCCTGGTGCTCTCACCAGGACTGCCCTCAGGTAAGCTTTGGAAGCTGGCAGAGCGCAGATTTTGGATATACTAGAAACACCGGGCTTACCGGGCCAACGGAATGAGAGTAAAGAGGGATCAAACCTTGATTAAGTACGAAATCAATGGCGGAATGCATCTGGAAGGCGCCGTGACCATCTCCGGCGCGAAAAACGCCGCTGTGGCCATGCTGCCCGCGGCGCTGCTGGTGGACGGCGTCTGCCGGATCGAGAATGTACCGGATATCTCCGACGTCCGCCTGCTGCTGCAGATCCTCTCGGACATGGGCGCGGCTATTCGCCGCCTCTCGCCCAATGTCCTGGAGCTGGACTGCACCCGCGTGAACAATGTCACCGCGCCCATTGAGATGGTGCGGCGGATCCGCGCGTCCTACTACCTCATCGGCGCGGAGCTGGGCCGGTTTGGCCGCGCGCGGGTGGCGATGCCTGGTGGGTGCAACTTCGGCGTCCGCCCCATCGACCAGCATATCAAAGGGTTCGAGGCCATGGGCGCGCTGGTGGAGCAGGTGGACGGCTACATCTGCGCCGCCGCGCCCGATGGCGGTCTCAGCGGCGGGCACGTCTATCTGGATATGGCCAGCGTCGGCGCCACCATGAACATCATGATCGCCGCGGTGCTGGCACAGGGCCTTACCATCATTGAAAACTGCGCGAAAGAGCCGCATATTGTGGATCTGGCGAACTTTTTGAACGCCATGGGTGCGAAGATCTCCGGCGCGGGCACCGACGTCATCAAGGTCCGGGGCGTGGCGCGCCTGGGCGGCGGCAGCTACTGCATCATTCCCGACCAGATCGAGGCGGGAACATATATGGCGGCGGTGGCCGCGGCGGGCGGCGATGTGCTGGTGCAGAACGTGATTCCCAAGCACATGGACTGCATTACCACAAAGCTGCGGGAGATTGGCGTACAGATTACGGAGTATGACGACGCCATCCGCGTGGTGCGCCAGGGCGCGCTGCGCCGGGCGAATGTAAAGACCATGCCCTATCCGGGTTTCCCCACGGATATGCAGCCGCAGATCACAGCCTGCCTGTCGCTGGCCGGCGGGACCAGCATCGTGACCGAGGGTATTTATGATACGCGCTTCCGCTACACGGCGGAGCTGGGGCGTATGGGCGCGTGCATTCAGGTGAACGGCGGCGTGGCGGTGGTGGACGGCGTGGCGCACCTCCACGGGTGCAGCGTCAAGGCGTGCGACCTGCGGGCGGGCGCTGCGATGGTCATCGCGGGCCTGGCGGCGGAGGGGCACACGTCGGTGGAGGACGTGCACTATATCGAGCGCGGCTACGAGGACATCATCGGAAAGCTGCGCGCCCTGGGCGCAGATATCAAGCGGATCGAAACGTATGAAGACACCCGCCAGAACGCGGCGGGCTGAAAATCCCGGCGGCCTGAAAGGCCGCCGGGATTTTTTTAACGATGCAGTCTGCCGTGGACAATGCGGGCGATCACCGGACTCATGACGGCGTTGACGCCCAGCTCCAACAGGAAGTTGACGCCCACCAAACCCGTGAGCACATAGGTCAGGATGTCCGCGCCTGCCGCCGTCGCCCAGGCCACCAGGAAATCGTGGAACAGGAAATTCAGCGCCAGCAGGAAAATACCCGTATTCACCACCGGACTGACCACCGCCGCCAAGACCGCCGCGGCTACCGGCCGCTTCCGCCCCACGGCCCGGTATACGCCGCCTGCCGCCCAGCCTGCCGCCGCGCCCTTGAAGAGGCAGACCGCCGCGGTCAGAAACGGCGAGGCGCTCCAAAGCGCGTTGCCGCCCAGGTCCCAGCCCACAATGCTGGCGATGGTGACCACGATGCCGAACACCAGGCCTAAGTACGCCCCGGCGCCCATGCCATAGACCGTTGCGCCGACCACGATGGGGATCAGCGTCAGCGTCACCGAAAACGGGCCGAACCGGACAAAGGTGGCGATGATCTGAAGGATGACGACAATGGCTGTGAAAATCGCCAAACCTGTCAGACGCTGGATTTTGCTGTGATTCATATTAAAATAACCTCCTGCTGCCGCTCCCATGGGGATGCAGCGCATATATTTACCCACAGCCGAGGCTGCTGAGTACGCAGACGAAAAACGCGCCGCCCGCGGTGCCGTTCCGAAGGATACAGCCCCGGGCAGAGAGATTATAACACGAGAAGCCGGGGACTTGCAAGGTCCCCGGCGAAAAAACCTTCAGCGCCGCCGCCCGTCGCGGCCGCAGTTCTTCTGGTAGAGCAGATACAGCCCCTGCTGTAAGAGCTCCGGATCGTGGACGATCCTCCGGCGGCAGTGGGGCAGGATCAGCGGTGCGTTGCCGCCGGTGGCCACCACCGTCGCCGCCGGCTGGCCGCAGGCGTCCTCAAAGCGGTCAATCATGCTGTCCACCATCCCCGCGTTGCCGTAGAGCACGCCGGCGCGCATGGCGTCGATGGTGTTGCGGCCCAGGGGCCCAGGGGGCGTCTCAATGGAGATATGGGGCAGCTCCGCGGCCCGGTCAGACAGGGCCTCCAGCCCCAGGCGGACGCCGGGCAGGATCGCGCAGCCCTCGTATACCCCCTCCCGCAGCAGGGAAAAGGTGGTGGCGGTCCCCAGGTCGATGACGATCAGCGGGCCGGGGTAGCGGGCCATGGCCGCCACAGAGGAGGCCACGATGTCGCCGCCCAGCTGGTTGTGGAGGTCCGAACGGATGTTCAGGCCCGTGCGGATGCCCGGCCCCACCACCAGCGGAGCCTTTCCGGTCAGCCGTGTCACGGCGGCGGCGAGGCTGCGCTCCAGCGGCGGCACCACGCAGGAGATCATAGCCCCGGAGACGGCATGGATGTCCGCGCCGTTGAGGAGAAACACGCTGAGCAGCTCCACGGCGTAGTGGTCCGCCGAGCAGTGGACGGCGGTGTCCACGCTGGAGCGGAACACCCGGCGGCCGTCGTCCTCCAGGAGGCCGACAGCGGTGGTGGTGTTGCCCACGTCGATGGTCAGGATCACGCTTCCTCCTCCTCCCTGGACGGTGTGCCGCGGCCGCGGCGGGGGTCGCCGCCGGAGCTGTGGCTCTGGGGCGCCAGGACGGCGGCGACGCCGTCGGCGCTGGGCTTGTGGGCGTCCCTGACAACACTGTCCCAGTGCCTGGGGCGTTCCTTGACGTGGCGGGTGGCCATGGCCAGCTGGTAGCCCATGGCGTCGTACTGCTCCAGATATTTCCGGTCTTCGGGGGGCACATGGTCGCCGGCGCGGATGCGGGCGGCGATTTTGCGGCAGCGGGCCTGGGTTTTTCGGTCGGGCGTGAGGCTGCTGAGGGCCGCGCCGCCTGTGGGCCGGGCCTCCAGACGGCGCACGGCGGCGCTGGAGAGCAGCACCTGGTCGGCGGCGCTCCTGGAAACGGCGTCCTTTTTGACCTCCCGCTCCGGCCCAATGGTCTGGCGGACGCCGGCCTTGTTGACACGCGTGATCTTCATGGCACACTCCCCCTCTTTTTCATGTATATCGGCCAAGAACGCCCAAGGCTTAACCGTCAAAAGCTTCGCCGGCCTTTTCAAAGGCCGCGCAATCTCTGTTGAACGGATCACGCTCTGCCCCGCCGCCTTCGCCACAGCGCGCGACGCTGGCAGCAAAAATCTCCCGCCGCTTGGGCGGGAGGGGAGCAATGCTCAATTAATATCCACGCTGTCAAACAGCTCCAGCGGCAGGGCGTCGGACAGCTCCAGGAGCGCGTGATCATAGCCGCCGGCGTAGTCCATGCGGCGGATGGGGCTGCAAAAGCCCTCGGCGTCCCCCGCCGGGAGGCGCCGGGCCACCGACATCGTCACTGTCGTGCCGCCCTCCGGCCCGGAGCTGACCACCACCGTGCCGCCGTGCAGCTGCGAAACCAGCTGCGCCAGCGGCAGGCCCAGCCCCGCCCGGCCGCGGGGATCCCCGGGCGCAGCGGCGCCGCGCTCATAGCGGTTGAAAATCCCCGCCATTTCCGCCGGCGCGATGCCCTCGCCGCTGTCGTGGATGCGCAGGTATACCCGGGCCGGGCCGGCCTCCAGGCTCACCGAGATCTGTCCGCCCCGGGGCGTGAAGCGCAGGGCATTGGAGAGCAGGTTCAAAACCGCCCGCTCCAGATACTGCGGGTCCGCCGTCACCAGCACCGCCTGGGGCCGGCGGTAGACCAGCTCCACGCCCATCTGCGCGCACAGCGGCGCGGCTCCGGCGCACAGCCCATCCAGGAATCCCGCCAGCTCCACGCCCTCCAGGCGCAGGCAGCTCTCCCCGGCCATGCAGCGGCCCACGTCCGAGAGGTTGGCCGAGAGGCGCAGCAGCGTATAAAGGCTCTTATTCATCCGGGCCGTCTGCCGCTGGAGACGGGGCTTTTCCAGCTCCTCCACCGCCGGCAGCAGCACATGGGCCGCGTCGAACAGCTCCGCCAGCTCCCGCCGGACGTTCTGGGCGAGGATGGTCAGGGTGTCAGGCCGCAGCGTCTCAAAGCGCGGCTGCGCCTGGGCCACGAACACGTCGCGGCCCGCCTCGCGCCGCACCGCCGCGTGGAAGGGCCGCCCGCCCAGGCGGAGCGTCAGCGACAGCAGCGAGCGGCCGTCATGGGCGCGGTAGGCCTCCAGGTTTTCCTCGTCCAGCAGGCCCTGGACCTCCAGCTGGTCCGGCAGCAGCAGGGCCGCCGCACTGTTGCGGAATATGATCCGCTCCTCCGCCACATGGAGGACGGGCTGCGCCAGCAGGTCCAGGGTTCCGGACTCTGGCGGCAGTGGATAATTCTGCATATTGGCTCCTTTCCCGCGCGCCAGCGCGGCAGACCGAAACTGCGCTTCTTTCCGGTCTATCGGGGTTAGTATTGGCAAAAAGTAAGATTTCAACCGCCCCGCGGGCGGAATTGTCTGGCTACATCTAACATAACGAAATTTCCGGCAAAATGCAATCAAATTCGGATAAAGTTTTTGTTTTTCGCCGGCTGCCGTCCTGCGGACGCCCGCCCGGTGGTGTGCGCTTGCCGCAGGGATCGTTTCCCTGCCGCTTCACCGGAGGACTGATCCCTTAAATATTCCGGCAGAAATTATAAAATCAGACCGTTGGAATCGGGGCAAAGTATGCTACAATAGCGGTAAGGAAACTGCCGAGAGACGGAAGGAGAGACCGACATGAAGATCAGCGCGTTTTTGTGCAGTTACGGCCCTCTTTTTGAGCAGGGCGTCAGCGTCTGTGAGGTGATCGACCGGGCCGCGGCGCAGGGCTTTGGGGCCATCGAGCCGTTCCCCTGTGCCGGCCTGGAGACTGTGGACGAGGCGCGGCGCGTGGGCGCGTACATCCGGGACAAGGGGCTGGCGGTGAGCTGCTACTCCACCGGCTGCGAGCTGCTGGGGCCGGACAGCGCGGCGGTGCTGGCGCAGATGCGCCACCGGATCGACCAGGCTGCGGCTATGGGAAGCCCCTACTTCCACCACACCATCCACCCGCCGCTGGTCCTCCCACGGCGGGGGGAGGCGGACTTTGCTCAGTCGCTGGTCCGGGCCGTGCCGCTGGTGCGGGAGCTGTGCTTCTACGCGGCGGACCGCGGGGTTTTGTGCGTATACGAGGATCAGGGGATGTGCTTCAACGGCTGCGGCGCGTTCCGGCGCCTGGCGGAGGCCCTGGGGGACGCGCCCTTCGGCGTGGTGGCGGATGTGGGGAACATCTGCTTTGTGGACGAGACAGCCGAGCAGTTCATCGGCCATTTTTCCAGCCGGATCGTCCATGTGCACCTGAAGGACTACCTCCGCAAGCCCGGAAACGGGCCGTGCCCGGGGGCCGGCTGGTATGTGACGCGGGCGGGCGACTACCTGCGGGACACCATCGCGGGGCACGGCGTGGTGAATTTCCCGGCGGTGTTCCGCCTGCTGGCGCAGATCGGCTACGACGGGTGGTACTCCCTGGAGTACGCGGCCATGGAGCCCATCTCCTTCGGCATCGGGATGTCGGTGGACAATCTGCGGCGGTATTACGAGGACGTCCGGCGAAATCCGGTGCAACTGCCGCTGCTGGACTCCATCTCGCCGCGGTTCGAGTGATCTGTATAAAAACCCCCGCCGGCTTTGGCCGGCGGGGTATCTCATGGGCGCAGATCTTCGACGCGGCGCACCAGATAGGGGAGCGCCCGCTCGAACTCCACGCCGTACCAGTTGTCCGGGGTGCGCTCCGTGCGGCGGATGCACTCCACCGTGAAGTCCGCCGCCAGCGCCAGCGCCGCCGCCAGGTCCAGGCCGTTCATCAGCCCGCCCACGCAGGCCGAGGCGAACACGTCTCCGGTGCCGTGGAAGCTGGCGGGGATGTGCTCGCCCGCGTGGGCAAAAAAGCGGTCCTCCGCCCGGTCGTAGGCCAGGACGCCCAGCTGCCCCGGGGCCAGGCGCACGCCGGTGATCGCCGCGTACCGCGGCCCCAGCGCCGCCAGAGCTTGCAGCAGCCCGCGGAGATCATCCTCCCCATACGCCGTCCGGTATGCCGTCCCCGTCAGGAGACAGGCCTCGGTCAGGTTGGGCACGATCACGTCCGCCCGGGCGCAGACCCGGGCCATGGCCCGGGGAAAGTCCGCGTCAAAGCCCGCATAGGGCCGTCCGTTGTCCGCCATGGCCGGGTCCACGAACAGCAGCGTATCGGGGGTCTTGAACCGGTCGAAGAACTGGCAGACCGCCTCCGCCTGGGCCGCCGAGGCCAGGTAGCCGGTGTAGATGGCGTCGAAGCGGATGCCCTGGGCGGCCCAGTGGTCCGCCACCGGCGCAAGCTGGTCGGTGAGGTCCCGGCAGGTGAAGCCGGGGAAGGCCGTGTGGGTGGACAGCACCGCCGTGGGCAGCACCGCGCACTCCACCCCCATGGCCGAGATCACCGGCAGCGCCGCCGTCAGCGAGCACCGGCCCAGGCAGGAGATATCCTGGATGCTGACGATTCGTTTCATAGCCTCTATCCCCCCCGCAGTCCAATTCTGCATCATCATACCACGTTCCGCCCCGGAACGCAAGCCGCCTGACAGCCGCGAAGCACCGCGCGGGCCGGCGAAAGCTCAGAATACCAATGGTAATGCGCCATAAAACACCGGCAATCAGCCAGGAAATTCCCTGCCACAGTCCGCAGCACAAGAACCAAATAATATTGCCCAACCAATTCATCAGCTCTACCTCCACGCTCAATCGGACGACCGATTTCCGCTATATCTGGAAAACCAGAGGACTGCAATTCCTAATTATAGCACAAGTTGACAATATGCAAAGGGTGATGTCAAAGTCCATACCTATTCTGTCTGGCGGCATTAGGCCAAAGGTCGTTTCCAGAACGTAAGAAGAAAAACAAATACCCCAACCATAAGGGATGACAAACCAGATGCCCGTGCCTAATCCTGTTTGGAAAAGCGCAGTCAAAAGGCTCCCGAACACTCCAATCCCTATGTTATGCTGCGGTTGGTATGGATTTGCCGCCTGCCGGTGAACGCTGTTTCAGTCCTGATCTTATCGGAGAGGATAGCGCTCAGCGTCAGCCACAAATTGAAGCTATGCCCGGAAAAGTATCTGCCCATTGTCGAGGCTGCCATTGACGGAGCAAACAAATTAGACGAATAGGGGTCGTTTTGTGAGAGCGAAGCGGCCTCTATTTTTTGCGCTCTTTTCCATGAAATGCCTGCCTTTGGTGGGCATTTTTGCTTCTCCCGGGTGTCTTGTTAGTATGGAGGCCGGGGGAAGCAGAATGGGGGAGGGGTAACGCAGATAGTGTGTGATATAATGGAAGCAAACAAAAAAAGAAAGCAGAGGGGCAAGAAATGGAAGCTTCCTGCTCATGCGGCAGGAGCAAAGGGCGGTAACCAGGATATGTCCAGAACAAAAGGGGGTTCAACACCAAAATACATGTGGCCGTGGATGCGAATGGCATACCAGTCAGAATCTTTATTAGTATGTGTCTGCTGATATTGACAGGATCAAACAGCAACACCAAGCTGCGCATTACTACCGCAAGGGAGTTGACCTCCGCCAAGGCTGTGCTGGCCCGGCAGCTTCCGGAGCATGAAACCGTCCGGGCCATGTACGGTGTGGGCGAAACCGGTGCCGTCCCGTTGATGGCGGAGATTGGCGATGTCCGCCGGTTCTCAAAGCGCAGCTCCATTGTGAGCTTTGCCGGTGTTGATCCGGCGGTGGATGAGTCCGGAAAGCACGCCTTCAGGAGCAATCCCCCAACGAAATTCCGGTTGCTGCGACATGGAAAGCATGCTATTCGGTCTGCAATTTTTGCGGGCTGGGAAGCGAGTTAACGGCGCAGTCACAGCCAAGACGCCGAATGTATCTTGTGATACATTCGGCGTCTTACAGATTCAAACCTCGATTCCCAGCTTCTCCGCAATCTCCTCCGGCGTCATACCGGCCTCCTTGGCTTTGGTCATGACGGTCCGCATATTCACAGGATGCAGCAGCTTGTTTTTCTGCTGTTCCAGTGCCGCAATCTCTCTCTTTTTCTTCTCAATTTTCTGGTCGATCAGCGCAACGCGCTCTGCGACCGGCTTTTGTGTGGGCATAAAATGAACCTCCTAATTTTGGATAAGTCTATAGTATAATAAATCCCCAAATCTGTCAACGCGAAAACTGCCGGAGGTTGCAGAAAAATCCGTTTTGCGCTATATTAAAATGGGATTATTTTACAACCTCTTATCCGCAAACAGAAATTTTGCATGTTCCAGATTGCCCCGTCTGTTATAAAGACAGGGATATCCCTTGACCTGCTTCGTCGCAAGATCCCCGGAACAGACCTTGTATGTTCCGCGATTTCCATAGAGCCAACCTGGCCGAACGGATAGCTTCTCCGCCGCCCGATAGCGGCCGAAAATTTTTCCCCGCGGCGGTGAAACTTTTTCCCATCCGCGTGCCGCTTATAGTACGAAAGGAGGCGATGCCATGACCGTGCCTGCGGCGGACACCGCGTTTGAGGCTATTTACAATGCGACGCACCGCCAGATTCTCATCTATCTCACCGCCAAATGCGGCGACCCCGCCGAACTCCAGGACCTGTTTCAGGATACCTACGCCGAGCTGTATGCCGTCCTGCGCCGGCGCGGCGGCGGCTATGTGGAAAACCCGCCGGCTTTTGTCAAAAAGCTGGCCCGGCAGCAGCTCCACCGGCACTATTCCCGCCGCGTCCTGTGCGAGCCGCTCTCCCTGGAGGATATGTCCGGCGACGTGCCCGCCCCGCCGGCGGAGCTCGACGACCGGCTGGTCACCCAGGCGCTGCTGGAGCAGGTCCGGGAAGCCCTGGCCCGCCAGCCGGCCCTGACGCGCAAAATCTTCTGCCTCCACTTTGCCCTGGACCTGACCCTGGCCGAGACGGCCCAGGCTCTGGAGGTGTCCGAATCCTTTGTAAAAAACCGGCTCTACCGCACCATCGCTCAGCTGCGTGCGGCCCTGGGCCCCGACCAGAAAGGTGGCTGACCATGCAGACCCATGAATTTTTCCGCCAGGTGACGGCCCCGTCTGTCCCCGACTGGGACGCCGAAACCATGCTGCGCCGCATCCGGACGCGAAAGCCCCGCCGTTTTGCCGCGCGGTACCTGGCCAGCGCGGCGGCCGCTGCCGTCGTACTGCTGGCGGGGGCGGCGCTGCTGCCGCGGCTGGCGCCCCAAACGCCCGCACCCCTCCCTGACGGCCCTGCCGCGGTCGCCCCGCCGATTGACGAGCCGCGGGAGACGCCGGCCGAGACTGCGCCGGAGACCGCCGAACCGTCCGAAACACCTGAAGCGCCCGAACTGCCGGAGGCGCCCGCTCTGCCGCCGGACGAGATCCACATCCATGAGCTGGACGAAACCCAGCAGGCGGATGCCGCGCCCAGCCTGGAGCGGATGCAGATCCTGCAGCAGAACCAGGAGGAATGGACGCTGGAGCAGATCCTGGCCTACTGGGGCTGGGACCCCCGGCCGGAGGCGCTGCCGGCGGGGCTGGAGCCGGCCTTTGACGCGGACAGCCGGTGGCTCTACTGCGACGCCGAGGGAGTGCTCTGGGATCAGTTCGCCCTTTCCTGGTGCGAAGACCCCGGCAGCAAGGAATACGACCCTCTGGAGCGCAGCGTCACCATGACTGTCAGCACCCAGCCCGTCTTTCACTGCGCCGTGCTGGTGTTCGAGGACGAGCAGCTGCACTCCACCGTATCGGGCGTGTCCATGCTCCTGGGCCACCGCTCCATGCCCTACGGACCCTACACCGTGGTGGAGAACGGACCCAACCAGCCCGCGGGATACTGCCACGTGTTCCAGGCGCAGTTCCAGCTGGGGGGGCTTTATTTCGAGGTGGTGACGGAAAACCTCAGCCAGGAGGAATATCTTTCGGTCCTCCGGGCCGTGGCGGCGAAACAGGGGACTTGCGTTCCAGGCCGGAACGCGGTACAATAGGGGAAACTGGAAAAAGGAGTGGTTCCCAATGTCCTGTCCTACCCCGCACATTGCCGCCGCCCGCGGCGACTTTGCCCAAACCGTTCTGATGCCCGGCGACCCGCTGCGCTCGCAGCTGATCGCGGAAAAATTCCTGGAAAACGCGAAGCTGGTCAACAACGTCCGCGGCGTCCAGGGCTACACCGGCGACTACAAGGGCGTCCGCGTCTCGGTGATGGCCAGCGGCATGGGGATGCCGTCCATGGGCATCTACTCCCAGGAGCTGTTCCGGGAATTCGGCGTGCGCAGCATCCTGCGCATCGGCTCGGCGGGGGCGCTGCACGGCTCGGTGGCCCTGCGGGACATTGTCCTGGGCCAGGCGGCCTGCACCGATTCGCATTTTCCTGAGCAGTACGGCCTGCCGGGGGTGTTCGCGCCCATCGCGGACTTCACGCTGCTGCGCGCCTGCGTGGAGACGGCGGAGGGCATGGGCCTGCCCTGCCGGGTGGGCAATCTGGTGAGCACCGACCGCTTCTACAACGACGATGACGACCTGCCCGAGAGCCGCCGCGTCAACGCCCTGTGGGCGAAGATGGGGGCTTTGGCGGTGGAGATGGAGGCGGCGGCGCTCTACTGCAGCGCCGCCCGCCACGGTGGCCGCGCCCTGGCCATGTGCACGATCTCGGACCATCTGGTGACGGACGAGCACCTTTCAGCCCTGGACCGGCAGAACACCTTCACCGATATGATCCGTCTGGCATTGGAAACGGCGGTGAAGCTGGAGACGGTTTGATACCGTGTGATAGACGAAAGCGCTGGAGGACCCCTTAGCAGGGTCCTCCAGACCTCTTGGGGGGATTTCGCCGTCTGCGGATGGCGGCCAGAGGCGCTGCCTCTGGACTCTGCGGCCTTTGAAAAGGCCGGCGAAACTTTTGATGGAGGGGTTTCATGCGGATCCTCATTGACGCGGACGCCTGCCCGGTGGTGGACTGCACCCTGGCTGCGGCGCGGGATTTTGGCGTTGCCTGCCTTTTGCTGTGCGACACCGCCCACCAGCTCGCCCGCCCCGGCGCGGAGACCATCGTGGTGGACCAGGGGGCCGACAGCGTGGACTTTGCCCTGGTGGACCGGCTGCGCCCCGGCGATGTGGTGGTGACACAGGACTACGGCCTCGCCGCCATGTGCCTCGGCCGCGGCGCGCATCCCATCCGGCAGGACGGCCTCCTCTACGGCCCGGACAACATCGACGCCCTCCTGGCTGTCCGCCACGCCGCTCAGCGCGTCCGCCGCGGCGGCGGACGGCTCAGGGGGCCGCGCCGCCGGACCGCCGCGGAGGATATCGCCTTTGAGACCGCCCTGCGGCGGCTTTTATCGGAACTTTGCGGCAAATCAGGATAGTCTGGCGGAAATCGGTGCATCCTATTCTCAAAACGAGGACGGGAGGCGACCAACATGGAACATGACGACACCCGCCGGCTGCTGGGCGAATGTGACTTGGGCATCCAGATGGCGGTCAGCTCGATCAACGAGGTCCTGCCGATGGTGGAGAGCTTCCACCTGCGCCAGGAGCTGAGCAACTGCCGCCGCGCCCACGAGCTGCTGCGGGACCAGGCCCAGTCGCTGCTGCGCCAGTGCAAGGCCGACAGCAAGCGCCCCAGCCCTGTGGCCAAGGGGATGAGCTGGATGAAAACCAACCTGAAGCTGGCCCTGCAGCCCGGCGACCAGTCGGTGGCGGACCTGATGGTGGACGGGTGCAACCAGGGCGTCAAGCTCCTGCACCGCTACTGCAACCGCTACCCTGACGCCTCCCCGGAGGCCCGTTCCCTGGCCAGCCAGCTGATCCAGGCGGAGCAGCGGCTTTCGCGGGACCTGCAAAGCTATTTATAAGACGAACCGCGCCGGAGCCTCCCCCGAGGGGAGCTCCGGCGCGGCGTACTTTTCAGTTGGGAATCATTGCATCAGCTTTTCCAGCGCTGCCAGGCGCACACAGATGCAGAATACCTCAATGGCCTGCTCCAGCTCGGCTACCGGGGGGAGGCTGGGGGCGATGCGGATGTTGGAGTCGTCCGGGTCCACGCCGTAGGGGAACGTGGCGCCCGCCCCGGTCATCACCACGCCCGCCTCCTTGCACAGCGCCAGCGCGCGCTTGGCCGTGCCGGGCATGGCGTCGTAGCTGATGAAGTAGCCGCCCTTGGGCCGTGCCCAGCTGCCGATGCCCAGGGGGCGGATCTCCCGCTCCAGGGCGTCGGCCACGGCGTCGAACTTGGGCTTGAGGATTGCCGCGTGCTGCTGCATCAGCTCCAGGGTGTGGGCCTTGTCCCGGAGGTAGCGGACGTGGCGCAGCTGGTTGACCTTGTCGTAGCTGATAACCTGGATGCTCAGGAGCTTTTTCATATAGGCCATGTTGGCCTCGGAGGTGGCAAACACCGCCACGCCCGCGCCGGGCAGCGTGACCTTGGAGGTGGAGGCGAACTCGTACACCATATCCGGGTTTCCCGCCTCGCGGCAGAGGGTCAGAATGTCCCGGAAGGGCACAAAACCGCCGTCGAACTCGTGGATGCAGTAGGCGTTGTCCCACATGATGGTGAAGTCCGGAGCGGCGGGCTTCAGCGCCGCCAGGCGGTCGATGGTCTCGTCGGAGTAGATGATGCCCTGGGGGTTGGAATACTTGGGCACGCACCAGATGCCCTTGACCGCCGGGTCCTGCACGGCGGCCTCCACCGCGTCCATGTCGGGTCCGGCGCCGGTCATGGGGATGGTGATGAGCTCCATGCCGAAGGATTCTGTGACCTTGAAATGGCGGTCATAGCCGGGGGAGGGGCAAAGGAATTTGACGGTTTTCTCCTGGGACCAGGGCCGGGGACTGTGGAGCAGACCGTGGGTGAACGCCTTGGAGATGACATCGTACATCAGGTTGAGGCTGGCGTTGCCGCCGGCAAAGACCTCCTCGGGCTTGACGCCCAGCAGCTCGGCAAACAGCTTCCGGCAGGAGGCGAGGCCTGCCAGCTCGCCGTAGTTGCGCGTGTCCAGCCCGCCGTCCAGGCAGTCGGCGGGGTCGGAGAGCACGGTGAGAATGCCGCTGACCAGGTCCAGCTGCGCCTTTCCGGGCTTGCCGCGGGACATATCCAGCTTGAGGTGCTTCTCCTTCACCGCGGCGAAGGCCTGGGAGACGGCTTCGTGCTCCTGCCGCAGCTCGGCGGGCGTCATGTTGGCGTATGGCGTCATAGGTGAGTTCCCCTTTCGTCTCGTTTACTGATAGGTCTATTCTACCGTCTGCCGCCGGCGATGTCAATCCTCAAAGCGCGCCAAAAGCCGCCGGCGGGGCGGGACGCATATTTCCGCGCCGGCGGCAATAGCCTGTACAAAAAGGCTTTGGGGAGGCGCTTGGTATGTCGGTAGAAACGGAGAGACTGCGGGGACTGAGCCGGGGCGAGGTGGAGGCGTCGCGCCGGCGGCACGGGGCCAACGCCTTTACCCGGCGGCGGCGCAGGTCCTTCTGGCGGCAGTTTGCTGCCAGCTTCGGGGACCCCATCATCAAAATTCTCCTGGCCGCTCTGGCCCTCAACGTGCTGGTGTCCCTGCGGGAGCACAGCTGGTTCGAGCCGGTGGGCATCGGCGCGGCGGTGTTCCTGGCGACCTTTGTCTCCTCCCTCTCGGAGTACGGCAGCGAGTCGGCCTTCCAACGGCTCCAGGAGGAGGCCGCCAGGACCCAGTGCCGCGTCCAGCGGCGGGAGGGGCTCCAGGTGATCCCGGTGGCGGAGGTGGTGGTGGGCGACCTGGTGCTCCTGCAGGCCGGCGAGAAGATCCCCGCCGACGGCCTGCTGCTCTCCGGGGCGCTCCAGGTGGACCAGTCGCCCCTCAACGGCGAGAGCCGCGAGGCGGAGAAGGTTCCCTGGAACGGAAAAGGCCCCCGGCGCTGGTCGCCGGAGGAGCCATCCCAGCTGCTTCGCGGCGCCGTGGTCGCGGCGGGACAGGGCGTGATGCGCGTGGAGCGGGTGGGGGACGCCACGCTCTACGGCGCGCTGGCCTCCGAGCTTCAGGAGGACAGCGGCGAGAGCCCCATGAAGGCCCGTCTTTCCGGCCTGGCCCGGGATATCAGCCGCATGGGCTACACCGCCGCAGCCCTGGTCGCCTTTGCCGACCTTTTTCACGCGCTGGTCATGAACAACGGTTTCCGCTGGGCGGCGGTGCTCTCGGAATTGCAGACGCCCTCGGCCCTCATCGGCCACCTGTTCCACGCGGCGCTGCTGGCCATCGCAGTGGTGGTGGTGGCGGTGCCGGAGGGGCTGCCCATGATGATCACGGTGGTCCTCTCGTCCAACATGGCACGGATGAAGCGGGACCATGTGATGGTGCGCAAGCTGGTGGGCATCGAGACGGCGGGGAGCCTGAATATCCTGTTCACCGACAAGACCGGCACCCTGACCCGGGGCCGGATGCAGGCGGAGCAGCTGGTGTTCGCCGATGGGACGCGCTGCACGCAGCTGCGGCAGGTGAAGTCCCCAGCCCTGCGGCAGCTGTGCGCCCTGACCTGCCGGTACTGCAACGAGGCGGCGCTCTCCGGCGGGCGCGCCGTGGGCGGCAACAGCACCGACCGGGCGGTGCTGGACTTCGCGGCGGGCTTCGATACCCCGGCGGCGGCGGAGATGGCCCTGCCCTTCGACCCGGCGCGGAAGTACGCCTGTGCGCGGCTGCGGGGCGACCGGAACCTGCTGCTGTTCAAGGGCGCGCCGGAGGCTCTGCTGCCCCGCTGCACCGCCCATTATGACGGGCAGGGGCGCGTCCGCGCCGGCGTGCCGCCCATGGTCCGCGCGGCCCTGGGGCGCATGACCGGGGCGGGGATGCGCGTTCTGGCCCTGGCGGCGGCGGACCCGGCGGCGGCCGCCCCCGTCGGGGGACCGCTGACCTTTCTGGGCCTTCTGGGCCTCCGGGACGGCCTCCGGCCCGGAGTGGACCGGGCGGTCCGGCAGGTCCGGGAGGCGGGCATCCAGGTGGTGATGATCACCGGGGACAACCGGGATACGGCCCTCGCCATCGCCCGGGAGGCCGGCATCGCCGCAGAGCCGGGGCGCGACCTGGTCCTCACCAGCCAGGAGCTGGCCGGGATGCGCGACGCCGCCCTGCGCGCGGCGCTGCCCCGGCTGCGGGTGGTGGCCCGGGCGCTGCCCGGGGACAAGAGCCGCCTGGTGCGGGCGGCGCAGGAGCTGGGCCTGGTGGCCGGCATGACCGGCGACGGCATCAACGACGCCCCGGCCCTCAAGTGTGCCGACGTGGGCTTCGCCATGGGCAGCGGCACGGAGGTGGCTAAGGAGGCCGGCGATATCGTCATTCTGGACGACAATTTCGCCTCTATCGCCCGGGCCATCCTCTACGGCCGGACCATCTTCAGGAGCATCCGGAAATTCCTGGTGTTCCAGCTGACCATGAACCTCTGCGCCGTGGGCGTGTCGCTGATCGCGCCGTTCATCGGCATCGAGACGCCGGTGACGGTGACGCAGATGCTGTGGATCAACATCATCATGGACACCCTGGGCGGTCTGGCCTTCGCCGGGGAGCCGCCCCTGGAGCGGTATATGCGTGAGGCGCCCAAGCGGCGCAGTGAGCCCATTCTCTCCCGGGAGATGCTGGGGCAGATCGTCCTCACCGGCGCCTACACCATCGCCCTGTGCGCGGCGTTTCTGCGCCTGCCGTACTTCCGGGCGCGGTTCGGGTATGAGAGCGACTATCTGGGCTTCATGACCGCCTTTTTCACCCTCTTCATCTTCTCTGGCATCTTCAACGCCTTCAACGCACGGACCCACCGGGTGAACCTGCTGGGGAGCCTGGGGCGCAACGGCGCGTTTCTGGCCATCATGGCGGCGGTGTCAGGCATCCAGCTGCTGCTGATCCGCTATGGCAGCGCGGTCTTCCGCACCGAGCCGCTGCCGGCGGAGACCATCCTCCAGGTGGTGGCCCTGGCGGCCACCGTGGTGCCCTTCGACCTCCTGCGCAAGCTCCTCACGGCCTACAGCCGCAGACGGCGCCAGCGCCAAAGGCCCAGAATATCCGCCAGGAGCCACCCGACGGGCACCGACGCCCAGACGCCGTACAGCCCCACCGCCGGAATGGCTGAAAGCCCGTAGGCCAGCGCTACCCGGGTGCCCAGGGATACCGCGGTCAGCGCCACCGACATCCCCGGCTGCTTCACCGCCCGGTAGCAGCCGTACCAGAGGAACAGCAGGCCGATGCCGCAGTAGAACGCCCCCTCAATCCGCAGGTACGCCGCGCCCACGGCGATGATCTCCGCCTCGCCGGCCTCCACAAAGAGGCCCATCAGCGGCTCCGCCAGCAGGTACACCGCCGCGCTCACCGCCGCGCAGAACCCCGCCGAGGCCGCCGCCGCCCGCCGGAGTCCCGCCCGGATGCGGTCCGTGCGGCCCGCGCCGTAGTTCTGGGCCACAAAGGTGGAAAAGGCGTTGCCGAAGTCCTGGGCCGGCATATAGGCGAAGGAGTCCACCTTCACCGCCGCTGCGAACGCCGCCATCACCGCGGGGCCGAAGCTGTTGACCAGCCCCTGAACCATCAGGATGCCGAGGTTCATCACCGACTGCTGCACGCAGGTGAGCAGGCTCAGCCCGGAGATCTCCTGCACCACCGGACCGCTCCAGCGCAGGTGCCGCCGCCGGGGCCGCAGGTCCGGGCAGGCCAGCAGGGCGTAGGCCGCCAGCCCCGCGCCGCTGAGGTACTGCGAGAGCACCGTGGCCGCCGCCGCGCCCCGGACGCTCCACCCCAGCCCCAGCACAAACCACAGGTCCAGCCCCACGTTTAAAACCGCCGACACGCCCAGGAAAATCAGCGGCGTCACGGAGTTCCCCACCGCCCGCAGGAGTGTGGCGAAATAATTATAGAGGAACGTGGCCGGGACGCCCAGAAAGACGATCCGCAGGTATGCCCGCATCCACGGGACCACCCGGCGGTGCACCCGCAGGAGGCGCAAAAGCCCTTCGGTACCGAAAAAGGCTCCCAGCGTCAGGGCCAGCGCCAGCAGGGCGATGAGGCAGAAGGAGAGGAACGCCCCCTGCCGCAGCCGCTCCAGGTCCCGCCGGCCGTACCACTGGGAGAAGGCCGCGCCGCTGCCCATGCACAGCCCCAGGAGGATGGAGGTGAGAAACACCATCAGCGTATAGCTGGACCCCACCGCCCCCAGAGCGTCCGGCCCCAGGTACTTCCCCACGATGAGGGTATCGGCGATGTTGTAGAGCTGCTGCAGCAGATTCCCCACCATCATCGGCAGGGCAAAGCGGAACAGCCGCCCGGTGATGGCGCCGGTGGTAAAGTCGGTCTGCATGGCCGGTTCCTCCGATTCGTAACCTTAATATATCGTTTCGTAAGTACAATAGCAGTATTTATTTCTTTTGTCAACATGAATATTTCTATTTGTTTTTTCGCCAGGGTTGTGGTATACTGAGACCATCATCCAGGCAATGACAGCATTTTCCAATCCTGTCTGCCGGAAAAAAGGAGCGGAATACCATGTATTTAGACGGATTGGACCCCTTGGACCAGCGGATCCTGGAGCTGCTGACGGCCAACGCGCGCCTTTCCTACTCGGAGATCGGCGATCAGGTGGGCGTATCCCGGGTGGCGGTGCGCGCGCACATTGAGGCCCTGGAGCGCCGGGGCGTCATCGAGGGGTACACCACGGTCATCAACCCCCAGAAGCTGAGCGGGGCTTACTCGCTGTATCTGGAGATCGAGGCGGCGCCGGAGCGGCTGGAGGCGGTCAGCGCGCAGCTGTGCGGCAACGCGACGGTGACGCAGCTGTACCGCATGACAGGGGACTGCTGTCTTCACGCCCACGCGGTGGCGGACAGCCAGGAGCGGCTGGAGGCGTTTCTCCGGGAGCTGGACGGCCTGCGCGGCGTCCGCAGCCTGCGGAGCCATGTGATCCTCGAGCGCATGAAGGATGTGAAGGGACTGAGACTGTAGCCCTTCCCACAAAAGCGCCGCCGGCCCTTTTGCGCGGAGCCAGTCAAAACGGACAATAAAGAACCCCCCTGATGTAGGAACGCGGAATTACATCAGGGGGGTGAAATTATATGGCAAGGAAACATCCACAAAACGATGAGGCTGCGACACGCCATTCTGAGATGGAGATCATGCTCTCATCCACTGTTACGCATTCCACGGCAGGTCCACCAGGACCGGCTCGTGCTCCAAAGCGGGGAGCACCTTGTCCATCAGGTCCCGGGTGGAGAGGAGAATGGTGGAGGTGTTGATGCAGGGGTGACAGCTGACCTGCGCACCGGCGGCCACCGACTGGTCGATGACCAGCTGCACACGGTGGTCCCGGTCGTTTTTCAGCGCCAGCACCGTCACCGAGCCGGGCGTCACGTCCAAATATTCCCGCATCTCCTCCGGCCCGGCGAAGCTCAGGCGCGCCACACCCAGCTGCTTGGAGAGATCCTTGGTCTTGAACACCTTGTCCCCCGCCAGCATCAGCAGGTAAAACTGCGTCTTCTGCCGGTTGCACAAAAACAAATTCTTGCAGATGGGCGCGCCCAGCACACCCTCCACCCGCTTGCACTGCTCGATGGTATCCGCGTGGCCGTGGTCGGCCCGGGCAAAGACCACTGCCAGACGGTCCAGGAGGTCGTAGCAGGCCAGCTCCTGCTCGGTACGGTTCGCCGCGGAGGCCGGACGGCCGTGGTAACGGGTGGGGTCCATGTAAAATTCTTCCATATCAAAGGCACCTTCTCAGTTCCGGATCAGGAGGTCGTTCACAGTGATCTCCTGTACATAGGGGTTGAGGCAGCGGTTGACCACGTCGGCCACGGCGTAGGGGTCGAGAATATAGTAGGAGCCGCCCTGGATAGTGGCCGCATGGCCCGGGAGCGTCTCGGTGGTGATGGACGCGCGGTCGGCGCGCATCAGAGCCTTGGCCAGCCACGTCAGGTTGCGCAGGCTCATGTCGGTTTCCACATGGTCCTGGAGCCAGCCGATGAGCCGCGGAGCCTTGAACACCACCCCCGGCCCGATCCACTGCTCCGCCGCCGCCGAGACGAAGGCCCGCTGGACCTCCACCCGCTTCAGATCCGCCTCGGCGTACCCCGAGCGGAAGCGCACCAGGCCCATGGCCTGCACGCCGTCCAGCTCCTGCTCGCCCGCGGCCAGGTCGATATAGAGGTCCTGCGACGGGTCGCTGTACTGCATGCTCACCGGCACGTCAAACCGGACGCCGCCCATGATGTCCACCAGCTCCACAAAAGCGCTCAGGTTCACCAGCACATAGCCGTCCGGCGGGAAGCCGATGGACTCCGTCACCCGCTGGAGCAGCATCTCCATGCCCGCCTCGCCGCCGTTGTTGACGGCGTAGACGCTGTTGATCTTGGGCACCGTATAGGGGCCGTTGACCAGGGTGTCCCGGGGGATGCTCACCAGGGCGGCGGTGTGGTTGGCGTCGTCCACGGAGAGGAGCATCAGCGTGTCGGTGCGCAGGTCTCCGGCGTCGGTGCCGATGAGCAGAATCGTGGACACCCCCGAGCGACGAACGCCCAGGGCGGCGCTGGCGGTGGGCTGGGCGGCCAGCAGATACAGCCCGCCGGCTGCCAGAAGCCCCAGCACCAGCAGAATGACCAGCAGCCGGCCCAGCCAGCGGAGGGGGCGGCGGCGCTTGGGCGCGGCGTACTCCTCGGGATCGTCCTCGTCATCCTCGTTGTCGTAGGCCAGGGACTGCCGCGCGATCTTCTGCGCCCGGGTGGGGGCGGGGCGCTCGGTCCGGCGGGCCTGGGCGGGCGGGGCGGGGCGGGCCTCCGGCTGCGGCGGCTGATACTGCGGGGCGCGGCGGGGCGCGGGGGCGTCGTGGACGCTGGCGCTGCGGACCACCTGGGCCGCGCCGCCGTCATAGTAGGTCCCGGCGAAGTCCGGGTCCTCCCAGGGCGGGCGGACAGCAGGGGCGGAAGGCTCCGGGGCCGCCTGCGGGGGCTGGACGGGGGGATGCACCGGGGTGAATTTCCGGGTCTCCTGAACCGTGGGGGCCGGACTGGCCGTCGGCGCGGCGGGCGGCTCCGGCTCGTCCTCGGAGAGCAGCTGCTTGATATCGCTGAGGATCAGATCCAGCTCGCTGGAATCGTAAAGGTCCAAAATCGTCGTCCTCCTTGGTTGCAAAAAAGGGCTCACAGGGCTCCGCCGCCGGCACGGCGCGGAACACTCTGCAGCTATTCTACCGCGAAACCGGGAATATGTAAACCTATTTTCGGGAATTCGCGCAAAAAATTGCGCGCCCGACCAGGCAGCGCCGGAGAAAAGCCGGCGGTTCGCCATTGCGGCGGGCGGCAATCTGTGATATAATAATAGTAATTTGCAAAAAAAGGAGGCGCGTTTCATGTCCTGCGATGTGTCCATCGTCCCCTGCCGGGACTACGCGCCGGCAGCCTGCCGCGAGGCGCTGGAGGCCGTCCTGGCGCCGCTGGGCGGGCTGGACTGGGTGCGGCCGGGGATGCGCGTGGCCGTCAAGGCCAACCTGGTCTCCTTCGCCAGGCCCGAGGCCGCCGTCACCACCCATCCGGCGCTGCTGGCGGCCCTGAGCGACCTGCTGACGGAGCGCGGCGCGCAGGTCACGGTGGGCGACAGCCCCGGCGGGCTGTACACCGCCGCCTATGTGAACCGCCTCTACGCCGCCGCGGGCTACCGTGCCCTGGAGGACCACGGCGCGCGGCTCAACCAGGACTTCTCCCAGCGGGAGGTCGAGTTCCCCGCGGGGAAGGTCTGCCGCCGGTTCCCCTACACCGCCTGGCTGGACCAGGCGGACGCGGTGATCGACTTCTGCAAGCTCAAGACCCACGGCATGATGGCCCTCTCCTGCGCGGCCAAGAACCTCTTCGGCGTGATCCCGGGGACCAAGAAGCCGGAATTCCACTTTCAGTTCGCCAACCCCGCGGATTTTGCCAGAATGCTCGTGGATTTGAATGAATATGTGCAGCCGCGGCTCTCCCTCTGCGACGCTGTGGTGGGCATGGAGGGCAATGGCCCCACCGCGGGGACGCCCCGGGAGATCGGGTGCCTGGCGGCGTCTGAAAGCGCCCACCGGCTGGATCTGCTGTGCGCGGCGCTGATCGGCCTGGAGCGCCGGGACGTGCCCACACTGGAGGCGGCCTTCGAGCGGGGCCTCATCCCGCAGCGTGCGGGAGAGCTGACGGTGGACGGCGACTGGCAGCGCTTCATGGTGCCGGACTACCGGCGCATTGAGGCCCAGAGCAGCCTGCTGTTCCGCGGGCAGGGCGGCGCGCTGGGGAAGCTCCGCGGCGCGGTGATCCAGCGGGCGCTGTGTCCGCGGCCGCAGGTGCGGCGGACGGTATGCGTCGGCTGCGGCAAATGCCGGGAGATCTGTCCGGCAAAGGCCATTGCCATGGAAAAGGGCCTGCCCAAGATCGATAAGGGCAGGTGCATTCACTGCTTCTGCTGCCAGGAGTTCTGCCCCCATGGCGCCATGCTCCAGCACCGCACCTGGGCGGCCAGGGCGCTGGGACGGTGAGCGCCGCCCCTGCCGCGCGCTGTATCTCTGAATCCACAACCATCACACGAAAGGACTGACCAAGTCATGAGCATTTCCGCGACCGCACCGTGGCTGAATTTCTACGGCGAGACGCCCCGGACCATCGACTACCCCCAGAAAACCATCTATCAGATGGTCCGCGATGCCGCGCGGCGCTATCCCGGCAACACCGCCTATGAGTTCATGGGGAAAAGGACCTCCTACGCCGAGTTCCTGCGCCGCGTTGACCTCACAGCCAAGGCCCTCCTGGCCCTGGGCATCGGCAAGGGCGACCGCGTCACCATCTGCATGCCAAACTCCCCCCAGGGCGTGGACTGCTTCTATGCCTGCAACCGCATCGGGGCCGTCTCCAACATGATCCACCCGCTCTCGGCCCCCAATGAAATCAAGTTCTACCTCAATTTCTCCCGCAGCAAGGCCGTGCTCACCCTGGACCAGTTCTATCCCAAGCTCGCCGCCATCACGCCGCAGCTGGACCAGCCGGTGACCATCCTCATCGCCAGAATCCGCGACGAGCTGCCCCCCGCCCTGGCTGTGGGCTACGCCCTGACCGCCGGGCGGAAAATCCCCAGGCTGCCCCCAAAGGGGTATACCCTCTGGTCCGACGCCTTGGCCATGGGCCGGCGCTGGAAGGGCCAGCTGCCCCCCGATGACGGACAGGCTGCCGATGGCGCGGCCATCCTTTACTCCGGCGGCACCACCGGCACCACCAAGGGCATCCTTCTCTCCAATCTGAACTTCAACGCCCTGGCCCTTCAGACCATCGGCGCCAGCGGCTTTTCGCCCATCGACGGGCTGAAAATGCTCTCGGTGATGCCCCTGTTCCATGGCTTCGGCCTGGGCATCGGCATCCACACGCCGCTCATCGCCGGCGCCACCTGCATCCTGGTGCCCCAGTTCACGGTCAAGTCCTACGCCAAACTCCTGGTGAAGAAAAAGCCCAATATCATTCCCGGCGTACCCACCCTCTTCGAGGCCCTGCTGCGGGCCGACAACCTGGAGGGGGCGGACCTCAGCTTCCTCAAGGGGATGTTCTGCGGCGGTGACTCACTGTCCATCGAGCTGAAAAAGAAGGTGGACGCCTTCCTCCATGAGCATCATGCCACCATCCAGGTCCGGGAGGGCTACGGCACCACCGAGTGCGTCACCGCCTCGTGCCTCACGCCGGTGGACTACTACCGCTCCGGCTCCATCGGCGTGCCGTTCCCGGATACCTACTACAAGATCGTCAAGCCCGGCACCACCGAGGAGCTGCCACCCAACACCGACGGCGAGATCTGCCTCTCTGGCCCCACGGTCATGCTGGGCTACGTAGACAACCCCGAGGAGACCGCCAGCACCCTCCGCCGCCATGACGAGGGCCGGGTCTGGCTGCACACCGGCGACCTGGGCTACATGGACGCCGACGGCTTCGTCTACTTCCGCCAGCGGATCAAGCGGATGATCATTTCCTCCGGCTACAACATCTACCCCGGTCAGCTGGAGAATATCATAGACGGGCATCCCAAGGTGCTCCTCAGCTGCTGCATCGGCGTCAAGGACAGCTACAGGATGCAGAAGGTCAAGGCTTTCGTGGTCCTCCAGCCGGGGATCGAGCCGACGGAGGCGGTGAAGGAGGAGCTGATGGCCTATTGCCGCGATCACATCGCCAAGTACGCCATGCCCTGCGACATCGAGTTCCGCGCCGAGCTGCCAAAGACGTTAGTGGGCAAGGTGGCCTACCGCGTCCTGGAGGAAGAGGAGCAGGCCAAGGGATGAGGGAGCGCATCTGGGAGCTGGACGCCTTCCGGGGGCTCTGCATCCTCTGTGTGGTGATCGTCCACACGGTGTTCGACCTGCGTTACTTCGTGGGGCTGCAATTCTCCCTGCACCCGGTGTTCCAATTCATTATGGACTACGGCGGGGTCCTCTTTGTGATCCTCAGCGGCGTCTGCGTGACACTGGGGTCCCGCAGCGTCCGGCGGGGGCTGATCGTATTGGCCTGCGGCATGGCCGTCACCGGCGTCACCGAGGCCATGATCGCCCTGGGTATGGCCGACCGGACGGTCCGCATCCAGTTCGGCGTGCTGCACCTGCTGGGCGTGGGCATGATCGTGTATCCCCTCTACCGCCGCCTGCCCACCTGGGCCATCGCGGCCATGGGGGCGGCGCTGGTGGCGCTGGGGTATTGGTTCACGACGTTCCTGGTGGAGTGCCCGTACCTCTTCGTCCTGGGCCTGCGGGCGCCGGGGTTCGCGGCGGGGGACTATTTTCCGCTGTGTCCGCAGCTGGGCTGGTTCATGCTGGGGACGGTGCTGGGCCGGACCGCCTACAGGAACCGGCGGACGCTGCTGCCCCGGGTCCCGGCGGACCGGCAGCCCATCCGGTTTCTCAGTGCCTGCGGGCGGCACTCGCTGTGGATCTACCTGGCGCATCAGCCGGTGGTCTACGGCATCCTGATGGCTGTGAAGGCTCTGATCGCATGAGGACAGCCGGGACGCCGCTGGACCGGCTGCTGAAAATCCGCCCCGGCGTGATTGCCATGATCGGCAGCGGCGGCAAAACCACTTTGGCCCACCGCCTGGCGGCGGCGCTGCCGGGGCGGGTGATCTTCTGTACCACCACGCGGATTTTCCCCTCGGACACGTTGCCAAACGCCGCCGATGCGGCGCAGCTGCGCCGGCTGCTGGACGAGCGCCGGGCCGTCTGCTTCGGGACGCCGGCGGAACACGGCAAGCTGTCCGCGCCGCCTCTGCCGCCGGAGGCCCTGCGGCGGCTGGCGGACTATATTCTCGTGGAGGCTGACGGCTCTGCCGGCCTGCCCCTCAAGGCGCACCTCGCCCATGAGCCGGTGATCCCCGCCGGCTCGGACCGCGTCCTGGCAGTGGTGGGCGCGTCGGGCTTCGGCGTACCGATCCAATCGGCGGCCCACCGCTCCGACCGCTTTGCCGCCCTGGCCGGTACGTCTCCGGAGGCCCTGGCAACGCCGGCGCACATCGCCGCGGTGCTGCGGCAGGAGGGCGGCTTCGACACGCTGATTGTCAACCAGGTCTCCAACGCGGCGCGGCGCGCACAGGCCGGGGTGCTGGCAGCACAGCTGCCGGTCCCGGCCTTCGCCGGCGAGGTACGGCTGGATCATCTGCAGCGCCTCTCCAGTGCATGCTGAATTCCCGCATATCTGCCATCCCATCCCGATTTGCCGGGGGCAGGGACCATGTACCGTACACAGTTCCTGTCGAGAATGCAGGAGATTATGCGGGCGCCGTTGGCGCCGGCATAGTCTGGAGCTGTTGACAAAGTAACGAATAAAGCCTTCCTATGGTAAAATAAGATGGGAGGGATGAAGAATGATGAGACGCCAAAGCAGACAAATGGCAATGTGCCCGGCGGAGAGGGATTTTCTCGTCTGGCAAACAATTTTTCCGCAGGAATCCTGACGGATTTCAAGGGAATATTGTGCCGCCCAGGCGGAAAAAGAACCGTCGTCTGGGCATGTTGCCATTTTTCAAACAAGGCCTAACTGAGGCCGCAATAGCCTTCCGGAAGTTCGTTTCGTTAGCCATGGTCAGAAACACCCCGCTGATTCGCAAACACAGATGGATTTGCCTCTGGATGCGCTGAACAGTCCCTGCCAGCTAGGTTATATCCCCCGCTGCCAGGTAGTCCGCCTGGATTGGTCAAATCCCCCTGCGGGTCCACGTTCAGCGCCAGCATCCTCTTTAAGGGGTTTCGCCGTCTGTGGACGGCGAAACTTTTTATGGCGCGCGCGGCGGCTGTTTTGCCCCTTCCCATTTGCCGCTCCATCTGGTATCATAGAAACAGAACAGGAGGGGTTATGTATGGCGGAATTTCTGCCCGTTTCCAAGGCGGACATGCGGGCGCGGGGCTGGACGCAGTGCGACTTTGTCTACGTCAGCGGCGACGCCTATGTGGACCATCCGTCCTTCGGCCACGCCATCATCACCCGCGTGCTGGAGCGCGCGGGCTACAAGGTGGGCGTCATCGCTCAGCCCAATTGGAAAAATCCCCAGTCTGTCACGGTCCTGGGCAGGCCGCGGCTGGGGTTTCTGGTGTCTGGCGGGAATATGGACTCCATGGTCAACCACTATTCCGTCTCCAAAAAGCGCCGCAGGACCGACGCCTACACCCCCGGCGGGCAGATGGGAAAGCGGCCCGACTACGCCGCGGTGGTCTACTGCAACCTGATTCGCCGGGTCTACGGCGCCGTGCCCATCCTGGTGGGCGGCATCGAGGCCAGCCTCCGGCGGCTGGCCCACTACGACTACTGGTCAGACAAGCTCAAGCGCTCGCTGCTGCTGGACAGCCAGGCGGATCTGCTGCTCTACGGCATGGGCGAGAAGGCCGTGGTGGAGGCGGCCGACGCTTTGGACAGCGGCCTTTCTCCCGCCGATCTTACCTTCATCCGCGGGACAGTCTACCGGACGCGGAAGCCGGACCTTCAGGCGCCTCACATCGTCCTGCCGGACTATCCGACGCTGGCGCGGGACCGGCGGGCCTATGCCGGGAGCTTTTATATCCAATACCGCAACACCGATCCCTTTTCTGCCAAGACGCTGGTGGAGCCCTACGAGGGCGGCGAGTTCGTCGTGCAGAACCCGCCCCAGCCGCCCCTGACCCAGGCGGAGATGGACCAGGTCTACGATTTGCCCTACGTCCGCACGTATCACCCGTCCTATGAGGCGGCGGGGGGCGTGCCGGCTATTGAGGAGGTGCGGTTCTCCCTGGTGTCCTGCCGGGGGTGCTTTGGCGGGTGCAGCTTCTGCGCGCTGACCTTCCACCAGGGGCGGATCATCCAGACCCGCAGCCACGAGTCCATGCTCTCCGAGGCGCGGCGTATGACCGAAGCGCCGGATTTCAAGGGCTACATCCATGACGTTGGCGGCCCCACCGCCAATTTCCGGCAGCCCGCCTGCCAAAAGCAGCTCCAGCGGGGCGCCTGCCCCGGGCGGCAGTGCCTCTATCCGCGGCCGTGCAAAAACCTGGAGGCGGACCATGGCGACTATCTGGCCCTGCTGCGGAAGCTCCGAGCGCTGCCGAGAGTGAAAAAGGTATTTATCCGCTCCGGCATCCGCTTTGACTACCTGCTCTCCGACCCCGACGACACCTTTTTCCGCGAGCTGGTGCGCTATCACGTCTCCGGACAGCTGAAGGTGGCCCCCGAGCACATCGCCGACCCGGTGCTGGACAAGATGGGCAAGCCCCGGCGGGCGGTCTACGAGCGGTTCCTCTCCAAGTATGAGCGTCTCAACCGACAGCTGGGCCTGAAGCAGTTTGTAGTGCCCTACCTCATGTCCTCCCACCCCGGCTCGACCCTGAAGGAGGCCGTGGCACTGGCTGAGTACCTGCGGGACACCGGGCACGCGCCGGAGCAGGTGCAGGACTTCTATCCCACGCCCTCCACCCTCTCCACCGTCATGTACTATACCGGCCTGGACCCCAGGACCATGGAGCGGGTCTATGTCCCCACCGATCCCCACGAAAAGGCCATGCAGCGGGCGCTGATCCAGTACCGGAACCCCAAGAACTACGCCCTGGTCCATGAGGCGCTGGTGAAAGCGGGCCGGCGGGATCTGATCGGCTATGAGAAGGGCTGCCTCATCCGCCCCCTGCCCGGTGAGCGCCGCCCCGCCCCGCCGCCCAGCGCCAAGCGGGACGGCCGCACCGGCGTGCCCAAGCCGCACCGGCCCAGCCGGAACAAAAACGGAAGATATCACAAAAAATCCGGCAGAAAGCGGTAGAGACCGGAATATTTTACAAAATTTCGTTAGAAAATCATAGACTTCCCGTTCCGGCCTCTGCTATGATAAAGGAACGATCATCACAACAGGAGGACAGAGCTATGCAAGAAATGACTTCCCGGGAGCGGGTGGAGGCGGTCCTGCGCGGCGAGACGCCGGACCGCCTGCCGGTGATTCCCCAGAGCTTTTTATTCAGCGTGCGCCACAGCGGCTTCCACATCGGCCAGGTCAACCGCGACCCGGCCAAGATGGCCCAGTGCCACATCGCCTGTCAGGACCATTTCGGCTACGACGGCTGCGTGGTGGACGTGGACGACGCCAGCCTGGCCGAGGCCTGCGGCGCGAAGGTGACCTACCGCGAGGGCGACGTGGCGGCGGTGGATGAGAACAGCCCCATTCTGGAGGACCTGCGGGACATTGATTCCCTCCACATGCCCGATCCCGAGAAGGACGCGCGCCTGCCGGTGTGGCTGGAGACCACCGAGCGGCTGCTCAGCGCCGTCGGGGACCATGTGTTCATCATGGGCCGGGCGGACCAGGGGCCGTTTGACCTGCTGTGCCTGCTGCGGGGCGCGCAGAACCTGATGATGGACCTCATCGAGGAGGACGAGGACGTGGTCCATCATGCCCTGGCCTGGTGCACCGAGGCCCACACCCGCTTCGCCCGGGCCATGCTGAAGCTGGGCGCCCACGCCACCAGCATGGGAGACGCCTACGCCAGCCCCAACCTGATCTCCCCGGCCATGTACCGGGAATTCGCCGCGCCGTATGAGAAAAAGGTGGCGGAGGCGGTGCGGGATCTGCCGGGGGCGTACTCCATCCACATCTGCGGCAACACCAACGCCATTATTGAGGACATGGGCCGCCTGGGGTCCGACATTCTGGAGGTGGACTGGCAGGTGGACATGGGCCGCGCCCGGGCGGCAGTCCCGGAGAGCGTGGTGCTCATGGGCAACCTGAACCCCAGCGACCCCATGTGTACCGGCGCGCCGGAGACGGTCCTGTCCCAGGCCAGGGCGCTGGTCGGGGCGACGAAGGGCCGCGGCCTGATCCTCAGCTCGGGCTGTGCCCTGGGCGAAAATACCAAGCCGGAAAACGTGGCTGCCCTGGTGGAGAGCGCCAAACGGTTCGGCACCCGGGAGCAGCTTCTGGAGCTGCGGCGGTAAAAAAGCCGGACATCCGCAGAAAAGCAGCTTTTTGGCGGGTGTTTCCTGTCATGTTAATGGATGTTGCTTGCCGCAACGGGCCTTTTGCTGTATCATGGCGGGGAAAGGAGGTCCTCGCTGATGCTGAGTGAAAACATAAAGGCAGTCAGAAAATCCAAAGGGCTTTCACAGGAGGAGCTGGCCGCGCGGCTGAATGTGGTGCGGCAGACCGTCTCGAAATGGGAGCAGGGCCGGTCGGTCCCGGACGCCGAGCTGCTGATCTCCCTGTCCGAGGCGTTGGAAACGCCGGTCAGCACCCTGCTGGGCGAGACGCTGGCCGAGACGAGGGCGGATGCGCTCAGTGCCATTTCCGAGAAGCTGGAGGTCATCAACCTGCAGCTTGCGCGCCGGAGGGCGGCGGAGCAGCGCGCGCTTCATTGGTTTTTCGTGCTGCTGTGTACGGCGACCGCGGCGGTTTTCGCGGCCCTGATCGTGTTCCCCAGCCCTTACCTGGGCTGGGACTACAGCCAGCCTGAAACCGCGGTCCTCGGCGCCTCGCTGCACGCGCTGGAGTGGCTGTTCGTCCGGGCCGCGCCGCTTGTCCTGCTCGGAGGCGCCGCCGGAGCCTGCCTGACGCGGAAGAAAACGTGAAACGGAGACAAGGCAGACCCTTGCGGCCTGCCTTGTCTTTTCCTATTGGTTGATATGGATATTGATCCCGTTGACCTCCACAGCCTCGTCGGCGCGGACCAGGATGTACTTGGCGCCGGCGATGACGCGGGTTTCCACCAGGTCGCGGCGCTCTGGGTTGACCTTGATGGTCACGTCCGGCGTCACCAGGGCCAGCTGGGGATCCACGATGTTGCTGGGGCTTAAAATCGCGTCCGGGCCGAACTCCTCGTCAAAGCTCTGGCCGAACCGCTCCACGCCCTGCTCCGGCACGCCGCAGGCCGCCAGCACGTCCTCCACCTGCACCTTGGTGATGACCAGCGGCTCCGGCTCGCGGCTGGCCTTGTGCTCGGCGATCAGGCCGCAGAGCTGCTCGTGGACCGTCTGCACCACGTCCAGGCTGCAGTCCTCCTCCAGCGAGCCGGCCAGCACCGCCTGGAACGTCTCCCGCTGCTCGTCGGGGGCCATGGGCGGCTCGGTGTGAAAGATGGCGTCGATGAAGTCCTCATGGACCTGGGACGTGTTGTGGATGTAGTAGAGGGCGTTATAGAGGTTGGTGCTGCGGTCGTCGAAGGCCGGGAACAGGAAGCCCAGCTCCGGCGGCGCGGCGGCGTAGTCGGCCCGGCGGTTGACAAAGCGGCGCTCCTCGGGGCTGTAGCAGAGCTGCTGCTTGGTCTCCTTTACCGGGCAGACGGCGCAGACGACGTAGGAAAACTGGTTCTCCGAGGCGTCCGCCAGCCGTCCGCCGCCGCGGCCGCGGTAGGGGACGTCGTAGACGTCGTGGGCCAGGAGGATGAGGTAGCTGGTCTCCATGGTCAGGGCCTGGACCACCTTCTGGAAGAACTCCTGGACGATCTCCTCGTCCTTCAGGGCGGAGTCCCGCAGGGCGGAGAGGAGGCGGTGCTCGTCGCTGTCGGCCACCTGCTGGGTGCGGAAGGTGATGTCCAGCAGGTTTTTGCCCGGGACGCCGGAGAGGGCGCGCTTGAGGAGCGCCAGGTATTTTTCCTTCTCCTCCTCGGCGGCCAGGCCCATGGACTGGTCGAAGGAGGCGATGATCTCACGGTTGTCGTTGACGTAGCAGCCGCGGATATGGGTGATGTTGGAGCGGTCGGCGCGGAAGCGCCGGCGGATCTCAGAAATTTCTTTATCGTTCATGGTTTCCTCCTTGGAAAAAAGCGTTTGCGCCATTATAACACAAATCGCCGGTCTTTGCAAAAGGCCGGCGATTTTTTTGATTCTTTTTATTTACAGGCTGTTCAAAAGCGTCAGGCTTTCCTCCGCGATACGCTCGGCGACGCCAGCCCTGAAGCAGGATGAGCGGGCCTCGTAGCCGCCCTCGTCGTAGGCCTCCTGCATGGGGAAGTAGCCCTCCGAGCCGTTGGTCAGGCAGCAGGGCATGGTCATGGGGAACTTGGACCCCGCCTTGACCGCCAGGCCGATGCCCGTGAAGGGCTCGCCCGGGATGCCCAGCAGGGCAATGGGGCCGAAGGCCACCGCCGTCAGGCGCAGGGGGAAGCTCTCCGGGCCGTGCTCCAGCTGCTGCATCCGCAGGGACTCGGCCACCACGGTGGTCAGCTCCATGCCCTCAAAGGGGATGTCGCAGTCCCGTCCGGCCTGGTGCAGGGCCACGAACCGGCTGGCCTGGACCATTTCCTCCGCCGTGGGCATGTTGGACGGCAGGTCCACCCGCCGCTCGGCAAAGCGCAGGTCCTCCACCGGCGCAAAGTGCGCCTTGGTATACACCTGGAGCACGCCGCCGGCAATCACCCGGCCCATGTGGGCCGCGTGCTCATAGCCGCGGGCCACGTCGTCGAAGCTGTCCAGCTCCAGGCCGTTGAAGTCGCCGCCCCTGGCGTGGACGTTCACATGGTTCACGTCGCCCTGGGCGCCGTTGAGAAACACGCACCGGGTATGGGGCAGGGCGCGCTCCAGGGTGCGGCGGGCAAAGCCGGGGTAGTCGGCGGTGACTTTGCTGCCGCCGACGGTGTCTGGGTGGACGCCAAAGTTGGCGATGACGATATCCGCGCCGCCCTGGCGGACGATGCGCACCACGTTGACCCGCTCATCCACCTCTCCGATGGGGGCCGCGATATCGGGATTGCCCACGCCGGGGTTGGTGCGGATGGAGCCGTCCTTCATGCGGAAGCGCCGCAGGAAGGAGATGCCCGGCGCCTGTCCCACGGCCCAGCCAGCCCTGGCGGGCTTCAGGTCTGCGAAGGCCCGCTGGGCGGCGGCGGAGAGCTGGCGGGTGAGGTAGGCCTCATATTCGGCCTCGCCGTGCCGGCCTCGGTCCACCGGATCCTGGCCTACAAAGGGGGCCACATGGGTGTGGGTGGTGTGGACGAGGATGGCGGCGGGTTCGACGCCGCAGTCCCGGGCGATCTGCCCGCGGAACCTGTCCATGGTGTACTGATCGATCTCGCAGTTGTCCAGGGCGATGACCACCGCGCGCTGCCCGCCGCAGGAAAGGGCCACAGCGTTGGCCTCCAGCTCGTCCAGGACGCCCTCGACGAAGCGGTCGAAGAAATAGCCGTTGATGGACACGCCCATGGGGGGCGTAACGTTGACTCTGGCGAAGCCAGCCTGAAAATCGGACATAACAGGGCCTCCTAAATTTCTTTTTCGGTCAAATTATACCACGCGGCCGGGCCGCTGTCGAGACCTAAATGGAAAAAACGCCTTGACAGGGGCGGTATACTGGAGACAGGGAGGTGAGGCCATGCACTACGCCTATCTGGCCCGCTGCGCCGACGGGACGCTGTACGCCGGGTGGACCTGCGACCTCCGGCGGCGCATGGCGGCCCACAACGCCGGCCGGGGCGCCAAATACACCCGCTCCCGCCGGCCGGTGGCGCTGTGCTACTACGAGGCGTTTGAGACGAAGCCGGAGGCTCTGCGGCGGGAGGCGGCCTTCAAGCGCATGACGCGGGCGGAGAAGCTGGCGCTGTGCGCGGGCTTTTCCGGAATGGGAGAAACAGGATGAAAGGATTTGCGCGAAACGGCCCGTGGCCCGCCCTGTGCGGGCTCAGCTGCGGGCTCAGCCCCATGCGGCTGTGCGGGCGCTGCGGCGGGTGCGGCTTTGGCAGCCAGTCGTGCACCATCGCGCGGTGCAGTCTGGCGCACGGGGGCGTGGGATCCTGGCCCGGGGGGAGCTGCCGCTCCCGGCGCGCGCCGCACGGATGGCTGAGGCGCTGAACGCCGCCGCGGAGAACCGGAAAATTTCTCTGAAGCTGCGGAAAACGAATCAAAAAACGTGCAAGACCGGCCGCCGCCTGCCTTGCACGCTGTTTCTCTAGTCCAAACCGACCACCCACTCCGGCTGCTGTGTGTCCAAGGCAAGCTCCCGGAGGGAGCCGTCGCTGCCCCGGAGGAGATACGTCCCCGGCAGCAGCCCCGCGAACATGGCCGCCTCCGCCTCGCCGCCCAGGACGCGGCTCTCCTCGCAGCCGGGGCCGGTGAGGGTGTAGACCACCGGCTCCGGGGCCGTGCGCAGCAGGCGGAGCATACATCGGGGCGTGCCGTCCAGGTGCAGGATCTCTCCGTCACTCCAGCCGCTGCCTGCGGCCTCGTCCACCGCCGCGTTCTCCAGCAGCCGGAAGGACGCCGACTGCCCGTCCGCCGCCGCCAGGGTGTACCGCCCCGGCGGCAGCGTCAGGACGTATGCGCCCAGCTCGTTCGCCTCTGCCTCACAGAGCACAGCGCCCTGTTCGTCCAGCACCTGGAGCGGGCCGCATTGGCCGCTCCCGTCCCGGACCACCACCCGCAGCGATCCCTCCGGCGGGGTCCAGGGCTCCGGTTCCGGCGCTGCCGGCGCCTCCGCGGCTGCCGGCAGCGCCGGCAGGTCCGGCAGCACCGCTGTCTCCGCCTGACGCGGCGGGGCCTCCGCAGGGCGCAGCGCGCCGGCCTCCGTGTAGCCGGCCAGCACCATCACCGCCGCGGCCCACATGGCTGCGGCCCATACAAGTCTCGTTCGTCTCATGCCGTCCCTCCTTTGTAAGTTATTTCCAGTATACCCGCCGTGCTCCGGCGGGTTCCCGGGAATTCGGTCGGCTGAGAAAAAATAGAAAAGTTCCGATTGTGTTCAGCGGCGGAAAGGAGTATAGTAGAGGCAGAGAAATTCGATTCCCTCTGCACGCTGAAAGGAGGCCCTTCTATATGGAAATCAGCCCGCGAATGCAGGAGAGCGCCCTGGTGGCCCGCGCGGCGGCGGCCGGCAGTATGGTGCTGCTGAAAAACACCCATCACGCCCTGCCCCTCAGGCCCGAGGGGGACACGCCGCTGCCGGTGGCGGTGTACGGCATCGGGCAGGTGCGCACGGCGCTGACCGCCGGCATCCAGCCCTGGCGGCGCGTCAACGTGCTCGACGGCCTGTGCGCCGCCGGGGGCGTGGAGCCAGACGGCCTGCTGGCCCACCAGTACCGCTCCCACGCGCTGGAGAAAGGCGGCGGCGAGCTGCCCCTGGACCAAAACGCCCTCCGCGAGACCGCCCGCCGCTGCAAGGCCGCCGTCGTGGTCGTCACCCGGCCCCACGACGGCTACGACTGGAACCTCCGCGGGGAGGAGATGGACCTGATCCGCGCTGTCACCGCCGTGTTTGAGCGCTCGGTGCTGGTGCTCAACACCCCGGGGTATATGGACATTGCCGAGGCGTCGCCGCTGTTCTCGGCCATCGTGTATATGGGCATCGCCGGACAGGAGGGCGGCGCGGCCCTGGCGGACCTGCTGACGGGCCGCGAGGTGTTCTGCGGCAAGCTCCCGGACACCTGGCCGGTCAGCCCGCAGCAGTTCGACAAGGCCGCGGGACAGCTGGACCTGTACACCGGCTACCGCTACTACGATTCCTTCAACAAGGACGTGCTCTACCCCTTCGGCTACGGCCTGGGCTACGGCAAGTCCCGCCTCACCGGCTACGCGGTGGGCCTGGACAACGGCAACATCACCGTGGACGCCACCATCGAGAACGCCGGCGATACCTGGCCCGTCCGGGAGGTTTTGCAGGTCTACTTCTCCTATCCCGAGGAGCCGGTGTCCCGGCCGGTGTACATGATGGACTGCTTTGCCAAGACATGCCTCCTGGCGCCGGGGGACTCGGAGACCGTCCGCCTGGCTTTCCCGGTGTCGGAGCTGTCCCGGTTTGACCGGCACAACGCCGTGTGGCGGCTGGACGAGGGGTATTACGACATCCGCATCGGCTTCCACAGCCGCGCCACCACCATCGCAGGGAGCGTCTACGTCCCCAAGCCCATCGTCACGGTCCAGGTGCGCAACTGCATCGAGGCTCCGGCCCTCACCGTCCGTTCCCGCAAGGGCGCGCGGGCCTTCACCTACCCCGGCGAGGAGGCCGAGCGCAACGCCGCGCGGCAGCACGCCATGCGCCTCTCCCCCCGGCAGGTGCCGCTGCGGGAGGTGCGCTACGCCCGCAAATTCTCCGGCTGCCGCGGCGGCAAGCCCGGCATCCGCCTGGCCGACGTCTACGAGGGCCGCTACGACCTCAGGCAGCTGGTGGCCGTCATGGACGACCACGACCTGCGGGCGCTGGTCTGCTCCTTCGGGGCCTGCCAGGCGGGCGTGCCGGGGGCCTGGGGCGCGTCGGCGGACCTGTGGGACAAGTACGGTATTCCCGCCATCACCGTGGCCAAGGGCTGCGACGGCGTCCGCGTCACCCGGGACGTCAAAAATACCGACGGCGACGTGGTCTCCCACCAGTACGCCACGGCCTTCCCGGTCCCGAGCCTGCTGGGCTGCTCCTTCGACCGCGAGCTGCTGCACAGTGTGGGCAGCGCCGTGGGCCGGGAGATGCGGGAGTTCGGCGTGGACCTCTGGCTCTCCCCGTCGGCCACGGTCCACCGTGACCCCAGAACCGACTGCTACCACGGCGCGTTCTCCGAGGACCCGGTGGTGGCGGGCCTCTCGGCGGCGTGGCTGATCCAGGGCTGCCAGCAGCATGCCATGGCGGCGCTGCGCCATGTGGAGAGCACCGTGGAGGTCACCATGACCGAGCGGACCCTCCGGGAGCTGGAGCTCCAGGGCTTTGAGATCGCCGTGGCCGTGGGCCGGCCCAAGGCCCTGCTGGCCCCGTCCATCGCCGTCTGCGGCGAGGCGCTGAGCCTGGACAACCGCATCCTATCAGACGTGCTCTGCGACGAGTGGGGCTACGACGGCATGGCCTTTGCCGCGGGCGAGCTGTTCTCCCGCTTCCCGGGCCGGCCGCTGCTGGAGCAGGCGGCGCTGCGGACGCTGCGGCTGATCCTGGACTCGGCGGCGTTCCGAAAGACCGTGCGCTGACGCCGCGCGACCCCGGAGGGCGGAGGCCCTCCCAATTCCGACTGATGTTACGGGCGCGGTGCGCGCCCTGGAGGCTGTTGTGGAAGAGACAATATCCAAACCGCTGTTCACCCGGCAGGCGCTGACCCGCCTGATCTGGCCCCTCATCGTTGAGCAGGCCCTGGCCATCACCGTGGGCCTGGCCGACTCGATGATGGTGGCCTCGGTGGGCGAGGCCGCCGTCTCCGGCGTCTCCCTGGTGGACATGATCAGCATTCTGCTCATCAACATTTTCGCGGCCATGGCCACCGGCGGCGCGGTGGTGGTCAGCCAGTTCATCGGCGCGCGGGACAAGGTCCTGGCGCAGCGGGCCTGCGACCAGCTGGTCCTCTGCACCTTCGCCGCGGCGCTGCTGATCATGACGTTCCTTCTGGCCTTTCGCGAGCCGGTGCTGCGGCTGGCCTTCGGCAGAGTGGAGCAGGACGTGATGGACAACTGCCTGACCTACGTGACCATCACAGCCCCGGCCTACCCCTTCATGAGCCTGTACAACGCCGGCGCGGCCATCTTCCGCGCCCAGGGCAACTCCCGGGTGAGCATGAAGGTGAGCCTTTTGATGAACGCCGTCAACCTCAGCGGCAACGCCATCCTGATCTACGGCGTGGGCATGGGCGTGGCGGGCGTGGCGATCCCGACGCTGGTGTCCCGGGCGGTGGCGGCGGCGGTGATCCTGGCGCTGCTGTGGCGGAAGGACGCGCCGCTGCGGCTCAGCTCGCCGCTGAAAATGCGGCCGGACCGGCGGCTGATCTACCGCGTCCTCACCATTGGCATCCCCAACGCCGTGGAAAACGGAATGTTCCAGTTTGGCAAGATCATCACCATCAGCATGATCACCGCCTTTGGCACCGCGCAGATCTCGGCCAACGCCATGTCCAACAATATCAGCGCCGTGGCCATCCTCATGGGCCAGGCCATCTCGCTGGCCATCGTGACGGTGGTGGGCCAGTGCGTGGGCGCGCAGGACCTGCGGCAGGCGCGGCAGTACGGCCTGAAGCTCGTGGGCCTGGGCACGGCGCTGAATACGGCGGTCTGCGCCCTGGTGCTGGCGCTGCTGCCGGTGCTCATCCGGATGTATCAGGCCTCGCCGGAGACGGCGGGCTATATCCGCCAGCTGGTCACGCTCAACTGCGTCTGCGTGCCGGTGTTCTGGTCCACCAGCTTCATCCTACCCGGCGCGCTGCGGGCGGCCAACGACGTGCGCTATACGTCCATCGTGGCGGTGTTTTCCATGTGGGTGTTCCGGATTGGCTTCAGCTATCTCCTGGGCGTCACACTGCGCTGGGGCGTGGCAGGCGTTTGGGCGGCCATGATCCTGGATTGGATCGTCCGTTCGGCCTTCTATCTCCCCCGCTTCCTCTGCGGCGGCTGGAAAAAGCACGCCAGCTATCAGACCGCGCGCTGAGATATACAGAAAAGCGGAAGAAAATTCCGCCCGGGACAGAACAGCTCCCCGCTTGCTTCGATCCGTGTGATCCAAACAAGCGGGGAGCAATCTTCATTGGCATGGTGAAAGCCGAAAAACCGCTGGCGCTTTCATCAGCCCGCAGTGGTGAAAATGGAGGTGGGACCGTCGGCGCCGCCGATCACGCCGTAGGAGCCGCCGGCGCTGTTCTGATACGAGCTCAGATCCGCGGGCAGGCGCACCTGCACGGCGGAGCCGGTCTTGACGCCGCTCAGGTCTACCCGGGCGGTCATGTGCATGGCCATGCCCTCCACGGCCGCGTGCATGGCGAGATCAACCTTGGCGGACTGGAGCTGCCCGCCGCGCAGGGCCATCTCCACGGTCATGGCGTCATAGCCCATGGAGTAGCCCGCCGCGCCGGCCTGTGCGCCGGCCGTTTCCACAACGCGGTCCATGGCATGGGCGGCGTAGGTGATGGTATAGCGGTCCACACCGCCGGCGGCCGTATGCTCCAGGGACGAGACAGCACTGACCGGACCGGCAGAGGCGGCGGTCACCGCGCCGGCGGGCATCACCGCGGCCAGGGAGAGCGGCGTCCTGACCTTGACGCCGTCCATGTTCAGATAGAGCGCGCCGTCTGTATAGTAACACTGAAGGGCGGCCTGGAGCTTGGCGTCAGCGGCGGAGAGACCCATGGACTGGGCCGCCAGTTCGGTGAAAGCCATGTCGATGTCCATATCCATGGCCATTTTGGACTGGTCGGGGTCCTTCTCATCCAGGACCGCCGCCAGGTCCATGGCGATCTTGCCGCTGAGATAGTCCACGTTGGCCAGCTTCATGTCCATCTCTATATCCAGCTTCGCGGCGCTGGCGCCGGCATCCCCGGCGCTCTGGGCGGCGGCGAAGGACCGGAGGCCGGCGAACAGCTTGTCATAGCCCTTGGCGTCCTGCACAGCACCCTCGCTGACCAGCTTGGTCAGCAGATCCGCCTCGCCGGACTTGGGGGCCACGGACAGCGCCGTATAGCTCATGGCCGCCACGTCGTCCCGGAGAAAATTGGCGGCGTTGCAGTTGAGGACGTCCACCACGCCCTTCTCCCGGGCGAAGTCCAGAGCTGCGGCGTAGGTGAAGTCGCCGCCGGCGGCGTCGGAGTAGCCCAGGGCCCGCAACAGGAACACGGCGTACTGCTGGGCGGTGCAGCGGTCGGCGTAGCCGAAGGCAGTGGCGGTCTTGCCGTTGGTCAGGCCGTTGTCATAGAGGTACTGGACATAGGGCTTGGCCCAGTCGGCCACGTCGGTGAAGGGGGCGGTATAGGCGGTGCTGGCCTTGGCCTCGGCCTCCTTGCCCAGCAGGCGCACCAGCATGGCGGCAGCCTCAGCCCGGGTGGGGGCGCGGTCCAGGTCGTAGCCCTGGTCGCTGCCCTGGAACAGCCCCAGCTCCTTGAGCGCATCGGCGCAGTGGGTGAAATCCGCAGCCCCGGCGGCAACCGCCAGCAGGGCGACCAGCACCGCAGTGAGCGCCAGGACCCTGACAATCCGTTTCATAGACATTCCTCCTTGTGTTATGTACATGATAGTGATTTTAGTATAGCACAGTCCCGGGAAAAAACAAGGCCGGAACGCCGATTTTTCCGGCATCCGGCCCCATGGGATTATGGACGGAAAAAGTCCCGGGTTTCCTGGGCATTTTGCAAAATCGCGGCCCGCAGAGCCTCCAGGGAGGGGAATTTCTGCTCCGGACGGAGGAAGCGGTAAAACTCGATGCGCAGCTCCTTCCCGTAGAGGTCGCCGTCGAAGTCCAAAAGCCACGGCTCCGCCGTCACCTGGTCGCCGCCGCGGACCGTGGGCCGGACGCCGATATTGGTCACGGCGGGGACGGCGCGGCCGTCGAAGCAGGCCAGGGCGGCATAGACGCCGAAGGCTGGAGACAGGACGCCTGGCGGCAAGAGAACATTAGCCGTGGGGGTTCCCAGCTGCCGGCCCAGCTGCCGGCCGTGGACCACGGTGCCGGTGAGGCAGTGGGGGTGGCCCAGGAACTGGTTGGCCTCCTCGATCTGTCCGCTGGACAGGAGCGAACGGATATGGGTGGAGGACACCTTGACGCCGCGGCGGGAGACCTCGCCGGTGACGTCGCAGCCGGCGCCAAGGCGTGCGCAGGCCTCCCGGAGGCGTTCGGCGGTACCCTGGCCTCGGTAGCCGAAGCGGTGGTCGAAGCCGCAGACCACGTGGACGGCGCGGAGGCGGCCGATCAGGTAATCCTCGACATAGGACTCCCAGGGCATTTCCATCATGGCGCGGTCGAAGCGGCAGAGGAGGACCTCGTCGATGCCGCAGAGGCGGCGCATGAGGCCGGCACGGTCGCCGGGGGTGTTGATGAGGGGGACCGGCGTGCCGGAGACCAGCTCGCCGGGGGGGCGGTCGAAGGTCAGCGCCGCGGCAGGGACGCCGCGGCGCGCGGCGGCCTGACGCGCCGTGCGCAGGAGCGCTGCGTGTCCCAAATGTACGCCGTCAAAAAAACCCAAAGCGATCACACGTCCCTTGTCCATCGCCGCACCTCCATTTTAAAAGCTTCGCCGGCCTTTTCAAAGGCCGCGGCCCGCAGGCCGCGAAACTCCCCCAAGCGTTCAAAAAAGTCAAACGTACCACTCTCTGCCGGCAGCTGCGTCCATCCAACCCTTGTCAATTCCAGAACGGCAAGGCGCAGCCGGATCAGGCCGGCACGCCCGTCAGACTGCTGATGTAAAGTCAAACCTCAAAAAAGTTTTTTTCGGTCAGAATCCGGTTTCCCTGCCAATCGCCGACCATCAGAAACGCACCGTCCGGGCCGTAGACGCGGCAGCGGCCCAAGGGCGTCCCCCGGGCGGGGACCGGCGCGCCGTTCAGGCACGTCCGGCGCTGCGCCTCGCTGAGCGTACAGGCCGGAAGCTCGGCGAACAGCGTGTCCACCGGCAGAAGAAACCGCTCCGGCACGGCGTCGGACGCCAAAACCGGCATCGGGACGCTCTCCCCAATGCCAAACCGCCCAGCCGCCGTCCGCCGGAGGCTGGCCATGCAGCCGCCGCAGCCCAGGGCCTGCCCGATGTCATGGCACAGCGTGCGGATGTACGTCCCCTTGGAGCAGCGCACCCGCAGCAGCCAGTCACCGGCGGCGTCACGGTCCATCAGCTCCAGCCGGTGGATCACGATGGGCCGGGGCGGACGCGCCACCTCCCGGCCTGCACGGGCCAGCTGGTAAAGCCTCTGCCCGCCGATCTTCACCGCCGAGTACATGGGCGGCACCTGCATCTGCGGCCCGGTAAACCGCAGCAGCGCGGCCTCCAGCCGTGGGCGGTCCACGTCCGCAGGCCGCGTCGCTGAAATTTCACCGGTCACGTCCTGGGTGTTGGTGACGACACCCAGCCGCAGGCCCGCTACGTACTCCTTTTCCGCCGCCTCGAAATACTCCGCCGCCCGGGTGGCGCGGCCCACGAATACTGGCAGGACCCCCGTGGCCATGGGATCCAGCGTACCGCCGTGGCCCACCCGGCGCTCATGAAAGACGCCCCGCAGCTTCGCCGCCACATCCTGAGAGGTCCACCCGGCGGGCTTGTCCACCACTACAATACCGCAGGCCATGGGCTATCCCTCCACGCCCGCTGCCTGCAGCGCAGCACGCACCGCGGCTCTGGCGCCGTCCAGATCGGTGTCCAGCGCCGCGCCCGCCGCCGCCCGGTGGCCACCGCCGCCCAGGTGCGCGCAGATGGCCGCGGCGTCGTACCCCGGGCCGGTGCGCAGCGACAGCTTGACGCGTCCCGGGGCCGTCTCCCGCAGCATCACGCCGATCTCCACGCCCTCCACCGACCGGGGAAAGCCGGAAATGGACTCCAAATCATCCTCCGTCAGCCCCAGCTCATCCATCCACGCCCGGGGCAGGACGCACAGCGCCCCCGCGCCGCCGGCGAAGAAGGTCATGGCCTCCGTCAGGCGCGATTCCAGCCGCAGGCGGCCGCGGGACCTGACGCCGAAGAACAGACGGTTGATGGGAAACGCGTCGCACCCGGCGTCGCGCATGGCCGCGGCCACGCGGAGGGTATTGGACGTGGTGTTGGAATACTGAAAGCACCCGGTGTCCGTGGACACCGCCAGATAGATGGCCGAGGCGGTCTCCGACGTGATGGGTGCGCCCAGCTCCAGCAGCAGCGCATGGACCAGCTCGCCGCAGGCCGCCGCCTCCGGGACCACCCAGCTGCGCGCGGCGAAGCCGGTGTGGGAGGCGTGGTGGTCCACCGCCAGGGCGATCCGCTCCGCCAGGGGCCTGGCGTTGTCCGGCAGCAGCGACGCCGAGGCGATGTCCACTGAGATCACCGTCCCCCGCGCCTCGCCGGTCAGAAGCCCCGCCAGCCACGGGGCGTAGCGGGGGGTGAACTGGGGATTTTCCAGCACCCACGCCGTCTTGCCCAGCGCCCGGAGGCCCCGGCAGAGCGCCGCGGCGCAGCCGATGGTGTCGCCGTCGGGATTGCGGTGGGTGAGGATGCAGACGGCCTCCTGCGCGGAGAGAAAGGCCGCGGCCTCAGCTTTTGTCATGCTGTGCCTCCTCCCTGGCGTGGAGCCGGCTGATGAGGTCGGAGATATGTGCCCCGTGGGCGATGGAATCGTCCGCCTCAAATACCAGCTCCGGCGTATAGCGCAGCTGTAAGCGGCTGCCCACCTCCCGCCGGAGGTAACCGCCGGCGGACCGGAGGCCCTTCAGGACGTCCCGGGTCCGGTCCTTTTCCAGCACGCTGACAAAGACCTTGGCGTAGCGCAGATCTCCGGTGGTCTCCACCCGGGTGATGGAGATCATGGCCTGCACCCGCGGGTCCTTCAGGGTCCGCAGCAGGCCCGACAGCTCCCGCTGAATTTCCTCGTTGATGCGTCCGATGCGGTTGCTTGGCATCGTAACCCTCCTTTTATGGTCCCAGGATCCAGAACGTGTCCGCACCCCGGTTTTCCCGGTCCAGCCACTGCCGGACCGACGCAAAAAACGCCCGTTCCTCTGGGTGTTGGCCCAAGCATTGGGCCTCCGCCCGGTCCCACTGGCTCAGAGTCAGTTTTTCCGGGCCGTACTCGTTGTAGTTTGGAATGATCTGGAGCAGCGCCTGGGCCAGCGGGCCGAATTCCTCCCAGGGGAGATAGCGGTATTCCGGCTGCCAGTGCTCCCGGCCCCGATAGACATGCTCCGGGGCGAATTCATAGGCGCAGTGGTCCTCCAGCTCCTCATAGCGCCGCAGGCGCATGACGTGCCTCCTTTCAAAACGGCGGGGCGGGCGAAACGCCCGCCCCCTTGGAATTTATTCCTTGATCTGCTCCATGACGAAGCACTCGAATACGTCGCCCTCCTTGATATCGTTGAAGCGGTCAATGGAGATGCCGCACTCGTAGTTGGCGGCCACCTCCTTGACCGAGTCCTTGAACCGCTGGAGGCTTCCCAGCTGGCCCTCGTGGATGACGATGTTGTCCCGCAGGACGCGGACCTGGGCGTCCCGGGTGATCCTGCCGTCCTTGACGTAGCAGCCGGCCACGGTGCCCACGGAGGAGACCTTGTAGGTCACGCGGACCTCGGCGTGGCCGATGACGGCCTCGCGGAACTTCGGGTCCAGCATGCCCTTCATGGCGGCCTCGATCTCATTGATGGCGTCGTAGATGACGCGGTACATCCGCATATCCACCTTGGACCGCTGGGCCGAGGCCGCGGCGGCCGCGTCTGGCCGGACGTTGAAGCCGACGATGATGGCGCCCGCGGTGGAGGCCAGGAGGACGTCGGACTCGTTGATGGCGCCGACGCCGGCATGGATGACCTTGACGCGGACCTCCTCGTTGGAGATCTTCAGGAGGCTGGCCTTGACGGCCTCGGCGGAGCCCTGCACATCGGCCTTGACGATGATGTTCAGCTCCTTCATGTTGCCCTCCTGGATCTGGGCGAAGAGGTCGTCCAGGGTGACCTTGGTCACGGACCTGGCGGCGCGGGCCTTCTCCTCGCTCTTGCGCTGCTCCACCAGCTGGCGGGCCATGCGCTCGTCCTCCACGGCGTTGAAGATATCGCCGGCGCCGGGAACCTCGCCCAGGCCCGTGATCTCCACCGGGACCGACGGGGCGGCGCTCTTGACCACCTTGCCCTTGTCGTTGGTCATCACGCGCACGCGGCCCACGGCGGTGCCGGCGATGATGATATCGCCCTGATGGAGCGTGCCGTTCTGCACCAGCAGCGTGGCGATGGGACCGCGGGACTTGTCCAGGCGGGCCTCGATGACCACGCCCTTGGCCTGCCGGTCTGGGTTGGCCCGGAGCTCCTGCATCTCAGCGGTGAGGAGGACCATCTCCAGAAGGCTGTCGATACCGTCGCCCTTCTTGGCGGAGATGGGGACCATGATGGTCTCACCGCCCCACTCCTCGGGCACCAGCTCGTATTCGGTGATCTGCTGCTTGATGCGCTCGGGGTTGGCCTCGGGCTTATCCATCTTGTTGATGGCCACGATGATGGGAATGCCGGCGGCCTTGGCGTGGTTGATGGCCTCGACGGTCTGGGGCATGATGCCGTCGTCGGCGGCCACCACCAGGATGGCGATATCGGTGCACATGGCGCCGCGGGCGCGCATGGAGGTGAACGCCGCGTGGCCCGGGGTGTCCAGGAAGGTGATGGGCTGGCCGTTGATCTCCACCTGGTACGCGCCGATGTGCTGCGTGATGCCGCCGGCCTCGCCGGAGACCACGTTGGTCTTGCGGATGGCGTCCAGCAGGGAGGTCTTGCCGTGGTCCACGTGGCCCATGACCACCACCACGGGGCTTCTCGGGCGCAGCTCCTCGGCGGTGTCCTCGCGGTCGTCGATGAGACGCTCCTCGATGGTCACCACCACTTCCTTCTCCACCTTGCAGCCCAGCTCCAGGGCCACCAGGGCGGCGGTGTCGTAGTCGATGGTCTGGTTCACAGCGGCCATAACGCCCAGCTTGATGAGCTGGCGGATGACCTCAGCGGCGGTCTTTTTCATGCGGCTGGCCAGTTCTCCCACGGTGATCTCGTCAGGGATCTTGACCACCAGCGGGGCCTTCTTGGCGATCTCCAGCTGGAGCCGGCGCATTTTCTCCTGCTCCTCGTTGCGGCGCTTGCTGCCGAAATTGCCGCCGCGCTTTTTATTATTGCCGCCCTGCTTGCCGCCGATGCGCTGCTTGCCGCCCTTGGCATTCTGCATCCGCTCGGAGACCAGGGAGTCCACCCGGTCGTCGAAGCGGGAGGCGTTCACCGTCACCGCCGAGGTATCCACCACGCGGCGCTCACGCTTGCGCTCGGGCTGGGCCGGCTTCTGGGGCTTCTGCGCCGCCGGCTGGGCGTTCTGGCCCTGCTTTTTGGCCTCCTGGGCGGGCTTGGCCGCGTCCTTTTTCGGGGCCTCGCCGGCGGGCTTGGGGGCCTCCTTGGCCTTGGGGGCCGGCGCGGCGGCAAAGACCTGCTCCAGGGAGCCGATCTGGTTGCGCTGGGTGATGACGTCGAACAGCACGTTCAGCTGGTGGTCGTCCAGCACCTGCATATGATTCTTGGGCTTGCCGAAAAAGGATTCAAACAGCTCCATCATGGTCTTGGTGGGCATTCCGAAGTCCTTGGCGACCTCGTGGATCCGATATTTGATAAAACTCATATAGCCACCTCCGAGTTACTTTTTTCCGTGTTTGACGTTGTTGCGGTGCGCCCGCTCCTCCTGGCGGCGCTTTTGGACCCGCAGGACCCTGGTCTCCAGGTCCGCGAGCAGCGCCTCGTGCCGCTCGGGCTGTTCCAGGGCCTTGACGAAGGCCAGCGCCAGGGAGACGTCGGTCAGGGCGGCCATGGCGCACACGGCGCGGCCGCAGGCGCGGCCCAGGGCCTCCTTGCCGAAGGGGACGCGGAGGAAGGGGATCCGGCCGCCGCCGGAAAAGCTTCTGGCCCGCCGGAAGGCGTTGTCCGCCGCGTCCTGGGCCACCAGGATCAGCCGGGCGTGCCCCGCGCGGCAGGCCGCGCCGGTGCTTTCCTCGCCCAGCTGGATGTTGCCGCCCTTCCGGGCCAGGGCCAGCAGGCTCAGCGCGCGCTCAGGTCCCATCGGCACCCGCCTCCATTCGCTCCAGCAGGCGGTCGTAGACCTCCTGCGGGATGACGGTCTCAAAGCCGCGCTCCAGCGCCCGGGACTTGATCGCCCGCTTCAGGCATTCGCCGCTGGGGCAGACGTAGGCGCCGCGGCCCGGGGCCTTGCCGCGGAAGTCCACCGAGATGCCGCCGTCGGGGGCCTTGACCACCCGGACCAGCTCTTTCTTCGGCTTCATTTCCCGGCAGCCGACACATTGGCGCATGGGAATTTTTTTTGGCACGGCTGATACCTCCTTTGGAGCAGGCCGCAGACGCAGCTTACTCGGCGTCTTCGACGCTCTCTTCACTCTCTTCTTCTGTTTCCACGGCGGGCGCTTCCGTCCCGCCGGCCTCCGCCTCTGGGATTTCCTCTGTTATTTCAGCTGCCTCCGTCTCCGGCTCCTCCAGCTCCTCCGGCGCGGCCTCGGGGATTGGCTCCAGGTCCGCAGCCTGGGACTCGGGCTTGATGTCGATCTTGTAGCCGGTGAGGCGGGCGGCCAGGCGGGCGTTCTGGCCCTCCTTGCCGATGGCCAGGGACAGCTGGTCGTCCGGGACGATGACGCGGCAGGCCTTGGCGCCCGGGATGGGCGTCACGCTGATGACGTCCGCCGGGGACAGGGCCGAGGCCACAAACGCCGCCGGGTCCTCGGACCACACAACGATGTCCATCTTCTCGCCCCGCAGCTCATCGACCACCGCGCTCACGCGGCCGCCCCGGGTGCCTACGCACGCGCCCACGGCGTCCACGCCGGGCTGGGTGGGATGCACTGCCAGCTTGGTACGGGAGCCGGCCTCCCGGGCGATGGATTTGACCTCCACCAGGCCCGACTCGATCTCCGGCACGTTCAGCTCGAACAGGCGCTTGACCAGGCCCGGATGGGTCCGGGACACGATGACCTGCGGCCCGCGGCTGGAGCGGCGGACCTCCACCACATAGACGCGGATGATCTCGCCCTCGGTCACGCGCTCGCCCCGGACCTGCTCGGACCCGGAGAGCAGCGCGTCGGTCCGGTCGGACCCGGAGCCGATGCGGATGATGGCGTCGCCGGACTGCGGCTCCACCCGCAGGACCGTGCCGGTGAGAATCTCATGCTCCTTGGAGGAGAAGCTGTCAAAGATCATGCCCCGCTCGGCCTCGCGGATGCCCTGGATGATGACCTGCTTGGCGGTCTGGGCAGCGATGCGACCGAAGCTCTTGGTCTCCACGTCCACGTTGACCAGGTCGCCCAGCTGGGCGTGGGGGTCGATCTTCCGTGCGGCGTCCAGGGCGATCTCCGTGGCGGGGGTGAACACGTCGTCCACCACTTCCTTCTGCACGTACATCCGCATGGTCCCCTCACCCAGGTCCACGAACACGTTGTCAGTGTAGCCGTCCTTATCCTTCTTGTAAGCGGCCACCAGCGCCTGGGTGATCTTTTCCAGCATATAGGCCTGAGGGATACCGCGTTCCTTTTCCAGCTGCGCCAGAGCCTCAAAAATTTCGGCGTTCATACTGCTTCCTCCTCGTATCCAAGTTCCGTCAAAATTCCACGTACAGCCGCACCAGCGCGGTCTCACTTTTCTCAAACACCTGTGTCCCGGCGGGGGTCTCCAGCGTGACGCGCCCGTCTTCAAAGCCCGCGAGGGTCCCCACGAACTCCTTCGCGCCGCCCCGCGGACGGTAGAGCCGCACGGCCACGCGCCTGCCCATGGCCCAGGCAAAGTGCTCCTGGCGGCGGAGGGGCCGCTCCAGCCCGGCGGAGCTGACCTCAAAGTGGTAGCTGCCGGGGATGGGGTCCTCCTCATCCAGCACCGGGTCCACGGCCCGGGAGACGGCCTCGCAGTCCTGGATATCCACGCCGCCGTCCTTGTCGATATAGAGCCGGAGGAACCATTCGCCCCCCTCGCGGACGTACTCCACATCCCACAGCGTGCAGCCCAGCCGCTCCACAATGGGCTGGGAAAACGCGCGGACCTGATCGGTGATTTTCATGGTAAAAGCTGCCTTTCCAACAAGAAAGACTGGGGAGAATCCCCAGCCTCAGTCAAGTTAACATCCTAATTCTTCCCTATTATAGCACCACCGCGCGCCAATTGCAAGGAAAATTTCCGGGAAAATCAAGAAATCCCCGTTTTTTTGCGGCTCAGGTGGTCCTGCCGCCCCGCGCCCGGTCGAACTGCATCACGAACTCGTCATGCAGCTCCGCCTCTGCGCGCTTGCGGGCATCCACGGCGTCGTCAAAATCCTGGTAGCTGCCCAGGTAGTAGCGCTTGCCCTTGAAGCAGATGGACGCCCGCCATGTACGCTTGGACTGCCGCCAATCAACGCCCGGGACGCCGCTGGTGTTGTTGCGCCGGACGGTCTTGGCCCGCAGCATCTCCACACAGGTGCCGTCCATATAGTTCAAATCCGGGCGGCCGCTGGCGGCGGCCCGGCGGCAGCGGCAGCTGGTGGTGTGGCCGGAGCGCAGGTGGCACGTCTTGACCACCGCCTCCCGCCCGCAGTCACAGTGGCAGACCCAGGCGGTCCGCTTTCCGATATTCTCCGCCGGGTGCATCACCGTCAGCATGCCAAATTGCTGTCCGGTCAAATCCAGTTTCTTCCTCGAATGCGCCACCACGCCGCCCCCTCCTGCGGCCGGAGGCCGCAAATCTGTACAAATTTTTGTAAATCGAAAAATTTGTACTCGATTTATCCACAAAAATTATAGCACAAATTCGCGCAAAAGATAATCCATTTCGGAAAAATCAGCGTTATCACGGATAAGCAGGGGTTATTGACGAATCTGATCTTTATTTTATACAATGAACAAATAAATAAAAGCGCAGAACAGCGAGGAAAAATTCAGAAAACACATAAATTGCAGAATAACAGCAATATTTTGTATAATATGCCGAATATTCAGCCGCTTGTGCCCGCGGTCCTCGCCAGGGCGCAGAGCGGCTGCTCGTCCAGCAGCTCACGGACCGCCGGCAGCATCCCCCGGGCCATCTCCGCGAACCCGGTGTCCGTGGGGTGCACCAGATCGACGGTTAGGTCCCACGGCTCCTGGGGCAGCAGCGTCTGGCCGTCCAGGAACGCCACGCGCCCCAGCTCGGCGCACAGCCGGCGCACCGTCTCCCGCTGAAACCGCCGCAGGTGCATCCACTGGACTCGCTTCCGCGGATCCAGGGCATCAAAGAGGGACGCTGGCTTCGACACCACCAGCACCGGCGTCTCCGGATGCGCCTCCCGCAGCCGCTGCACCAGCGGCTCCAGCGTCGCCTCCAGGCAGCCGCGCTCCCCGGCGTTGGCCTCGTAGTCGATCATATAGAGGAGGGGGTCCCGGATCTCGCTCAGCAGCGCCGCCATCTCCGGTTCCCCCAGGCCGTTGCCGGAGAAGCCGAAGTTGTAGGCCGGCAGGCCCAGCGCCCGGGACAGCAGCGCCGGATAGCTCAGCCCCGGGCGGCTGGCGCAGGCTCCCTGGGTGATGCTGGTGCCGTAAAACACCAGGCTGCCCGGCTGCGCGGGGGGCGACGGCGGCAGCACCGCCGCCTCGGGGTCCACGCCGATCTCCAGGCGCCTGACGCCGCAGTACAGCGGGAAATTGACCGTAAACTCGTGGAATTTCCGCCCCGGCGCGCCCCGGTCCAGGGCGCGGAGGGCCTGATGTGAAACCAGCTCGCACTGGTAGCTCTGCGCCGCGGGGGGAAACTTGCTCACGCCCACGAAGGCCAGGTCCCGCCGGTCCGTCCCGGCGTAGCAGTCGAAGCCCCCCTGACCGATGGCGGTCATGTGGCACAGCTCCACGGGGGCCTCCAGCTCCGCCCGCAGCCAGAGGGCTCTGGTATCGGAGCGGAAGGACAGCTGCCCGCCGGCGGTGTCGCGGCCCAGGGCGGCGACGGCCGGGTTGACGGTTTCAAAGACCGCCCGATAGGCCCGGGGCAGGCGGTGGAGGACCTGTTCCTCCTCCCAGCCCAGCAGCCCCGTGACCCGCAGGCCCGGGGCGTCCAGGGGCAGATAGCGGATGGGGCCGCTGCCGCCGCCGCTCTGGCGGAGGTTGGGGTCCAGCTGAGTGATTCTGGCCATGGCGTTATCCTTTCCGGTTTTTGTACTCGCCGGGGGTGGTCCCGGCGATGGCCTTGAAGCACTTGTAAAAGTAGTTGATGTCGCGGTAGCCCACCTTCTCCGCGATCTCGTAGACCATGTACGTCCCGGCGTCCAGGTACTCCACCGCCGCGCGGATGCGGAAGCTGTTGAGGTATTCGTTGAAGGAGACGCCGGTCTCCTTCTTGAACAGCCGCCCCAGATACACCGGGCTGAAGCTGTACAGCCGCGCCAGGAGGTTCAGCGTCAGCGGCTCGCTGTAGTGGTCGGAGATGTAGCGGAGGATCTCCGCGATGACGCCGTTGGCCGAGAGGCGGTAGAGGTGCTCGAAGCGCTTGTCCTGGGGCGCGTCGGGCGCCGGCTCAGGCTCGGCGCAGGCGTCCAGCTCCTCGGCGATGCGGCTGAGGTAGCCGCAGAGGACCTCCTCACTGATGGGCTTGAGCAGGTAATACTGCACGCCGTACTGCATCACCGCCTGGGCGTAGGAGAACTCCCCGTAGGCGCTGACAATGATGATCCGGCACCTCTCCCCCGCCAGGGACAGCTGCCGCACCAGCTCCACGCCGTCCATCAGCGGCATCTTGAGGTCGGTCACCACCAGGTCAAAGTGCTGCCGGCGCTGCCATTGCAGCGCCTCCTGGCCGTTGGCGGCGGTCTGGACCACCTGGAAGCCGTAGGCCTCCCAGTCGATGAGCCGCTGCAGGCCCTGGCGGACCATCTGCTCGTCGTCCACGATCATAACTCGGTACATGGCGCTCCCTCTTATGCCTCGAAGGCCACGGCCTGTCCGGCCCTGTCCGAGGCAAAGACGGCCTCCATCAGCCGCATGACCCGGGCCGCCTCGTCCAGCCGGACGCGGGGCGCCTCGCGGCCCTCCACAGCGGCCATGACGTTCTGCCAGAATTCGCGGATGTCGCTTTTGACCTCGGGGACAGTTTCGCTGCGGATGCTGTCGGGCCGGCGGGGGGCCATGGTTTTGGTGAGGCCGGCGGCGGTGCGCACCGGGACCACATCCCGCTCGCTCTCGCCCACAGCCCGGACGATCTCCGCGTCCGCGCCCCAGCCGGCGATCCGCGCCGAGCCGTCGCGGCCCAGGACGTACCACCGGGGCAGGGCGAGGAAGTTGCTGGTACCCACCTCCACCAGCATCCGCACGCCGTTGGCGAAGGCCAGCTCCGCGGAGAAGCCGTCGTCCACCAGCTGATTGGTGACGTGGGTGAGGCTGGCGTAGACCGAGGTGAGCTTCACCCCGGGGAAGAGCTGCAGCGCCTGGTCCAGCAGGTGCACGCCCCAGTCCAGCACCATGCCGCCGCCGTGCTCCGGCTCCTGCCGCCAGTCGCCGGGGATGCCGCGGGCGCCGTGAACCCGGGACTCGATACGGTGCACCTCCCCCAGCCTGCCGCCGGCGAGAATTTCACGGATGGTCAGGAAATCCTCGTCCCACCGCCGGTTCTGGTGGACGGTGAACAGCCGCCCGGTGCGCTCGGACGCCTCGGTCATGGCCCGCAGGTCCTCCGAGCAGAGGGTCACGGGCTTCTCCGAGACCACGTGCTTGCCCGCCTCCATGGCGGCGATGGCCAGGGGCCGGTGCAGGTCGTTGGGCGTGGCCACCAGGGCCAGGTCCGCGGCGGGGTCGGCCAGCAGGTCCTCAAAATTCCGGTAGACGCGCAGGCCCTTCTCCCGGGCCAGGGCGCGGCGCTCCTCGCGGATGTCCCAGGTGCCGGCGACGGTGAGGCCGTCGATGCGCTCGATCAGGTCGTGATGCCAGCCGGCCATGCCGCCGAAGCCGATCAGCGCGAGTTTGTGTTCCATATTCTGTCATCTCCTATATCATGCCCAATGTCAATTGCCGGGCGCGTCCCGGAGGATGAGCGGCAGCAGGCACGCGATGGCCTTCTCCAGCCCCTCCCGGCGGGACATCAGCGGGTCCTCGTGCTCGATGCTCACCGCGCCGTCGTAGCCGCTGCGCCGCAGCTCCAGGAGGATGGCCCGCCAGTATTCCTCCCCGTGGCCGTAGCCCACGGTGCGGAAGTTCCACGGGCGCTCCAGCTCCCGGCTGTAGTGGGTGCCGTCCAGCACGCCGTTGCGGGCGCAGTTTTCCGGGTCGATGCGGGTGTCCTTGGCGTGGACGTGGAAGATGGCCCCGGCCCGCCCCAGCGCCCGGATGCTGACGCAGGGGTCCATGCCCTGCCAGATCAGGTGGCTGGGATCGAAGTTGGCCCCGATCTCCGGTCCTGCCGCCTCCCGCAGGCGCAGAAGGGTGCTGGTGTTGTAGACGCAGAAGCCCGGGTGCATTTCCAGCGCGATTTTCCGGCCCTGGTCCCGGGCGAAAGCGGCCTTCTCCTTCCAGTAGGGGATCAGCACGTCCTCCCACTGGTACCGGAGCGTCCGGGAGAAGTCCTCGGGCCAGTAGCAGACGGTCCAGTTGGGTGTCCGGTCCCCCGGCGCGCCGCCGGGACAGCCGGAGAAGCTGTTGACCACCTCCACGCCCAGCTGCCGCGCCAGCAGGATGGCGCGGGTGAAGTCCCGGTCGAAGCGCCGGGCCTCCGCCGGGTCTGGGTGGACGGCGTTGCCGTGGCAGCTGAGGGCGCTGATCTCCATGCCGTGGCCGTGGATCAGGTCCAGCAGCGCCCGCTGCGCCGGGGCGTTGTCCAGCAGCTGCTCCGGGTCGCAGTGGGCGCGGCCGGGGTAGCCGCCGCAGGCCAGCTCCACCCGGGTCACGCCCCGCTCCGCCAGAAACGCGCAGGCCTCGGCCAGCGTGCGGTCGCCCAGGGCGGTAGTATAGGTGCCCAGTTCCATAAATTTGCTCCTTTTTTCTTATTTTCTCTCCTCCAGCAGCCGGATGGGCAGCAGGAGGGTGATGCGGGTGCCCTGGCCCGGGGCGCTGTGGATGTCCAGCGAGGCGCTCTCGCCGTAGGCCAGGCGGATGCGGTCGCAGACATTGTGCAGGGCCACCGATTTTTCCGGCTGCGCGCCGCGGATGGAGCGCCGCAGGGCCTCCAGCCGCTCCGGCGGCATGCCGACGCCGTCGTCCTCCACCAGGATGCGCAGGACCTCGCCCTCCCGCCGGATGGTCAGCAGGATGCGGCCCACGCCCTCCTTGGCCTCCAGGCCGTGGCACACGGCGTTCTCCACCAGCGGCTGGAGCAGCAGCTTCAGGACCCGGAAGCCCAGGACGTTGCCCTCCACGGCGGTGTCAAACTGGATTTTGTTGTTGAGGCGGTAGTTTTGAATGCGGATATACTTGTGGATGAACTCCACCTCCTCATAGAGGGTCACATACTCCCGGTCCATGTCGATGTACCGCCGGAAGCCCTCAGAGAAGAGCTTGACGATCTCGGCGTTCTCCCGGTCGCCCCTGATGACCAGGTTCATCCGCAGCGCCTCCAGGGTGTTGAAGAGGTAGTGGGGGTCGATCTGGTGCTGGAGGGCCTGGATCTCGGCCTTCTGCCGGGCGATGACCGCGTCCTTGAGGGACTGCTCCCGGTCCGCGGCGGTCTCGATCAGGCGGTCGATGCGGGCCATCATGGCGATGAACACCGCCTCCAGCTGGGCTACCTCGTCGCCGCCGCCGCCGGGCTTGGACGTGGCGATGGAGAGGATGCTCTCCCGGTCCACGTTCTGCATCCGGCGGTTGAGGCTCTGGAGACCAGCGGCGATTCTCTGGGAAATCCGGGCGATCAGCAGGTAGGAGATCACCAGCAGCAGCAGCCCCGACATCAGAAGGATCTGCATCGACCAGCGCATTTCCTGCAAAACGCCGTCGTAGGAGAGCAGGTAAAGAATGGAAAAATCCCGGGTCTCCGCGTACACCGGCACGTAGGTCCCGCCGCCGCAGCTCACCCGCTCCCAGTTCTCCGGGACCACCAGGCCCAGGTCCTCCAGGCACAGGCCCACGGCGTCGCGCTGGTTGGCGGTGAGCACCGTGCCCTGCCGGTCCAGGACAAACACCAGGGCGCTCTCCTCCGGCTGGCCTGCGATCTGGGTGTAGAAGGAGTTTTCGTCCATGTGCAGCGAGATCACATAGGCCAGCCCGTAGGGACTCTCCGACTGCCGCACGGCGCGGAAGTAGCTGTAGGCGGGGCGGTAGGTGTTGTAGCGCATATCCGCGCGCACCCACCCGCCCTCGGAGCCAAGCTGCGCCGGCGAAAGCGCGCCGCTGTGCAAAAGGTCGTCCAGACGGTTGCTCAGCTCAAAGGAGAAGTTCCCCAGCCGCTGGTTGCCGTGATACACCCGCACCCGAACGCCCTCATAGGCGCTGTTGCAGTTCTTGAGGATGGGGTGGATGTTCTGCTGGTAGTAGTGAAAGGCGTCGGCGGCGCTGGGGAAGTCCGTGGTCAGGTACGTTTCCAGCAGCCGGAAGTCCGCCAGCGTCCCGGCCAGATGCTCCAGCTTGTCCAGCTCGGCGGCATAGTTTTCCTCCAGCTGCCGGACGTAGACCTCCGCAGAGCCGCGGAACTCCCGGAGCGTCGCCCGCTGGATCAGCAGGAAGAACAATCCCTCCAGGATCAGCATGGGGATCATGGTCACCAGGAGGCTGGCGGCCGTCATTTTGGCCTGGATGCCGGCGTTCTGGTAGCGGCGCATGGCGGTCTTTTTCATGGGAGGCACCTGCTTTCAGGAGGGATACCTCCAGTATACCACAAATTTCCATCAATGGGGGCTTTTTTACGCCTTCACTGAGCCAATCATAATGCCGGAGACGAAATGCTTCTGCAAAAACGGGTAAATGCACATTACCGGCACCACGGTGATGACCGTGATGGCCATTTTGATGGTCTGCCCGCTGGAGGCCATGGCCCCGCCGGCCTTGAGGGCCTCAATGTTGGTCTGGGCGGCCAAGGTGTTGTAGAGGACATACTGGAGGGTGTAGAGCTTTTCCTCCATGGCGCAGTAGAGCTGGGTGTCCATGAAGTTGTTCCACTGACTGAGGATGCCGAACAGCAGCACCGCCGCGTTGACCGGCCGGCAGATGGGGAAGATCACCCGCCAATAGGCGTCCAGGTCGCTGCCGCCGTCCACATACACCGCCTCCTGGAGGGAGCGGGGGATGCCCTCGATGTACGTCTTGATGAGGATCAGGTTAAAGGCGCTGCACAGGCTGGGCAGGATGTACACCAGGAAATTGTTCATCAGCCCATACTGCTTGATGAAAATATAGGTGGGCACCACACCGGCAGAGACATACATGGTCAGCACAAAGGCCGTGCGGAAAAATCTGCCGAACACCAGGTCGGGCGTCGCCAGGGCGTAGGCCGCCATGCCGGTGACCGCCACCATCAGGAGCGGCCCCACAATGCTGCGGGCGGCGGAGATAAAGAACGCGCTGAGCACCGCGTCGTCCTTCAAAAGGACCTCGTAGGCGCTGAAGGTGATCTTCTTCGGCAGCAGCAGCAGGCTCCCGCCGGTCTCGGAGAGAGACGAGATGGAAAAGTTGACCACATACAGGAAGGGGTACACCATGACGATGAAGATCAGCAGCAGGATCAGGGCCGCGACCACGTCAAATACAATATCCCCGGCGTGTTTTTTTCGTACCATGCCGCGCCCTCCCTACAGAACGGAATGCTTGTTGAGCCGCTTCGTCAGCCAGTTGACGAATAGCAGCAGCGCAATGCTCACCACGGTCTTGACGATGCTCATGGCCGTGGAGTAGGGGAAGTCCAGCATCTTGAGACCGAATTTATAGATGTACATGTCCAGGACCTCCATCTTCGACCAGTTGGTGGCGTTGTTGAAGATGAAGAACTGCTCCAGGTTGGACGAGAGGACCCAGCCGGCGTTCATAATCAGCAGCACCGACGCTGTGGGCATCAGGTTGGGCAGGGTCACGTAGCGGATCTGCTGGAACCGCCCGGCGCCGTCCAGCGTCGCCGCCTCGTACTGCTCGGCGGGGATGCCGGCGATGGAGGAGAGGAAGATGATGGTGTTGTACCCGGTGAACTTCCAGAGATTCAAGAGGATGATGAGCCGCCAGGAGTATTTCGGGTCCCCCAGCACGTTCAGCCCCTTCTTCAGCACGCCGATGCGCACCAGAAACTGGTTGATGGCGCCGGAGTTGGTGGCCAGCAGGGACCACACAATGGAGTAGACGATGACCCAGGAGACGAAGTAGGGGAAGAAGGAGACGGTCTGTGTCGCCTTGGCGCCGAACTTCCAGCAGGCCTCCTTCAGGAGGATCGCCAGCGCCAGGGCCACCGCCAGGTTCAGGACCAGGGTCACGCCGTTGATGACCAGGGTGTTGCGGACCAGGTAGGCCAGATCCGAGCTTTCCTGGAAAATTTTCGCAAAGTATTTCAGACCCACAAACTCCCCGCCGAACAGCGAGCCGCCCAGCCGGTAGTCCGAGAAGGCCAGATACCAGCCGGAGAGAGGCAGGTAATTGAACAGCACAATGGTTGCAAAGGCCGGCAGCAGCATCAGAAACAGCCACTTCTGCCGCCTGGCCCGGAGCCAGAGCTTTCTGCGCCCAGTCGCCGGGGCCGCCAGTTCCGTTGTTTTCATAGAGGACCTCCTTGCTGTCAGAATCCGCCCAACGAACGCGGCTTCGCTGGGCGGATTCCACATGGGACGGAAATGCGGTTACTGGTGGGAGGCCAGATTCGCGTTCATCGCGTCGATCACGGCCTGATGGTCCAGCTTGTCGTATTCCGCCATCAGTTCGCTCCAGGCGGCGTCAAAGTCGTCGGCCATCAGAAGGTTGGCGGAGTATTTGATACGGGTCTCCACCATCTTCGCGCCCACCTTGGCCAGGTCCGACGCGGCGTCCAGAGAGCAGGACTGATAGTACCCGGCGTCCACGCCGCGGCCGTGGTCGTTCCACCAGCCGTTGGAGCTGTCCCAGCCCAGGGCGGCGAAGGCCTCCTTCTCCCGCCCGGTGAGGCTGAACTCGTCCACGAAGGCCTGGGTCTCGCTGAGGTTGAAGGGCTGGCCGTCAGCGGCCAGCTCATGGCACAGGGGCAGCATCGCCATGCAGCCGATGACGCCCTCGGCCTTCTTGGTGTCCTCGTCCAGGGTGCACTGCTTGAAGAGGTCGGTGGCCACGCGCTTGCCGTTCTCCACGGTGTAGTGTACGCCCTCCAGGCCGGTCTGGAGAATGATCTGACCCTCGTCGGTGCAGCACCAGTTGATGAATTTGCACAGGCGCTCGGGGTCCTTGCAGTTCCTGGTGATGCCCACGGAGTAGTACGGATACGAATAGCGCACGGGCATTACGTAGTCCTGCCCCGCCTGGGAATCCAGCTGGAAGGGCTGCTGGATATAGCTCATCTCGGGGTGGCCCGCGTCGGTGAGGGCGGCGTTGGCGGTGTCCTTGTTCCAGGTGACGTACCACACGGCGATGGCGCGGCCGTTGCTCATCTTTTGGAGGGTGATGTCGCCGGTGTCGGTGAAGCACTCCTCGTCCAGGACGCCGGACTTGTAGAGGTCGTTGAAGAACTGGAAGGACTCCTTGGCCTCGGGATTGAGGAGGTAGTCCTCAAACTGCTCGGTCTTGACGTTGTAGGTATAGTAGTCGTTGCCGGCGGCGATGTAGGTGTCTCCCTTCTCATAGCCCACCGGGACGATGCCCTGAATGCCGTAGGACTCGGCCATGGGCATGGTCAGGCCCACGGTGGCCTGGCCGTCGTAGCTCTCGGGGAAGTCGATGAGGGCCTGCTCCAGGAACGCCTTCCAGTCGCTGGCGGTGACCAGCTGCGGCCAGCCGTAGTACTCCAGGATGTCGGAGCGGACCAGAATGTCGTTGTGGGGGAAGGTGGTCTCGGTGAGGCAGGGGGTGTCGCGCTCGAATTTATACAGCCCGCCGTCGGGCGCGGAGGCGCGCCAGTAGGGGATCATGTCGGCGTAGCGCTCATAGAAGTCGGGCATCACGTCCCTGTAGTCGTCCAGGTTGATAAGGGCGCCGGCGTTGATGTACTGCTGCACGATGTTCTCGCCCTGCATATACTGCAGCTCGTTGTACTCCTGGCCGGCCAGCATCAGCGCCTGCTTCTCCTGGATATCGCCGGAGTACTCGGTGAACTTGAATGCGATGCCGAACTCGTCGGCGATGTACTGGCCCACGGCGGAGTCCGGGGTGTAGGGCACCATGACGCTGGGCGGCATGGCCTCCACCACGTACAGCTCGTCGCTCCCGCCGCCGGCGGCGGCGGGGGCGGCCTCACCGCTGCCGCTGCCGGAGGCGGCGGGCTGGGCGGTATCCGGGGCGGCCTCCTCCTTGGCGCAGCCGGCAAACAGCGCGGCGGCTGTCAGCACGGCCAGGAACAGGGCCAGCATACGGTTCCATCTTTTCATGATCTTGCTCCTCCTTCGGTATGGGTAGTTTGGATAATTTTAGTATAGCGCGCCCCGGGGCTTTTGTAATTCTGAAAATTTAAACCTCCATACCGGAAAAATTAAACTTTCTTTTGTGAGGTCTGTGCATAATCGTCAATTTTCGTCTGATTTATTTGGTGATTCTGTCACCACGCCGTAGGCCGTCCGCGCCGAGCTCTCCCAGAGCCGCGCGATGCGCCGGTAGGTCTCCGGGGGAACGATGGGATTGCCCCGGGAGCAGCTGGGGATGTACTGGTCCCCGGCCTTGACCGGGTCGGTGCAGGCGGTGTCGTGGCGGCAGGCCTCCCGGGCCAGCGGATGGCGGAAGTCGGGAACCGTCTCCGGCGCGCCGCCGTTCAAAATGGACCGGTAGGCCAGCAGGCCCGGCAGACCCATGTCCAGGGCCTCGTAAACGTCGATGGTCTCGGCGTCAGGGTTGCCGCGGATCTTCTCGATGAAGTTCCACATGACATAGTAGTCCGACCCGTCGTGGCCGTAGCTCCCGGCGGCGTCGGAGTGGGCGTCCCGGGGGAGGTAGGTCTCCACCTTCGAGGCGTTCTCCCCCTCCCGGGCGTCCAGGTTCACGTAGATGCGGCCTGTCCCGCCCTGCTCCGCGTCCTCCCGGGCGCTCTCCAGGCGGCCCAGGGAGCCGTAGACGGTGTACCACACCGAGTTCCGGGCGATGCCCAGGCCGTGGCAGCTCTTGATCAGCGCGCCGTTCTCCAGCTCGATCATCTCCACCGCCCCCAGGCCAGCCCGGGCGCCGCAGCGGGCGCAGCGGCGGTTGTAGGGCAGCTCGAAGCCTGTCACCCGCACCGGGCGCAGGCCCGTGATGTGCAGCAGCGGCCCGATGGAGTGAGTGCAGTAATAGGCAGCGTGGATGCGGTTGCGCCAGTGCTCCGGCTCGCCCCGGGTGATGGAGGGCCAGATGGACTCGCAGTTGTGGAAGTACTCTCCCTCGCCGTACTCAAACTCCCCCAGCTTTCCCGCCCGATAGAGCCGCCGCATCTCCCGGGGAGCGGGCATGAAGCAGTAGTTCTCGGCGTAGGCGTAGACCCTGTCGCTTTTCTCCACCGCCTCAGCCAGTGCCACGGCCTCGGACAGGGTCTCGCAGGGGAGCACCTCGCTGAGGACGTGCTTGCCTGCCGCCAGGCACCGGATGGCGAAGGACGCGTGGTCGGTGGCGTAGTTGGCCAGGACCACCGCATCCAGCTCGTGCCGCAGGAATTCTTCAAAATCCGTGTAATAGGCGATGTCCCCGCCCGCCAGCTTGGCCCTGGCCCGGGCCAGGAATTCCTCGCTCCTGTCGCACACGGCCACCAGCGCCGCATTGTCCGCCGTGGCACAGTATTTCATCATGGTCTCGCCGCGTCCTGCTCCCAGGACGCCGATGCGCACCTTGCCGCTCATGAGAAAAGCCCCCTTTTTGTTTCTGATTTTATTAAAATATAGGGAAGCCCCCGTGACAATCGACAAATTAAACCTAAGGCCCCGACAAATTTGACCGATTCGCCCCGCCGCCCAAATTTTTTCGCGTTTTGCCTTGACCCGGGGGCTTTCGGTGTGATACGCTGGGGGCAAGAATCACGAATGGGGGAAACCACCGATGAAGCTCATTCCCATGCCCAAGACCATCCGCCGCCGTGCCGGCGTCTGCAACGCCGCGGCCCTCTCCATCGTCCTGCCCGCCGGGACCGACCGGCGGCTGGCCTGCCACGCCGGACGGCTGAAGGCCCGGCTGGAGGACCTGACCGGCCAGCCCGTCCGCCTCACCGCTGCCGAGGCGGCGCGCCCCCTGCGCATCCGCCACGGTGCGGCGGGGGATGGTTACGTCCTGGAGATCGCCGAGGACGGCGTGGACATCGCCGGCGACGGCCCCGCCGGCGCGTTCTACGGCCTCCAGACCCTGGACCAGCTGCTCTCGGAGTTCGGCGCGGCCCTGCCGTGCCTGCGGATCGAGGACCGGCCCGACTACGCCGACCGCGGCTTCTACCACGACGTCTCCCGGGGCCGCGTGCCCACCCTGGAGCAGCTCCGGCACATGGTCCGGGAGCTGGCGCGGCTGAAGGTCAACTGCCTGGAGCTGTATGTGGAGAGCAACTACGAGTTCGTCGAGTGCCGCGGGATCACCGGCCCCGGCGACCGGCTGAGCACCGAAGAAATCCTGGCCCTGGACGACTACTGCCACCTCCACTTCATCGAGCTGGTCCCCTCCCTCTCCACCTTCGGCCACCTCCACGACCTGCTGAGCAGCGAGCGCTACCGCCATCTCTGCGAGCTGCCCGATTACCGGCCCACGGAACACTACTGGATGGAGAAAATGGACCACCACACCATCGACGTCTCCAACCCCGAGAGCCTGGCGCTGATCTGCGCCCTGATGGATCAGTATATCCCCCTGTTTCGCAGCAATCGCTTCAACATCTGCTGCGACGAGACGTTCGACCTCTGCACTGGCCGCAACGCCGGCAAGGACGCTGCCGAGGAGTACGTCCGCTTCGTGGGAAAGCTGATTGAGCATCTGAAGCGCCGCGGCAAGACGGTGCAGATGTGGGGCGACATCGTCCTCAATCACCCGGAGCAGGCGGCGGCGCTGCCGGCGGACGTGGTGTTCCTCAACTGGTGCTATCTCAAGGAGCCGGTGGAGGCGCACGTCCGGTTCTTCGCCCGGTGCGGCCATCCGCAGGTGGTCTGCCCCGGCACCTCTGCGTGGAACCGCTTTGTGGAGGAGATCGACCGCTCCACCGGGAACATCACGAAAATGGCCCGCTGCGGCCTGGAAAACGGCGCGGCGGGCCTGCTGAACACCAACTGGGGCGACTTCGGGGCCATCTGCGGCTGGAACAGCCAGCAGTTCGGCGTGGCCCTGGGGGCCGAGAAGGCGTGGAACGCCCTGGGCGGGCCGGACGGGGACTTCGACGCCGCCGTCAGCGCCCTTTTGTACGATCAGATCGAGCTGAACATGGCGCAGCTGCTCCGGGACCTGGGCGACTGCGAGCGCACCGCCGAGTGGGCGCAGATCGTTCCCTGGCTCAGCGCCCGCCGCCGCGGCGCGGAAAAGCCCCTGGATGTGGACCCGCCGCGTATCCGCGCCCACATCGCCCGCTGCCGGGAGCTGGCGGAGACCTTCGCCGACCTGGGGGACGATCCCCGGTACCAGGACCTGGCCCTGACGGCCCGGGCCGTCGGCCTGCTCAATGAGACGGTCCTGCTCCGCGCCGGGGAGGGCGACCGCGCCGCCGTGCGGGCCGGGTGGGAGGCGTGGCTCCCGGCCTATGAGGCGGCGTGGCTGCGCGAGTGCAAGCCCGGTCAGCTGCACCGGGTGGGTCAGTTCCTGCGGGAGCTGACGGAAGCGGTGTAGAGCTGCGGAAGGGGAGGTGGATTTCCCATGAAAGGCATTTTTTCCTATGATTCCGGCCTGATGCAGGCGTTGTCCTTCCTGTGGGACCTGATCGTGCTGAACGTGCTGTTCGTGCTCTGCGCCCTGCCGGTGGTCACGCTGGGGGCGTCCTGGGCGGGGCTGTACAGCGGCATCCGGGTCCTGCGGGACAAGGAGGACGGCCGCTCCTGCCTCCGGGCGTTTTTCCGGGGCTTTAGGACCGGATTTCCGCAGATCACTGTGGGCTTCTGCGTCCTGCTGGTCCCCACGGCGCTGCTGGCGCTCCAGGTCATGGCGGCGCTGGTGGCCGGCGCGCAGACGGTGCTGCTGCTCGCCAGCGCGGCGCTGCTGCTGTGCGCGCTGCTGGCATCGCAGATGCCGCCGTTCCACGCCCGCTTCACCTGCACGGCGTGGCAGCTGCTGCGCAACACCTGCTTCATCTCCCTGGCAAACCCCCTCCGTGCTCTGCCCTCGGCGCTGCTGCTGATGCTGCCGGTGGTGATCGCCCTGGCGCTGCCGCCGCTGTTTCTGCTGCTGCTGCCGCTGTGGGCCGGCCTCTATTTCAGCCTCCACGCCCTCCTGACCCTCCGCCTCCTGCGCCCGCCCTACGCGGCTTTGGAGGAGCGGATTCAGAAGGAGGGATGAGCGCTGTGAGCAAGCTGAATAAAAACTATTTGAGCCTTACCTTCCTGCTCATGCTGCTGGGCTGGGGGAGCTGCGTATTATGCAGCCTTCAGGGAATCTCGCTGAGCGCTCATAAATGGCTGTATGTGCCGTATCTGCTGGGCGGATTGTCCCCCACAATTGCATCCTACTGCGCGCTAAAGCGCAGCCGCAGCGTTGCAGGCGTGAAGGCGTGGTTAAAAAATATATTTGATTTCCGGCATCCTGTTTTTTCCTACCTGATGGTCGTGGTGATGGCAATTCTGTTCCTCATACCGCAATGTGTGATTTGCGGATACGAAAGCGGCGCGCCGATCTACGCGATCATCGTACTGGTTCCCGTGATGCTGGTCGGAGGCGGTCTGGAAGAGGCTGGCTGGCGGTATATCCTCCAGCCGGAGCTGGAGAAAAAGTATTCATTTGCCATGGAAGTACACATCCTGTCCTTGAAAATGGTTGATATATCTGGACTTTTAGCAGATCCCCCTGCAAATGTACTACCTGTTTACTACTTTTGAGGTCTGGATGATAACACCCGCCTCGGCACGATATGGACGATAAAGGGCAAGG
>JAAWBZ010000213.1 GCA_022792945.1 Oscillospiraceae bacterium | reverse complement strand
TGTGGCCCACCGCCTGTCCACCATCAAGGAGGCAGATGTGATCCTTGTGATGAAGGACGGTCATATCATTGAGCAGGGAAATCATGAGACTCTGCTTGAAAAGAAAGGGTTCTATGCAAACCTTTACAACAGTCAGTTTGCCAGCACGGTTTGAGATATGAGGGAAGGATAAACATGAAATTACTGCTTGCGGCTATTAACGCAAAATATATTCATTCGAACCTGGCGGTGTACAGTCTTAGGGCCAACGCAGGAGAATGGAAAGATCAGGTGGAAATAGGGGAATACACCATTAACCACCTGCGGGGGGATATACTGGCAGATATTTACAGGAGAAAACCGGATGTTGTGGCCTTTTCCTGCTACATCTGGAATATAGAGTATGTGAAAGCCATCCTCAGGGATCTGAAAAAAATATTGCCAGGGGCAGATATATGGCTGGGAGGCCCGGAGGTCTCCTATGACTGTGAGAGGATTTTAAAAGAAGAAAAAAATGTGTGTGGGATCCTGGTAGGGGAGGGAGAAACCACGCTTCGTGAGCTTCTAAGCTGGTATCACGGCCAGGGTGAGCTGTCTGGAATCAAAGGACTGGTCTATCGTAAGGGGATTGAGGATGAAGGAGGGAGAAGGTCTGATCTGGCGGAGAATAGAATAGAAGCTGCTGTACTGACGCACAGTGTAATCTGCCGCACTCCCCCGCGGGATTACGAGAATTTGGATACTCTGTCCTTTCCATATGAGGATATGAGTCATTTCCGTAATCGAATTATCTACTACGAGAGCAGTCGGGGCTGTCCCTTTTCCTGCAGCTACTGTCTGTCTTCCATAGACAAACGTGTCCGTTTTCGAAACCTGGAGCTGGTGAAAAGGGAACTTCAATTTTTTCTGGATCAGAGAGTGCCCCAGGTGAAATTTGTGGACCGTACCTTTAATGTGAACCATGAGCGTACCAGGGAACTGCTTGCCTTTATTAGGGAGAGAGATAACGGTATCACCAACTTCCATTTTGAAATTTCCGCAGATATTTTGGATGAAACGGAAATAGAATTGTTACAACGCCTGAGGTCCGGGCAGGTACAGCTGGAGATCGGCGTTCAGTCAACCAACGCCAGGGTGCTTCAAGAAATTCACAGAAATGCAGACTTTTCAAAAATTGCCCTCAGGGTACGAGAAATACAGAGGAATCACAATGTACATCAGCATCTGGATTTAATAGCCGGGCTTCCCTTCGGAACTATGGAGGAATTTCAGCAGTCCTTTAATGACGTGTACGCCTTAAGGCCCCAGCAGCTTCAGCTGGGATTCCTGAAGGTGCTGAGGGGTTCTGAGCTGGGATATAGAGCCAGCGAGCTTGGGATTCTTCAAACAGACCGTCCGCCCTATGAGGTATTGTCCACCAAATGGCTTTCCTATGGGGAACTTTTAAGGCTCAAGGGTGTGGAGGAGATGGTGGAGGTATATTATAACAGCCGGCAGTTTGATCGGACCATGGAATTGCTTATTTTGGAGTTTACCGATGCATTCAGCCTCTACAGCACCTTGGCGGATTTCTAT
>JAAWBZ010000032.1 GCA_022792945.1 Oscillospiraceae bacterium | reverse complement strand
CGACTTCACTGACGCCGCTTCTGTTAAAAATACCGAGGCCGTCGAAGTCATGAATGCCCTCGGTGTTATTAACGGTTACACCGATGGCTCCTTTAAACCCAATGGCAACGTTACTCGTGCCGAAATGGCTAAGATGGTTACGTTCATCCTGAACGGTGGCGAGGATGTTGGTCCTCTCTACTCCGCTGCGAATGTGTTCACCGATTGCGGCTACCACTGGGCGCGGGGCTATATCGCCTACGCTTCCAATGTGAAGCTGGTTGCCGGCGTTGGCGGCAACAAGTTCAACCCCGACGGCAACGTGACCGGCGTTGAGGCTGCGAAGATGCTCCTCTGCGCGCTGGGTTATGATGCGGACGCCGCCGGTTATGTTGGCACCACCTGGGCCTCCAAGGTTCTGGCTGACGCCAAGAGCGCGGGCCTGCTGTCCGGCTTTGCCCGTAACTTTGACTACAGCGCTCCCCTGAGCCGTGACAATGCTGCTCTGATGATGTTCAACGCCCTCAAGGCCCCCATGGTGGAGTATTCCGACAAGGGTTCCTCTATCACTGTTGGCGGCGTGGAAATCGTTGCTGGCGCGAAAGCCCCTGAGAAGATTCCGGCTGAGGCTAATAACATTACTGGTACCGGTTCCAGCGCACATGAGAAGAAATACGTTGTTGATGATCTGTATCTCAACCTTGGCGAGGACTGCTTCGACAGCACCGGTACAAAGGGCTTCGTTGCCACCAGTGCTGAGGCGGATGGTTTTGGCCGTCCGGCACACGAGTGGAAGTATGATGGCGATTCCATCGGCACCTACGCCGAGACCCCCGACGTCAGCTACACCGAGCAGGTCAATGCCGGCACTATTTACACCGATATCGGCAAGGTAAAGAGTGCTTCTATTGTCTACACCATTGACGGTGTGGAGAGTCATGTATATGATTCCAAGAGCGATGCAATCAAGTCTGGCAACACCACAGATAAGTTCGGCGGTCAGGGTACTTTGACCGAGGTCTTTGTGGATGACGACGAGATTACGATTGTTGAGATCGGCACCTACTTCGGCCAGATTACGAAGTGGACCAAGGCGTCCCTGGATAAGAACGGCGACGTGATTGAAGGCAAGGAAGAGAAAATCACGATCAGCGGTGGTGCCGGTGACTTCAAAACGACTGCTTTCACCGCAGATGACGAAGATTCTTATGTCCTGTATACCAAGGCAAACGGCGATGTCCAGGAAGTCATTGTTCCCGAAACCGTTAGCGGTACTATGAGCCGTTACACCAACAGTGAGATCACTGTAGGCGGGACTAAATACAGCCGTGCAGCTCACGAAGGAACATTTGAGAGCATTGTGCAGGATGATTTCGATGGCACCTACACCTATTATCTGGATACCTACGGCAATGTGATCGGTTCCACGGTTGAAGAGGCCGGCTCTACTACGAACTATGTTTACGTTGTTTCCATGAAAGCAACCAACGATAGTTTTGCGAGCAGCACCGCCGTACAGGCTAAGGTGATTTACACCGATGGCAAGCAGGAGAATGTCAACGTTAACACCTTTAAGGATAACAAGATTGACAGCTTCAAGGATCCCACTAAGCCGCTGGATGGAAATGGCAAGATGCAGAACACCACGGTTGCAGACGCGGCCAGCACTTGGAATGACGACGGTAAGGGCGTTGTGAATGTTGGTAAGTGGGTGTCCTACTCCACCAACTCCGACAACAAGTATACCTTCACCCCGCTGGGCGACTATGCGGACACAGTCAGTGTCAGCGGTGCAACCCTGACAAAGGACAGCGCGACAATCGCGGGCACCTCCTACTATCTGAATTCCAAAACAGTTGTTACCAACATTGATGACAACAACAAGGTTACTTCTTTCACTGGTTTGCCGACTAAGAACATCTCCTATGATGCGACCAGTCTCTTGATTACACACGCGAAGGGTAGTCTTGCTGCCACCGCTGTTTATGCTGTGAATCAGTCCAAGGGCCTCAGCACCGAGGATGTGACGTATGCCTATGCGTTTGATACGACTCTTCGTGTGAATGGCAAGGATGCGGCCGAGTTCATCATTGATGGTGAGAAGGTTACCTATATTACCGAGGGTGAGACCATCACTCAAGGTCTGGTCTATGACCTGACTGTGTCTGATGAGGAGGTCACGGATGCCACCGAGGTGACTATTGCTCCGAATAAGTACGTTATGAGCGACGGTGACGGCGTGCTCCGCGTGAAGAATGAAGTCGCAAACACTACCGCGAGCGGCACTTACACGCAGACTGACGACTATACGGTTTATGATGCCACCGCCGATGGTGACGGCTCTACTACCAGCCTCAGCGAGAATGATCGCGTTACTATTGTTCTCGAGGACGGCAAGGCTGCTGTGGTCTTCGTGACAGCGTTTGCCGAGTAAGCAAATTTCTGATCCCTAGCAATTCGGACCCCGGGCTTTGCCCGGGGTCCTTTCTTGCCTCTGAAAAACCCGCCGTCCCCCGCTGTTTTCCCCAGATTACAACCCCCCGGGCAGCTGCCCGGGGGGTGCTTTACCTACTTTGCCGCCTCCGCGAACCGGTTATCCACCAGATCCGCAAACGCAACCCGCTGCGCCAGCTCTCCGGCAGTCTCCATGACATCCTGGAGCCGCTCCAGCGACGCCTCCGCCATGACCGGCGTCTCGTTCCACGCGTCTATGTCCAGATGCCGCTGGCACACCGCCTCCAGGACCGCCAGGTCCGTGTCCGGGAACTGGTCCGCGATGGCCTCCGCGATCTCTGCCGCCGTGTGGCTGCGCACCCAGGCCTGGCCCCGGGCCACGGCGTTGGTGAACCGCTGCGCCGTGTCCGCGTTCTTCTCCAGGTAGCTCTGCGCCGCGAAAAACGCCGTGTAGGGGATCTCGCCGCTCTCCTGTCCGATGGACGTGAGGACGCAGCCCTTGCCCTCCAGCTCCACCTCCGTGGCCGTCGGCTCGAACAGCGCCACATAGTCGCCGTTGCCCCCCGTGAACGCCCCCGCCATCATGTTGAACTGCACGGAGGTGTCCACCACCGCGTCCTCCTGCGGCACGATGCCGTTCTGGCGCATGACGTACTCCAGCGTCATCTCCGGCACGCCGCCCTTGCGCCCGCCCAGGATGGTAGCGCCGCGCAGGTCCTCCCAGGAGAACGCCTCGTCCGTCCGGCCCACCAGGAACGATCCGTCCCGCTTGGTCAGCTGCGCGAAGACCACCGGGTAGTCCTCCCGGCCCTCCAGCAGTACGTAAATGCAGGCCTCCGGCCCCGCCAGGCCGATGTCCGCCTGGCCCGAGAGCACCGCCGTCATCACCTTGTCGGCCCCGCCGCCGTTGGTCAGCTCAATCTCCAGGCCCTCCTCCGCGAAGAAGCCCAGGTGCATTGCCGCATAGAACGGCGCGTAGAACACCGAGTGGGTCACCTCGTTGAGCCGGACCACCGTCACGTCCTCCTTCTGGCCGCAGGCGGGCAGAAGGAGCGTCGTAAGTACCAGGATCAGCGCGCATAGCTTTTTCATACAGTCACTCCCATATATTTTTTCAACGCCTTCTCCAGCCACAGGATGCCCTGATACATCAGGGCCGCCGCCGCGGCCAGGATCAGCACCGTTGTCATCACCAGGTCCATCTTGAACACCTGCGAGCCGTAGACGATCAGGTAGCCGAGGCCCGCCCTGGACACCAGGAACTCGCCCATGATCACGCCCACCCACGAGAGGCCCACGTTGACCTTCAGGGCGTTGATCATGGTGGTGAAGTTGGCCGGCAGCACCAGCTTGGTGAGGATCTGCCGGCGGCTGGCTCCCAGGGTGCGCATGAGGCGGATCTTCCCCGGGTCCGTGGCCAAAAAGCCGTTGTGCATATCCAGAATCGTCACGATCAGGGAGATGGCCAGGGTCATGGCGATGATGGACGAGGGCCCCGCGCCGATCCACACGATGAACACCGGCCCCAGGGCCGTCTTGGGCAGGGCGTTGAGGACCACCAGATAGGGGTCGAGAATTTTGGAGAGAAACGGGCTCCACCACAGGAGCACCGCCGCTGCCGTCCCCAGCAGCGTCCCCAGGAGAAAGCCCGCCACGGTCTCCCAGACCGAGGTGCCGACGTGCAGCGCCAGGTCGCCCGAGCGGGCCAGGGAACAGAGGGTCTCCCACATCCGCGAGGGCGAGGAGACGATAAACGAGTCGATGGCCCCCAGCCGCGCGGCCAGCTCCCAGCCGAGGAACAGCGCCAGCAGCAGCCCTGCCCGCCAGAGCAGCACTGCCGTCCGCCGGCGCCGGCGGCCCCGCAGGTACGCCAGACGCTGGGGGGATGGTTCAGACATTGACATCCAGCTCCTTCCAGATGGTTTGGAAGTACGATGGAAAGCTGGGATGGTCCCGCCGCGCCATGGGCGGCACGCCCGCCAGGTCCTCCAGGGTGTGGACGGCCTTGATCCGGGCCGGGCGGCGGGAGAGGACCACGATGCGGTCCGAGAGGCTGATGGCCTCGGAGATATCATGGGTGACCAGCAGCGCCGTCTTGTGCTCCCGGCGGATGATGGAATAGATGTCCGCCGAGACGCTCAGGCGCGTCTGGTAGTCCAGCGCGGAAAACGGCTCATCCAGCAGCAGAATCTTGGGACTGGTGGCCAGGGTGCGGATCAGGGCGCAGCGCTGGCGCATGCCGCCGGAGAGCTGGGCGGGGGTCTTCCCGGCGAAGGCCGCGAGGCCGTAGCGCTCCAGCAGCTCGTTGACCCGGGCGAGCTGCTCCCGCCGGGGCAGGCCCTGGAGCTCCAGGCCCAGGGTAACGTTGCCCAGGATGGTGCGCCAGGGGAAGAGCTGATCCTTCTGGGGCATGAAGCCGACCTTGGGCGACGGGGCCGAGACGGCCTCGCCGTCCACCAATACCGCCCCCGACGACGGGGCCTCCAGCCCCGCGATCAGGGAGAGCAGCGTGGATTTTCCGCAGCCGGAGGGGCCGACGATGCTGACGAACTCGCCCTCCCGCACGCCGAAGGTGATCCCCTGCAGGGCCTCCACCTCGCCGTCGGGCGACTGGTAGGTCAGGGTGGCGTTTTGCAGTTCTACGATCATGCCGTCGATGGCTCCTTCCGCTTGAAAGTGGGAAATGTACTTCCTGTCTTATCATATGGAGACGGCGCGAAAACGTGCGCGGCGGGCAGGCTGTGGGGAATTTTGTGGCAATTGTTGAAAAATGCGCAAAAAATTCCAGAAAAACTTGGCGTGCGCGCCGCGCGTTGTTCACACTTTTTTTGAAAAACCGTGCTATAATGCAGTAGAACGTTTCTCATGGAGGCAAACGCATGAAGCAGGAAAGCCACCGCCTTCTGGGGCGGTATCTCATGGGCCGTCTGCCGCAGCGGCCCACCCGCACCCGCAGCGCCGCCTTTTACATGGGCTGCGTGGAGCCGGACCGCAATCCCCTCTCCTACTGCAAGGGCTCCATCCGCGCCCGCTGGTTTTACGGCCACAATTACCAAAACGCCCAGCGCTGGATCGACCGGACCATCGGCGTCCTGGAGCGCCGGCGCCACTGGACGATCTACGACTACTACCGCCTGGGCAAGCTGATCCACTATACGTCCGACGCCTTTACCTACGTCCATAACAACTGCTTCCGCGCCCCTATCCGGGACCACCGGGCCTATGAGGACGCCCTGCAGGACCAGTTTCTCCGCCGCCTGGACGCCGCCCGGGAGGCCCGTGCGGCTCGGATGCGCGATCTGGCGGCGTGCTTCCGGGACATCCACGCCCAGTATCTAACCGCCGCCGCCGACGTGCAGCGGGACTGCCGCTACATCCTGGAGATGACCGAGCGGATCTTCTGCCAGCTGCTGCCGGAGGCCGCCGCGGCCTGAGCCCCTATGAAAAACACCGCCCCCGCGATATCCATCGTCGCGGGGGCGGTGCTTTTCGGTTTTGGGAAGCCTTATCCGGCTTTCTTGGGGATGCGGATGGTCAGCACGATTTCCTCGTCCGTCTCCTCCTGAGTCTTGGCGGCCTCGATGCCGGCATTCTTGATGAGGTCCAGATTGTGCTCCACCGTGTTGAGGAACAGCCGCACGTCCCGCAGGACGAAGCGGCCCAGACCGCGCCGCGGCTCGGGGCGCTGGGGCTCGCGGACCAGGCGGTCTATGTACTGCTCGGTCTGGGCCACGTTGAGGCCCTTCTGCAGGATCACCTCAATGGCCTCCATGCGGGAGCTCTCGTCCGGCAGGCGCAGCAGCGCCCGGGCGTGGCGCTCGGACAGGCGGCAGCGCCGGATGGCCGAGAGCACCTGGGGTGGGTGACGCAGGAGCCGCAGCTTGTTGGCCACCGCCGACTGGCTCTTGCCCACGCGCATGGCGGCCTGCTCCTGGCTCAGGCCGTACAGGCGCATGAGCCGGGCCAGCCCCTCGGCCTCCTCGATGAAGTCCAGGTCCCGGCGCTGCAAATTCTCCACCAGCGCCAGCATGCCCGACTGCTCCTCGTCCACCGCCAGGATGATGCAGGGCACCTCCGAAAGCCCTGCCATGCGCGCGGCCCGCAGGCGGCGCTCTCCCGCCACCAGCTCATAGCCGTCCTTCCGCCGCCGCACCGACAGCGGCTGTAAGATGCCGTACTGGGTGATGCTGGCGGCCAGCTCCTGTAACCCCTGGGGGTCGAACACCTTCCGCGGCTGCGACGGGTTGGGCCGCACCGCCCCGGCGGGCAGATACACCACCCGCCCGGACTCCAGAAACGTTCGTGATTTCGGCTTCTGCATTGTCCTCTCCTCCTTCGTGCAGACAGCGGGAAATTCCTCTCCGATTTCTCGCCATTTCCGATGGCTCTATTTTACCAGATTGTGGGAAAAATTCGCGCGAAATCAGTCGGTGATACACAATAATTTGTATTTAATTTTATTCATAAACACAAGATGTTGGGAAATATCGGGGAATGGCGAAAAATAGCCTGTGGAAAAACAGAAGGAAGGCCGCGGCGGTGCCGCGGCCTTCCTCAACGGGTTTGGCTGCTCGTATTAGGTAAGCTGTAGGGCCATCATACCATCGCCGCGGCGCAAAACGGGGCGAAACGCGGCTGGAAATGGAAAAAATTTCCTTAAAAGCCGCGGCCCACGAAATTCTGCACACTGATGGGCAGGTCGTTGAGGACCTTGACGTCGTGGCCGTACTTGCCCAGGGTCTTTTCCACCAGCACGTAGTCCAGCCCGGGGATGACCACGTCGTTCCAGTGGTTGCCGAAGCCGCGGACCGCCACGTCCAGCATGGTGACGATCTGGGAGCCCAGCGGCTCGTCGGAGCCCAGGGTGATGGCCCCGTAGAACTCCTGGCACTCGGTGTAGCCGGCGTTGTGGGTGCCGGTGTAGGGCTTGAGGATGGAGAGATCCACCGGCTTTCCGATGCGGCGGGAGACCTCGTCAGAGCGGCTGGCGTAGTAGTCCACCAGGGCCTGCTCCTGAAGCTTGGCGGGCTTGTCGTGCTTGGCCACGTCGATGTAGGCGTCCAGGCCCACGCGGAAGGCGTCCTCGGTGAAGGAGATCCAGAATTTCTGGTCGTCGCTCATTTTCTCCGGCCGGTCGGCGACCACGATGGTCTGCCGCTCACAGGCGGTGAGGCCGTCCCACTTGGGGCCGACGCCCAGCATCACATAGTCACCCGCCTGAATGGGGCGGTTCATGGCCTTGCCGATGAGGGTGCGGTTGGCCTCATTGGCTGTGACCATCACCTGGAAGCCCATCTGCTCCACGCCCAGCTCGTAGGCCACCGCGGAGGCCCACTGGGCCACCTGGGTCTCATACATCCCAGGGCGGATGACGCTGGCCATGGCCTCGATCATGGGGTCACACAGCTTGGAGGCGATGGAGAGCATCTCCATCTCGGCATCGGACTTGATATACTTGACCTTGTAGTACAGCTCCTGGGCCTCCACCACGCAGCAGGGGTCCCCGAAGTAGTCTACCATATATTGGTACATGCTCATGGGCAGCACCTGGCTGGGGGTCAGCAGAGCCATGTTCCTGGGGCGACGGCCGCAGGCCTCCTCCAGCACGTCCTCCACGCGGACGGCCGCCACAGGGTAGTCCTCGTCGGCCAGCTTGAGCATCTCCACCTTCCGCACCTGGCAGCCGGAGCGGGGCGCCAGCTGCTCGGCACAGTAGCCGCCCTCCAGGCCCGCCAGCAGGAAGAAGCCGTTGGGCCCGATGATGCCCGCCACCGGCTCCACGGAGATGTTGGTGTTGCCGCCCAGATAGGGCACGTCGCCGGCGTAGTGCTCGTCGGAATAGACCAGGCCGCAGTCAAAGCCGTGTTGCTCCAGCGCCTGCCAGACGGCCTTGTGCCGCCGCTGGAACTCAGCGGTGCCGATGCGCTTTGCCTTATCGAACTGGGGCGCGCGGGAGAGGATATCGGCCACCAGATTGGCCTGCCGGCTCCACAACTTGGCGTCAAACATGGGAAAAACCTCCATTTGTTCATCAAGATGGCTCTATTATACAAAACGTCCGGGGGAAATACAATCCCCCGGACATCTGCGGGCCGGTTATTTCTTGTCCTGTTTGGCCTCGGTCATGTTCTGTGCCTTCAGCTCCCGCAGGTGGTCCGCAGCGGTCTCCGCTGCCAGATCCTCCGGCCCCTTGGGGATCAGGAGGTTGAGCAGGATTGCCAGCAGCGCCGCCGGGACGATGCCGCTGCCGCCGAACACCAGGTTGATGTTCTCACCCAGCCCCGCGATGGAGCCGGCAGTGGCGCCCAGGCCGTAGCCCACGCCCAGGGCCACCGAGACAATGGTGATGATCCGCGGTGTGACGCCGTGCTTGGTAATCAGCTGAATGCCCGAGATGGCGATGGAGGAGAACATCATCACCGCCGCGCCGCCCAGGACGCTCTGGGGCATGATGGAGATCACCGCAGCCAGCTTGGGGCTCAGGCCGCACAGCACCAGGAAAACCGCCCCCAGGGACAGGGCGAAGCGGTTGACCACCTTGGTCATGGCCACCAGGCCCACATTCTGAGAGAAGGACGTGTTGGGCAGGACGCCGAAGAGCGCCGCGAAGGACGAGCCGATGCCGTCGCAGGTGACCGCGCCGGAGAGCTCCTTGTCGGTGGCCTCGCGGTCCATGCCGCCCTCGATGCAGCCGGCGGTGTCGCCCACGGTCTCCACGGCGGTGACGATGAACATGATGCCGATGGGGATGATGGCCCCCCACTCAAACACCGGCTTCACCGGCAGCAGCGCCGGCAGGGAGAACCAGGCGGCGTCCTGAATCTTGGCCCAGTTGAGGACCCAGGCCTTGGTGTACGCCGCGCCCTCGGCGCTGACGGCCGTGGTGGGCAGGATCAGCGCCATGACGGCGCAGAGGATGTAGCCGAAGAGAATGCCGAAGAGGATGGATGCGGTGGAGGTGATGCCCTTGGTGGCGTGCTTGAGGACGACAATGACCACCAGGACCAGGAAGCCCACAAACAGATTCTCCAGCGAGCCGAAATCCGCCGCCGTATTGCCGCCGGCAAAGGAGTTGACGCCCACGGAAATAAGGCTCAGGCCGATGGCCAGCACCACGCTGCCTGTGACCACCGGGGGGAAGAGCCTGCGCAGGGGCTTGATGAAGAAGCCCAAAACGGTTTCCAGCAGGCCGCCGATGATGGACGCGCCCAGGATCGCCCCGTAGGCGAGGACGCCGCCGCCCATGGTGCCGGCCACCGAGCGCATGACGCCCAGAAAGCCGGAGCTGGTACCCATGATGATGGGGACCTGTCCGCCGATGGGGCCGATGGAGAACAGCTGCACCAGCGTGACCAGGCCGGCCACCAGCATGGCGTTCTGCAGCAGGGAGACGTAGAGCGCCGGCTCGTCGGCGATCAGCCCGCAGGCGCCGCAGATGATGATGAGCGGCGTCAGGTTGCCGACGAACATGGCCAGCACGTGCTGGATGCCCAGGGGAATGGCGTGCTTGAGGGGAATGCGCCCCCGGAAGGTATAGGGGTCTGTATAGACCGGGGCAGACTTGGTTTCAGCCTTGTTTCGCATGGGATTCCTCCTTTTCTCGTGTGCGGATCGGGTATGCCTGGTACTTTTAGTTTACCAAGACAAACGCGGACTGTCAACGTGAAAAAAATCAGGGAACCGGCGACGCTTGTTCTGTTTTCATAAAAACAGCCGGCGATTTTTTGCAGTATTGATGAATTTTCGGAAAAGCTTCCATTTGGGTGTTGCTGTTTGGGCAAAATCGTCGTATACTACAGGCAGAGAAGACGGACCATCCTGGCATCCCAGCGGGGCGTCCTGTTTTTTCGGAGAATAATTTAAGTTGGTTAAGAAATTGACCTGACCAATTTGAGAGGGAGTTGCGTATGGAACAAGAGATGCTGCAGCAGGTCATGACGGCGCCGGGTCAGATCGAGTTTCGCCGCGTCCCGGCGCCCCGGGCCGGGGCGGGGCAGGTGCTGATCCGCATTATGGAGATCGGCATCTGCGGTTCGGATATCCATGTCTATCACGGCGAGCACCCGTTCACCAAGTATCCCGTCACCCAGGGCCATGAGGTCTCCGGCGAGATCGCCGCCCTGGGGGAGGGGGTGGAGGGCCTGCGGGTGGGGCAGAAGGTGACCATTCAGCCCCAGGTGTTCTGCGGGAAGTGCTACCCCTGCACCCACGGGAAGTACAACCTCTGCGAGGAGCTGAAGGTCATGGGCTTTCAGACCACCGGCGTGGCCTCGGAGTATTTCGCCGTGGATGCCTCCAAGGTGACGCCGCTGCCCGACGCCATGAGCTTCGACGAGGGCGCCATGATCGAGCCGCTGGCCGTGGCCGTCCACGCCGCCCGCCGCCCCGGCGACGTGAAGGGCATGAAGATCGCCGTGCTGGGCGCAGGCCCCATCGGCATTCTGGTGGCCCAGGCGGTGAAGGCCCTGGGGGCCGCGGCGGTGATGGTGACGGATATCTCCGGCTATCGCCTGGAGAAGGCGAGGGAGTGCGGCGCGGACTACACCTTCAATACCCGGGAGAAGAACTTCGGCGAGGCGCTGGTGGAGGCCTTCGGCCCGGACAAGGCCGACGTGATCTTCGACTGCGCCGGCAACGATACCACCATGGGCCAGGCCATCGCCTACGCCCGCAAGGGCAGTATCATCATCCTGGTGGCGGTCTACGCCGGCATGGCCAACGTGGACCTGGCGGTGCTCAACGACCATGAGCTGGACCTGAACACCACCATGATGTACCGCAGTGAGGACTATGTCACCGCCATTGAGCTGGTGGAGGCCGGAAAGGTGCGCCTCCAGCCGCTGATGAGCAGGCGCTTCGCCTTCCGGGACTACCTGGCGGCCTATCAGTACATCGACGCCAACCGCGAGACCACCATGAAGGTCCTGATCGACGTGCAGAAATAGGGAATTATTTTAAGGAGGATTTGTATCATGTCCTATTTGGAAGAAATGTTCAGCCTCAAGGGCAAGACTGCCATCGTCACCGGCGCGGGCCGCGGCATCGGCCAGGTGGTGGCCAGAGGTCTTGCCAAGGCCGGCGCGGAGATCGTGATCTTCTGCCGCCACGGCGCGGACGAGACCGTCAGGCTCATCGAGGGCGACGGCAACAAGGCCTACTACATCCCCTGCGACGTCACCGATGAGCATCAGGTGGACGCCGCCCTGGCAGAGGTGATGAAGCGCTCGGGCCATATCGATATTCTGTTCAACAATGCCGGCATCTGCATGCACCAGACCACCATGGAGGCCACGGTGGCTGAGTTCCGGGAGGTTATCGACGTGAACCTCACCGGCGAGTTCATCATGGCCCGGGCGGTGGGCAGGATCATGATCGACAACGGCATCCGCGGCGCCATTGTCAACATGGCCTCCATGTCCGGCTCCATCGTCAACATCCCCCAGTGGCAGGTGTCCTACAACGCCTCCAAGGCCGGCGTGATCCACATGACCCGGTCCCTGGCGGCGGAGTGGGTGCCCTACGGCATCCGGGTCAACAGCCTCAGCCCCGGCTACATCTCCACCCCCATGTCCGCCGACGTGGAGCAGGAGCTCATCGACGCCTGGATGCCTCTGATCCCCATGCACCGCATGGGCAAGCCCGAGGAGCTGATCCCGGCGGTGCTGTACCTGTGCTCGGACGCGTCGGGCTACACCTCCGGCCAGGACCTGATCGTGGACGGCGTGTACACCTGCATTTAAAAACGCCCGGCTTCGGGGACCGGCGGCGTGCCGCCGGTCCCCGTTCCTGTATCCCGGCCTGATGCAGGAGCCGCTGCACATATTGTCCTTATGGCGGCGGGACATTTGGTTTGCGCACTTGACTTTCGGCGGCGTTTTCCCCTATAATAGTGGAGTTATTGTCCCATCGGCCCAGGCGGCCGGGGCTCCACCATGGAAAAAGGAACGAAAAGATGTTGTTTTCTGGAAATACCGGCCGGCAGCGCAGCGGAAGCTCCAGCAAGGTCAACGTGATCCGCTGCGTGCAGGCCCACGGCCCCATTAACCGCTCCGCCATCGCCCAGGAGGTGCGGCTGAGCGTTCCCGCTGTCATGTCCATCACAGACGAGCTTCTGAAAAAGGGCATGCTGGTCACCGCCGGCAAGACCGGCACCGGCGTCGGCAAGCACCCGGAGCTGTACGACGTCTGCGGCGACCACTTCCGCATGATCGGCGTGGACATCGGGCGCACCACCGAGCGGACCGTCATCACCGGCCTGGACGGCGGCCTGCTGGCCAGCTGCGCGGCCCCCACCGAGATGGTGGACGACCCTGAGCGCTTCGTGGAGCAGGTCTGCGAGCGCATCCTCGCCACCGTCAAAAAGGCCCGGATCGACGAGGGCACCATCGTGGGCGTCTGCGCCGCCATGCCCGGCCTCATCGAGCAGGGAACGGGCCGGGTGGTGTTTTCGCCCAACTTCGGCTGGCAGGACGTGCCCATGCAGGAGTGGATGAACCAGCTGCTGCCCTATCAGGTGATCGTGGAAAACGCCAACCGCGCCCAGGCTTTCTGGGAGGTCCGCCCGGGGCAGAACAATGAAAAGCTCACCGTCTTTTGCGCCGGCCTTGGCTATGGTATCGGCGCGGCCCTGATCCAGAACGGGCAGGTCTACTACGGCTCCAGCGGCACCAGCGGCGAGTTCGGCCATATTACCGTCTGTGCCCGCAACGGGCGGCGGTGCTCCTGCGGCAATACAGGCTGCCTGGAGTCGGTGGCCTCCGGCGCGGCCATCGCCGAGCAGGGGCAGGAGCTGGTCCGGGCCGGCGTGGCCCCGGGGCTGGCGGCGCTGTGCGGCGGCGACGTGACGCGGATCGACGCCCAGATGGTCTTTGACGCCGCCAAGGCCGGCGACGCCGACGCCGCCCGCCTGATGGAGGACGCCGCCGAGTATACCGGCGTGGCCCTGGCCATCTCCATCAATATGCTCGACCCCGACGAGATTTATCTCTGCGGCGGCCTCATCAAGGACAACCCGGCGTTCCTCCAGCGCATCAAGGACTATACCCGCCAGCGCCAGATGCGCTTCGCCGGCCGCCACGTGGTGATCCAGGCCGGCAGCAAGGACGAGTGGCACGTCGCCCGGGGCGCGACGCTGATGATTCTGGAAAACGGTCGGAAATTTGATGCGCTTTCCTTCCTCTACTGAAAACCCACCAGGACCTGCTGCCAGGTCCTGGTGGGTTTTTACAAAAAATGCGGCTGAAATCTATAAGAAACGCCGAATTTGCCAAACCGCATTGACAAGTTGTGAAAATTGTGTTAACTTACAAAGCAGAGAGTGATTGATTGCTTTATTGGTTGGAGGTTCCGCATAACGCTGATCGATCATTTTTTGTTCCCATAAGTTAAGTTAGTTTACTTAAAAAATGCCGGCCGCCGTGCGGCTACAGCAGGCAGAACATGAGTGAGGTGCGCCATGAGCAACGAGAAGAAAGAATCGAAGAACGTCCGGGTGCAGGGTGACCAGAGGGTCCCGCTGCTCAAGCGGTTTTTCCTGGAGCCGTACTCCAGCGCGGTGGTGGCCATTGTGCTGCTGTTCCTGATCTTTTCCCTTTCCACGGATTCGTTCCTGAGCCAGTATAACCTGTTCAACCTCTCCCGGACGTCGGCCATTTACGGCTTCATCGCCGCGGCGCAGCTGATGGTGGCAGTCATCGGCGGCATGAATCTGGCCGTGGGCGCGGTGGGCTCGCTGTGTACGGTGCTCATGGGCGAGATGATGCAGAATCTCGGCTGGGCCACCTTCCCCACGGTGCTCGTCACCATCCTCATCGGCGGCGTTTGCGGCGCCGTCAACGGCGTCCTCATCAACAAGCTGAAGCTCCAGCCCTTCGTCATCACCCTGGCCATGTCCTTCGTCTACCAGGGCATCTCCACCGGCATCTCCCACGGTATGCCCTACAATATCAACGAGGGCTTCTCGGACCTGGGCCGCGGACAGGTGGGTCCCACCTCGGCGCTGTTCATCCTGATGGTCGTCATGGTGCTGATTTTGATGGTGTTCTTCCGGTACATGCGCGTGGGACGCGACGTGCTGGCCGTGGGCGGCAACGCGACGGCCGCGGAGCTCTCGGGCATCAAGGTCGCCCGGGTCAACATCCTCTGCAACACCGCCTCCTGCGCCTTTGCGGCCATTGCGGCGCTGCTGTGGGCCTCCCGTTCCGGCTCGGCTACAGCCACCACCGGCTCTGACTGGATGCTCTACTCCTTCGCCATCTGCGCCATCGGCGGCATCCGCCTCAACGGCGGCAACTTCACGGCGGTGGGCTTCTTCTGCGGCGCGTGGATCCTGACCATGATCCGCAACGGCCTGACCATGATGAACGTGGACATCTACTACGAGCAGGCGTTTTTGGGCGCAATCATTCTCCTGGCAGTCTCCCTGGAGAGCCTGCGGCTGAAGATGGCCGAGCAGATGAAGTAAGAATCTGTATTCCCTTGCCGGACGTCCGGCTGGAAATAAACAAACACTATGGAGGTAACACGAAAATGAAGAAAACGCATCTTCGCATTCTGGCGCTCCTGTGCGCGGTCGTGATGGCGTTGGGCCTGTTCGGCTGCGCCAAGGATGAGCCGGCCCAGCAGCCCGCCGACAACACCCCCGCCGCTGCCGGCGACCAGGCGCCCGGAGCCCCCGCCGAGAACACCGAGCCCCCCGCCGAAGACAATCAGCCCGCCGAGCCGGCGCCTCAGCCCGCCCAGACCGTTGACCACGAGGGCGTGACCTGGGCGTTCCAGCAGGACGAGTACAAGCTCTGCTGCTACTGGCCCGGCCCCGATGAGTTCTTTGACAACTACGTGCTCCAGGGCATCAAGGGCTTCGAGGCCGACTTCGGCCAGACCGTCGAGTACGCCGTGGGCACCGAGTGGACCCAGAACGTGGAGAACCAGACCGTCGAGGCGCTGGCCGCCCAGGGCTATGACTGCTTCATGATCTTCGGCGCGGACACCGCCGGCGCCAACGGCCTGTACAAGGAGCTCTATGACAACGGCTGCCAGGTCATCAACTACGCCGGCCTGGTGGACGATCCCCAGGAGTCCGCCTTCACCCTGGCCTCCAACGTCTACACCCAGGCCTATGAGAGCACCAAGCAGCTCATCGAGTACATGGGCGGCGAGGGCACCATCATCAATGTCCTGGAGAACCTCAACGACGTCAACACCGTCAAGCGCCAGCAGGGCGTGGAGGACGCGGTGGCCGAGCATCCCAACGTCTCCATCTGCCAGACCGTGGCCGACATCAAGACCGTGGACGAGGGCTATACCAAGGTTTCCGACGCCTTGACCGCCAATCCCGACGCCAAGGGCATCATCGCCACCGGCGGCACCGCCTCCAAGGGCGTTGCCAACGCGCTCTCTGACTACTACGCCACCAACGCCAGCGCCGAGCACGTCTTCGCCGCCACCCAGGACCAGAGCACCGAGGTCATGAACGGCATCGCCGCCGGCCAGATCGACCACACCGTGGGCCAGAACGGCTACGGCATGGGCTACGTCTCCAACGTGCTGCTGATGTACCTCAAGGACGGCTGGACGCCCAAGACCTGGGGCCAGCACATCGACACCGGCATGGTCTTTATCACCAAGGACAACATGGACACCTATCAGAAGGACATCGAGCAGGTCACCAACGATCTGGTCGCCACCATCGAGACCGACATCCTGAACAAGCCCTGACCCAAGCCTGTACAGCGCGTTTCCCCCGGGGGCTCCGGCCCCCGGGAGACCGGAAATCCATGCAAGAGTTTTGAATTTGAATACGACACGCGGTACCTGCCCGCGTTTTTTACGGAGGCACGGCTATGCTGGAATTAAAACACATCTCAAAATACTTCCCCGGCGTCAAGGCGCTGCAGGATATTTCCGTTGACTTCCGAGAGGGCGAGATCCACGCGATCCTGGGCGAGAACGGTGCAGGCAAAAGTACGCTGATGAAGATCATCTGCGGCATCTACCAGGCCGATGAGGGCGAGGTCGTCATGGACGGCAGGACGCTGCGCGTGCGCGGCTACAAGGACGCGGTGAATCACCACATCAGCATCGTCAACCAGGAGATCACCCTGATCCCCGACAGCAGCATCGCGGAGAATATCGTCCTCGATAAAATGCACCGTTTCACCAGGGGCGGCTTTGTCAACTGGGGCGCCGTTTACGAAACCGCGTCCAAATATCTCCGGCAGGTCCGGCTGGACCTGGATCCGAAGATGCCGGTGCGGCACCTGAGCGCCGCCAACAAGCAGCTCATCCAGATTGCCAAGGCCCTGAGCACCGAGGCCAAGGTCCTGCTGCTGGACGAACCCACGTCCAGCCTGACCCAGTACGAGGCGCAGATCCTCTTCGACCTGGTGCGGGACCTGAAGAAGCAGGGCGTTATCATGATCTTCGTCTCCCACAAGCTGGAGGAGGTCCAGATGATCTCCGACCGCGTCACGGTCTTCCGCGACGGCTGCCTGGTGGGCACCGATACCATTGACAATATGCCCCGCGACCGCATCGTGCAGATGATGATCGGCCGCAGCTCCAGCTATATCTACCGCGGCCGCCTGGACGCGGAGAACAACGAGGTCGCTCTGGAGGCGCGGAACATCTGCTCGAAGAAGCACGGCTTCCGGGACCTCAGCTTCCAGGTCCGTCGGGGGGAGCTTCTGGGCTTCTACGGCCTGGTGGGCTCCGGCCGGACCGAGCTGGTGCGCACGGTGCTGGGGGTGGACAAAATGTCCTCCGGCGAGGTGCTGGTCTACGGCAAGCCCGCCAGGACGGACTCTCTGGCCACCAGTCTCCGGAAATACCGCATCGGCTATGTCTCGGAGAACCGGAAGGAGGAGGGCCTCTTCCTGGACAATTCCATCACCATGAATATCTGCATGAATTCCCTGCAAAAGGACTATGTCAGCGCCAAAATGCCCTTCATCAGCCCCAAAAAGGAGGCCGAGAACGCCCAGCGCTTCCGGGAGAAGCTGGAAATCAAGACGCCCACCCTCCGTACCAAGGTCGGTAGCCTCTCCGGCGGCAACCAGCAGAAGGTGAGCATCGCCAAGTGGCTCTCCTCCGACTGCGACATCATCATCATCGACGAGCCGACGGTGGGCGTGGACATCGGTGCCAAGGAGTACATCCACCGCCTGATCTGGGATCTGGCCAAGAAGGAGAACAAGGCGGTGATCCTGATCTCCTCGGACATGAACGAGATCATCTCCCTGGCGCGGCGCATCCTGATCTTCAAGGACAGGGAGATCGTGGATGAGCTCAAGGGCGAGGATTTCTTCGCCCGTCCCGGCGAGGAGATCAGCGCCGAGATCGGCAAATCCTTTATTTAAGAAAGGACCCATCCATCATGGAAGTGAAGATTCAAAGACGCGGACAGATTATCGGCGTCAAAAAGGAAAAGCTGGCGGAGTATCTGGACCTCCACCGCAACATTCCCGCCGACATCCAGGCGATGCTCCTGGAGGCGGGGTTCCAGAAGCTGGAGATCTACGTCCAGGAGCTGCCGAACGGCGACTGCTGGCTCTTCCAGTACAACGAGCAGGTCCCGGGCAACGAGAAGGCCCTGGACAACGACCGCTACCGCGAGTGGCTGCGCGTCACCGGCCTCTGCCAGCAGCCCCTGCCGGGGGAGACCTTCTGGAAGGACATGGATCTGGCCTACACGCTGCACCCCGAGTGCCAATAAAAGGAGGAATTTTTGCCCTATGAAGCGTTCTGAGATCAACAAGGCCCTGACCTGGGCCAAAGCGCTGCTGGAAAAATACAACATCCGCCTGCCGGACTTCGCCTACTGGACCATGGACGAGTGGAAGGCCCACAAGGAAGAGATCGGCGCCATCCGCGCCACCATGCAGGGCTGGGATATCACCGACTACGGCACCGGCAGGTATGACGAGATCGGCTGCGTCCTCTTCACCGTGCGCAACGGCGTCCAGGGCGACGACAGCGTGGGCGTGCCCTATTGTGAGAAGTACCTGCTGTTCAAGGAGGGCCAGCGTCTGCCTCAGCACTACCACGTGTTCAAGACAGAGGATATCATCGTCCGCGCCGGCGGCGATATGGCCATCAGGCTCTACAGCTGCGACAAGAACGGCAAAATCCTCGACGAGCCGGTCCGCATCTTCTGCGACGGCATTCCCCACACCTACGCCTGCGGCGAGGAGTTCGTGGTGAAGCCCGGCAACAGCGTCACGCTGACGCCGTATATGGCCCACATCTTCGGCACCAAGGCCGGCACGGGCGACCTCATCTGCGGCGAGGTGTCCAAGGTCAACGATGACAACACCGATAACTTCTTCCTGGAGTCCACCTCCCGCTTCGCTGACATCGAGGAGGATGTGCCCATCCTCCACCCCCTGTGCAATGAGTACGACAAGGTTCTGTAAGCTTGCTTTTTCGACTCCTTTCTTTTCACAACGGCAAAGCCGGCCCCAAAGGGGGCCGGCTTTGCCAAACGCGCTTCCTTTCTGCGTCCTCCTTTGATTTCCCGGCCCGGATATAAACAATCAGGCTGTACGGGTCGTTTGACCCTGCATAACCGAATTGTACTGACTTGCGGTGATGCGCCATGCTGTTTTCTGTACCCTGCCTTCTCCGGGGATTACTGATGGATACTGCGTCCGCACAGTCGTGAGTTGGCTGTGCGGTTTTTTTCGGTCTGCCGGCGGTGGGCAGGGGAAAAACTTCCGTCGCGGGACGGTTGATATATAGAAAAAACAAGAGGGAGAGATTTTGAATGAAAAAGCGGATTTTCTCCGCGTTCCTGGCCTTTGCCATGCTGCTGAGCCTGCTGCCGGCCGGCGTGTTCGCGGCCGGTGCCGGTGACGCGCCGACGGAGATTTCTTCCGCGGAAGAGCTCAGGCAGCTGGAAAGCGCTGCGGAGGGCAGCCGGTTTATCCTGGCGGCAGATATTGCGCTGCCCAGTGAGTGGACGCCGTTGCAAGTACTTTATGACAACCTTGTCTTGGACGGCAATGGATATACCATTACACTGGATGGAGCGCCATTGTTTGGGAATATGGGAAATTGTACGGTTACGAACTATAAATGAGCAAATCTGAAAAATGACAAAAAAGAAGGCATAGCCTCAAGTGTTATAATGGAAGCGCGACCAACCACAAAACACGAGAGGGAATGCCTTGTGGAGATTATAACACCAAGAGAGCAGATACGCAAATT
>JAAWBZ010000148.1 GCA_022792945.1 Oscillospiraceae bacterium | reverse complement strand
CAGCTCCCATACGGCGGTACGGATAGCGTCGATACTTTCCCGGTTGATCTGTGACAGCCCCGCAAGGGTGTAGTCCCAATCTTCGGGCAGGGAAAGCATTTGCGACAAAAGCCCCTTTGCCTTTAAGGTCAGCTCCTTGTTTCGTAAATGGTGGTTGCTCATAACGGTATAGCCCTTGTTGCGCTCCACTTGGAAAACTGCCATAGCTTCATCACTCCTTTGGTTGTGGATTTGTTACGCGATAGAACGCCGCTTTGCCGGGGTTAGGTATAAATCCTTATCCCTGGCAGAAACGCGCCCGCAAAGCCGCATATAGCAAGGCTCTTTTCGCCCCTACTGCGTAACATGAGGGCATAAAAAAAGCGGCGTTCCTGTTCTCTCTGTATAGGGATAGAGAAACGCCGCGTATGCGTCGTATTCAGTTTTCATTTATTCTTTCTCAATGCTGTGTGCTGGTGGCTGGGCTTGCAGGATTCCGGGCGACATATCAAGGCTCTTTCCCTCAAAAGTAGTAAATTGGTAGTAAATTCAGCTTAAAATCCTGCTTGTATGCCCGTAAATCAAGGCTTTTTTGAGATAATCAACCATTTTCTCAAAAAAATCACAGAATTTTCACGGCAAAACCCCTCTCTTTTGTTGACAAAAAAGAGTAACTATGATAAATTCGCTCTTGTTGGAATTCTGAAATTGAATGTATGCTTGGTTTTATCGCAATACAGCTCCGCTTATTTGCCAAGACACATTTCAAAAAAATATATTGGGTATTCACCTGTGTGGATTCTTATGTGGAACTACAGAATACACTTTCTGGAGGATATTGAGCGAGAAAAACATTTATTTCAGACTGATGTATTTGCAATGGTTCTGGCGCAAAGCAAGCGAAAGGATAGAACCAGGAATGGCAGAAGAAATACGTCAGCTCCCAGCACAGCTTTCGCGATACCAAAACAGGTGCAGAAATTTGCGGAAGACATTTTGGATGTTGATCGGAACGTGCAAAAAAATGTCAGGGTCAACTATGTTTTTGCTCAGCCCCGTGATGCAGAATTGTTTCGTTTCGAACCGATTCCAGTCAGTTTCGAGCCGATTGGCAAAGATAAATGCGACGCGTTCCTATACCTGAATACCATCTGCGACCTGATCGATTTTTCTCTGCGGGACTGTATTGCGGAAAATGTCCCAGTCAGACGCAGCCGTCCGGAAAACTCTGCCGGAACATTGTTCCCGTACAGAAATGGGCGAAGAACAGTAAGAAAGACTTGATATTCAGTGAGTACCACCGGGAGTACAAGCGGCATTTCGTCTGAATCAAGGCCGGGAAAATTTCTGATAAGGAATTTGCAGCTTGGGCAAAGCAGGCAAAAGCGAAGAAACATGAGCGCGATGCTGAGAAGATTGCTTTAGCTGAGTTTAAGCTGTGGTTGAAAGATGATTTTTGACAATCGGATTTTACCCTTGCATGACTGTAGAAACTTGCTATAATGAAGTTGTAAATCTGTAGCTAAGGGGCGAATATTATGCTGGATAGTATCTGCTATACACTGTCTGCTGCCGCAGCGTGGTGGCTTGCATTATCATATATCCGCATAGAGACCCCGGCAGCGTTGTTTCATGGATTGTTGTCTGCTGCTCTCTGCGGGTTGGGGAGCTTCTGTTTATATACCGCCGGCTTGACCTCGCTCATCCCGCTGGTTTCTCTGGCCGTCTTTCTGCTGATAACGATGGAGGTTCAGGCGCACCGCCGTGGGAATTGCGGAGACGCTGTGCTGGCCTTTCTGCTGGCAGAGGGAGGCTATTCTTTCATGGCTGTTGCCGGAACCGCTTTCCTTCAACACATGGGCATCTGGGGATTGATCCCGGCTTGTGCACTTCCGGCACTGTTTTTCCTTCTCACTTGCAAGCTTCGGAAGCTGTTTCCTCCCGCCAAGTGGCGGGAATACTACACCGAGACTGTGCTGGAACCAGGCCGCATTCAGCTGCGATTGGCGCATAATTACCTGATTGCCGCCGGTGTATGTGCCGCTATGACCGCCGGGGCTTTTGCGGTCACACCGGAAGGCATCCTGGAGACGCTGCTCTGGAGTGTAGCGGGATTGGGAACCTACTGGTCTGCCATACTCCTGCTCATCCTCATCAATGCCTACAAGCGCGAGCGCATTGCCGTACTGGTGGAGCAGCAGTACAGAGGCGAAATGCAGAGTTTCCTGAACGTCATCCGCTCCCAGCGCCACGACTACAACTTCCATGTCCAAACCATTGCCGGACTCATTCGGGAGAGTAAAATTGAGGAGTGTAAGAAGTACGTCGCCGCCCTGGAGGAAGACTTCTCCAGAATGAATGCAGTACTGCCGGTTCAAGACCCGGCCATCTCCGCCATGATCCATAATTTCCAGACCCTGGCAGCACGGGAGGGTATCCAACTGCGCACGGACATTGAGACAGACTTAGTACAGATCTCCACCAACGTCTATGAGACCAACAAGATTATCAGCAACCTGCTCCAGAACGCTATTGACGAAACGATGACACATCAGGATAAATCTTACGGAATCGACCTGACAATCCTGAAGCGGGGCGAGTACTGCGTAATCCGTGTGTCCAACGAACTGGGAGACCGGGTTCTTTCGACGGAGGAATTGGGGAAAGTCTACCAGCAGGGTTACACCACCAAGCAAGGGCATGAGGGCGTAGGGCTCAGCAGCATCCGTCTGCTGGCGGCGCGGTATCACGGAACGGTTTATACGCAGTTAGAAGGGAAGATTATCCATTTTGTTGCCAAGATACCCATTGACTGCACGAAGGAGCCTGTTGACAAAGGCTGAGAGGAGTGAAATCCTTATGGAGAAAGTTAAAGCCAACATCCTGATTATAGACGATGAACCGGCCTCCATGGAGCAGTCCCGGCAGATGGTCTCCCTGTATGCCAATCCAGACAGTATTTATACTGCGTCCAATTCCGTGGAGGTCATGCGTATTCTGCAGAGCGTCCCCATTGATTTGGCTTTTGTGGACATCGAGATGCCGGATAACGACGGCTTCGCCATCGCCGGGTACATCCAGTCCACCCAGCCCAGAACAAAGTATGTATTCCTGACCGGACACACCGAGCTGGGCGCAAAGAGTTACGACTATGAGCCGCTGGATTTCCTCTGCAAGCCGGTGAACGCGCTACGGCTGCAAAAGACCTTTCAGCGGTTTGTGAAATCCAGGGCGCGGGATCAGGATCTCATGGATCAGATCGCCATTGAAAGCACCACCGGCTTTGTACTGGTCTCTCCTGCTGAAATTCGTTACGTTACCAGAGAAAACCGAAAAATTGTTATTTACTGTGCGAAGCAGAGCTACACGGTGAAAAACTCCCTGGACGAACTGGAACTGATCTTCCGAGAGTACGGCCTGTTCCGCTGCCATCAGTCATATCTGGTGTCTCTGCGCTATGTGACGGGGGTGGCCCAGTCAGATTTTGGCCGGACTTATTGGGCGGAGCTGAAGAGTGGCCAGCGTATTCCGGTCAGCCGGGGGAAATATGCTGCCATACAGGAGCGCCTGCGGGAGGGTGGCGTCCAATTCCTTTGACATACGACCAAACAGATGCGATTTTGTCCCAAGCAGACATCAAATTGCCCAATCAGACCGCCTCCCGCCCGAACGAACCGGAACTATTGAAACCCACCGGCCAAGGGCGTATCATAAGCGCAAGGAGCACCGTGCAGGCCCAACACTTCTCCGGCAGGGAGGTGAGCCTTACCGGTGCTCCTTGCGCTATTTTGAGAATTGAGAGAAAGGCAGAGGTGAGTTGTGGTGAACAAGAGTGGAAAGCAGCAAAAAGAGGGCGGGGGCTGGAAGGAGTTCTGGGGATTCTTCCGGAAGGTGAGGCTCAGCTGGGGATGGATCATGCTGTCCCTAGTGATCTCCATTGCGTACTATGCGGTGGTGTCCTTTATCCCGGGATCCACGGCGGCCCTGTACGCTGGGGATTTCAGCATGGCGGCCATCATGGGGCTGGTTATCAATAATCTGGCAATGCTGGCGCTGTCACTGGTAAGCTCCATCTCCCAGCTGATTGCCAACGCCCGCTCCGTCCGCTCTGTGCGGAATTCCATATGGAAGCGGATGATGGGCGTACAGACCAGCTGGTATGGGGAGAACGATCCGGGACGGCTTCTCAGCGCCGTCACCAGCGACGCGGAGGTAACGGTGACCAGCCTGATTGCTGTCATCATCTCCGTTCCCTCCTCACTGATGTTCCTGATGATGTGCATGGGGCAGCTGTCCAGTTACAACGGGAAGTTGCTGGGGGTACTGTTTATCGTGGTGCCGGTGTATGTCCTGTACGCTGTATTTATGGGCCGCTGGCAGCAGAGGACCGGCCAGGCCATCCAGATGAAGATCGGCGGCCTCACCGGTTTTCTTACCGAGCGCATCCGGAATCTTCCCCTCATCAAGTCCTTTGCCACCGAGAAGAAGGAGGAGGAAAAGGGCGTAGCCGCTGCCGAGGAGCTCTACAAGGCCAACGTGCAGTTCCAGTACATCCAGGGCGTCCTGGCGGCCTACATCTTCATTACAGAGGCTGTGGGCATCGTGGCCGCCGTCATCTGGGGCAGTATGCTGCTGCGCAGCGGCGAGATTACCTTGGAGGCGTGGCTGGCTTTCTTCCTCTTTGTCCCCATGATCAACAATGTGTTCCGGCAGTTCTCCGCTCTGTGGACCGGCATCAAGGAGCTCCAGGGCCGGGCCACCCGGATGAGCCATCTGATGGACGCTCCCCAGGAGGAGCAGAACCGCGCCGCATCCATGGACATCCCCGCCGGAGATGTGACCTTCCGGGATGTGCATTTCGGCTATGGGGAGAGCGGCGAGGTTCTCTCCGGGGTGAACTTTACCATTCCCCAGGGGAAGGCTACCGCCATCGTCGGCGTCTCCGGTTCCGGCAAGACCACCATCCTCAAACTGCTGGAGCGGCTGTCAACGCCAATTTGAAATTGTAAGAAAACGCCGAAGAAATTTTGTAATTTTTCGGCGGGTGGGGGGGTAACAAAATCAAGCGTTTCCTTGGTCAAATAGGGTATTTACAATTTGCTGCTTCTGGCGCATAAATT
>JAAWBZ010000212.1 GCA_022792945.1 Oscillospiraceae bacterium | reverse complement strand
GTCCTGGCCGTCGCGATGCTCCTCAGCGCCTGCTCCGGCGGCGGCAGCGGCGGCAGCGCCACTCCCGCCCCCGCCAACAGCCCCGCCGCCAGCACCCCCGCCCCCGGCGGCAACGACCCCGCCCCCGCCGGCGACCCGGTGAAGATCACCTTCGCCAGCTACGGCTCCAGCGCCATGCCCCCCGCCCAGGGCCACTATGAGGCCATCAAGTATATCACCGAGAAGTCCGGCGGCACCATCGAGATCGACTTCATCCCCGACGGCGTGCTGGGCGGCGAGTCCGATGTCATGCAGCAGATCATGGACGGCACCATCCAGGCCACCGAGTGCTCCGCCTCCTCCCTGAACCTCTTTACCACCCTCACCGAGTGCTTCCAGCTCCCCTTCCTGATCACCGACTACGAGACCGAGCAGGACGCCTTCTCCAGCCCCGCCGCCCAGGCCATCTATGACAAGATCGCCGAGGATCTGGGCATCAAGATCATCAGCTTCTCCGAGAACGGCATCCGCCACTTCGCCAACAACACCCGTCCCATCACCTGTGTGGACGACCTGAACGGCATCAAGCTGCGCATCGCCCCCTCCAACATGCTCACCGACGCCATCACCCGCCTGGGGGCCTCCCCCATGACCGTGGGCTACAACGAGGTCTACTCCGCCCTCCAGAACAAGGTGGTGGACGGCGAGGAGATCAATATCACCTCCATCTACGCCCTCAAGCACTATGAGCAGCTGGACTACATCTCCGAGATCGGCATGTACCCCTATCCCGCCTTCGTGGAGCTCAACCTGGACTTCTGGAACAGCCTGAGCGCCGAGCAGCAGCAGATCATCCAGGACGGCTTCGACCTGGGCTGCGAGAAGGTGTTCAACGAGTACCTGCCCAACTACGAGGAAGAGGCCCGCACCGAGATTGAAAAGACCGGCACCGCCTTCAACGTCATCGAGGGCGACGCCAAGCAGGAGTTCGTGGACATCTGCACCCCCATCTGGGAGGACTACCGGGAGAAGGATCCCCTCATCGCCGACTTCATCGCCTATGTGGAGTCCCTGAACAAGTAAGAACCTGTATTTATAACCGTGGGCGATCGGATTGGCGCGGGATTTTGCCGCCAATCAAGGCAAATTTTCG
>JAAWBZ010000004.1 GCA_022792945.1 Oscillospiraceae bacterium | reverse complement strand
GAGCTGATGCAGCGTTACCTGGAATTGGGATTGCACCTGGACCATGATTTGGCCCGCTGCATGACGTAAGCGCCAGGGAACGGACTGCCGCGGCGCGCAATGGCAGCGGGGGAGGCTCTGCCCGGTTCCCGTCGCTCTGAGCGCAGTGAAGAATCTTCTATAAAAGCCCCACGCTCAACACCGTTCCGCCCACGCAGCAGCCAAAGCGCGCCGGAGTTCTCCCCGGCGCGCTTTTTGCGCATCAATCCAGCAAATACGCGCTGACCACCTGTCCGTAATAGGCCACGTGCAGGTCCCGCGCGCCGTCGGGACCCTGGGGGTAGAATTTCGCCAGCTGCGCAGGGGGCAGCAGTTCCTCGGGCTGGTGCTGGCGGTAGATCACGCGGCACTCCAGCGTCAGCGGCAGCTGTCGGATGCCGGGAACCGTGATCTGTTCCGGCGCCGCCGGCGTCAGGCCCAGGGCGGCAAATTTGTCCACGTCGCGGCCGGACTTCGTGCCGCAGACACGCAGAATTTCCCGGTCCACGGGGCCATAGGGCACATTGACCGTGAACTCCGGGTTCTCATCCAGCAGATGGCGGGTATAGCGGCTCTCGCGGACGAAGGCGGTAAACAGGGGCAGGCCCCACTCGACGCCCAGTATCCCCCAGCCGATGGTCATGGCGTTCAGCCGGTCCCCAGACTTGGTGGTCAGCAAAATACCGCCGGGCAGCGCCTTGAGAATCTCGCCGGCATAGTCAAAAAATTCAATTTTCTGTCTCATTTCGCACCTCTCAGAAAAAAATCGGCTTCTCGCGCTTGACATATTGCCCCAGGCGGTCCTCCAGCACCTGCCCGCGGTCCACCGCCAGCGTGCCGCGGAGATAGACGCTGCGGATGCTGCCGCGGGTCCGGAAGCCCTCGTAGGGCGTGTACCCGGCGGCGGAGAGCTGGTCCGCGGCGGCAATGACCGTGTCGGCGTCCGGGTCGTAGACCACGATGTCCGCATCGCAGCCGGGGGCGATGACGCCCTTGCGGGGCCACATCCCATAGAGCTTGGCCGGCTGCTCGGAAAGGACCCGGACCATCTGGCTGAGACTCAGAGTCCCCGGTGCGGCCAGAGCTGAGTAGATCAGTGTGCCGCGGGTCTCCACCCCCGGCAGGCCCCCGGGGATCCTGGTGAAATCGTCCCGTCCGGCGTCCTTCTGGGCCAGGGTGAAGCTGCAATGGTCGGTGGAGATGGTCTGAATCTCGTCCGCCGAGAGCGCCGCGGCCAGGGCGCTGCAGTCGGTGGGCTTGCGCAGCGGCGGCGCGCAGACGTAACGGGCGGCGGCGCTGTAGTCCTCCTGGAAATAGACGCGGTCGTCCAGCAGGAGGTAGTGGGGACACGTCTCCACATAGACCTTCTGACCCCGGGCGCGGGCGGCGCGGACCTCCAGGAGGGATTCCTCGGCGCTAAGGTGGACGATGACCACCGGCGTCCCGGCCACCTGCGCCATGCGCAGCAGGTGCCCCACGGCCTCGGCCTCCAGGGGGGCGGGGCGGCTCAGGGGGTGGGAGCCGGGGCCGGTCTCGCCGGCGGCCAGCCTCCGGGCAATCAGCGCATCGATGACGCCGCTGTTCTCGCAGTGGACCCCGGCGATGCCGCCCAGCTCTCCAATGGCCGTCAGGGCCTCAAAGAGATCGCGGTCACCGATCATCATGGCCGGGTAGGTCATGTACATTTTAAAGGAGGAGATGCCCGCGTCGAACATGGCCGGCAGCTCGGCGCGGATCTGGCCGTTCCAGTCGTCGATGGTCATGTGGAAGCCGTAATCGCAGGCGCAGCGGCCGTCGGCCTTCCGGTGCCAGAGGTCCAGGCCGTATTGGAGGCTCTCGCCCTTGTTGGGACAGGCAAAGTCCACCACCGTGGTGGTGCCGCCCCGCAGGGCGCTGCGGGTACCGGCGGCGAAATCGTCGGCGGTAGTCGTGCTGCAGACGTCAAGGTCGAAGTGCGTGTGGGCATCGATGAACCCGGGCAGCAGCAGCATCCCTGCCGCGTCCACCACCTCGGCGCCGGCGGCGTCCAGGTTCCGGCCCACGGCGGCGACTTTCTCACCGTCCAGCAGCACATCAGCCAGAACGGCGCCGCTGCCGTTGATCACCGTGCCGCCTCTGAGCAAACGCTTCAAAATGGATCAGCTCCTTTGCATTTTTTTCCATTGTACCACCCCCGCCTCCAAAAGAAAAGCCTTGTCGGCTCCCTCCGCAAAAAAATGCGCCGCCGGAGAAATATTTTGAAAAAAGGGCTTGCATTTTGCAGGGAGTTCTGCTATTATAATAGGGCACTGAGGAGTGCAACGAAAATATGGGGGTATAGCTCAGCTGGGAGCCCGAGCCAATCGGTTACATACCCCTCTCACAACTTCATAACTCATTCTCTTTTATCTGGGGGTATAGCTCAGCTGGGAGAGCGCTTGAATGGCATTCAAGAGGTCAGCGGTTCGATCCCGCTTATCTCCACCAACATTCGAGAGAATAACAAAGAACTCGTTCTTGAAAAAGAACGGGTTTTTTGTTTTATGCTACACTGGCTGTGATATCCAGGCCGTGTTCGTACTGCTCGAAGTCGATGTTAAACTCGATGTGGAGCTGGTAGCCGCGGTAGACGTCCACCCGGCGGATGAGGCAGCTGACGATCATTTTTTTCGCCTCCATGCTGGCGGTATCGTACAGCTGAGACCAGGAAAGCATATCCTGATACTGCTCATGCAGCGTTTTCAGGAGCGCCTGCCCCTCATCGTAGGCTGCTTGGGCGGCTTCATACTGCTTTTGCAGTTCGGCGCACTTCCCTTCCGCCTCCTGGATCAATGTGCCCAGCATTTCCTTGCTGAACGCGCTTTCGCCGCGGATAGCGCTGACCACCTCGGCCTTGAGGGTGTCCAGCTCGGCGGCGGCTTTTGTATAGGCGGCGCGGGCGCTGGACAGCAGGGCCTTGCGCTCAGCCATTTTCCGCTGGTAACGCGCGCCGATCAGCTCTGCCCGCGGGGTGGTTTTCATCCGCTCGAAAATGCGGCGGACCACCTGATCGATGATGCCGTCGAGGATGTGGGCCGTGTAGCCGGTCTGGCCGTCGCACTCGGTCTGCTTGCGGGTCTTGCCATAGCAGATGTAGCGGACGCGGCGCACCGCCAGCTCTGGGTCCCGGCTGCGGGCATATTTTCCATTGGTGGTCAGGGAGAGACGGGAGCCGCAGTGGCCGCAGTAGACGTTGCCGGCCAGGAGGGAATTACCGCGGGTGTTCAGCGGCACACGCGGCTCCAACGCGGCGGAATCGGCGCGGGCCGTCCGGATACGCTGTGCGGCCTCGAACAACTCCGGATCGATGATTTGCAAATGCGGCTGAACCGGAGAACGGCTCTCACCGCTCCGCAGGACGCCGGTGTAGGTCAGGTTGCATAGGATGCCGCGGATGCTGGCGTGGTGCCAGGGCTTTCCGCTCCTGGCGCGATAACCGAGGTTGTTCAGGTAGGTGGCAATACGCTGTGCGCCAAAGCCCTCCTGGACGTATTTGTCGAAAATCTTCCGCACCACTGCCGCTTCGGCCTCGTTGACTGCCAGATCGTACAGTTCATGCTTGCGTTTGTTGCAGCGTCCGCTTTTGACCAGTTCATAGCCAAATGCGGCGCTGCCGCCCTTGAAGCCGCCGTCTTGTACCAGCTGTCCCAGGGCTGTCCGCGTGCGGATGGAGGTCTTTTCGCTCTCGCCGTCGGCCTGCCAAAAACGAATATAGTTGGTAAGCTTGTCCGTGTGGCTGTCAAACCGCTGCTCTCCCTCCTGGGTGCTCCAGACGCGGATGCCGTTTTTCACGAACCACTCCACCACGAAGGGCGTCTCGTCGGCAATGCGCCCGATGCGGTCAAACATGAACACCAGCAGAATATCGAACTTGCCCCGGCGGGCGTGGTCTTTGATGATCTGGAGCTTATCCCGGTCTGCTGCTCGGACCTTGTGACCGGACACGCCATCCTCCTGTTCCTCGTGGATGATCGTCCAGCCCTTTTCTTCTGCAAAGCGGCGGCATTCCCGGCGCTGCATGGGGATATCAGCCTGTTGCTGGTCATTGTAGTTTACCTGCTTGTCGGTGGAGACGCGATAAAGGCAATATACTCTGTTTTCCATGGTTAGTCTGTCCTTTCTGAATCCGGCGTGCAGAAAAGATCATTTTGTGAGAAATATACGGTTGTCAAGGTGCACCGGCTTGGCTGCCGGCTTTATGATAACCCAAATCTTCCGGCACTGCAAATGTGCCGGCGCATTTTTTTGTGCCGTTCTGATTCAGAAAGGACGTCAGAAGAATCTGCCGGGCGCGCTCTGCCGCGGCGGTATTCCGGCGCGGCTGAAAGGTCATGGTGACGGAAACGCTGTTGGTCTCAATGGTCAATGGGCCTGTCTGCATGGGTTACCGCCTCATTTCTTTGCGGGTAATGTAGAAGTCGTAGCCGCGGCGGACTTGGCAGTAGTCGCAGTCGGATTTCTCCAGCTGGAAGGGGTCCGCACGACGGATGGTGTGCTCGGGGGAATCGTAGAACTGCTGGGCGCAGGTGGGACAGAGGCAGAGGAAAAGTTCTTCTGCCTCTGCTGTTTCTCCTCTCAGCTGGTCCCCCGGCGTTGGCCGGAGGCCCACGCTGATTTGCAGGGCCTCGTCAATACGGGCCATGAGGCCCCGTCCAGGCTGCCCACATACTCGCCCAGGCGCACTCGGTCAATGGTGCGCAGCTGCTCCAGCATGGCCATGGAGCGGTATGGCAGACCGAAACGGGGCGGGATGCTGACATGGGTGGGCTGGGCCATTTTTTTCACGCGGCCCGTGATGGGCGCGACGATCAGGGTGGTGCTGAAATGGTTGCCGGCGTCGTTTTGCAGGACCAGGACCGGTCGGGTGCCGCCTTGTTCGGAACCAAGCACAGGATCAAGGCCGGCGTAGTACATCTGCCCGCGCTGAATCGCCACGGGCGGCATGGGGTGTCTCATAAAATAACCTCCGTATGTAGGCGCAGAGCGGCGCGGTACGCCGCTCTGCTGTGTTTATAGAAAAGGCCCTATTTGTCCTCGACGCCCGGACCGCGGGAGACATCCAACGGCTGTTGGCGAACAGCTCCACGGGAATCGCACCCCCCGGCAGGGTCTCTGCCGGCCGCCCCCCTTGCCTGCGACGGTTCTTTCACGCTCGGGCTATGGGCTGGACGGGAGTATCATTGTCCCCGCCACCGGTCGTGGCCGCGCCGGGTGCCGCCCGGCGCTGATCGCCGCTGTGGATCGCTCCGCGTCCTGTAAGACGCATCCTGGCGCAGTCGGCGAAGGCAGCTCGCGATGGTGGGAATGTGCTGGATGAATGGGTATGAAGTTGCAGCCTGTCCGCCGCCAGAGCGGAGAAACAGGTGAGGGAAGCTCCCCTCACCTGTTTCTCCACTTAGACGTCAAAATGTAACCCTAACCGGGAAAAATTTTTCTAATTTCCCGCAATGCTATAGAAACGGACTTCATAATTGCCGGATAAGAGCAACCTTCTAGCTTTGCAATCTCTTCATAAGTAAGACCGTCAAAATAATACAGTGTCAACCTTCGGCGTTGTACTTCCGGCAATTCGCCGATTGCCCGATACAATGCCTCTGCCTCCAGCTGGTGGAAAACAGTCTCTTCCACGTCCTCCAGCTGACAGGCTGCCCGCTTATACAAGGATATTTCCGTCTGCTCCGATTGCTCATAGTGCCGGTCGATCCTGTGCATCTGTGAAATATCCTCCAGCTCAAATTGGTCAAAGGCTTCAAACAAGTCCTTGTCAATTTCGAGACAATGCCGCGCGCCGCAGCCGTCTGTAAAGGCCAGATAGTACCGCGGGCTTGTCGTGTCAATTCCCGTGCTGAATACCCGGTAGGGATTATCCGGGTCCCTGCGGCGCCTTGGCCGAGGGTCCGCATGTTTCCAATGGTCAGTACCCATGTTGTGATCTCCCTTTCTGGATTTTTGTGAAAAAATCCAGAAAGGGAGATCACGGGTACTTCGCTATGTAGGGAAGCCAGCAAAAAACGCCCACGCAGCCCAAGTTCCAGGTTGTATGAACGCAATGCAAATAACTGTATGTGGTGACTGAATCTGCATAGGAACGAGCTGCCAGAAACTAGACCCGAGCGTTAAGCAGATGCTTCATGTAAAGTCAGCACATTCAAGAACTCCGTTTGAAATCTATGTTACTGCTCTGTCTCAGCAGAAACGCCGCTACATATATTTCTGGCTGTTGGGTGCTGTTTTGTGACAGTAATCGAGAAAATAATTGTTTTTTCGCAATATTTTCCCATAATTATAACTACAAGTTTATTTAATAAACTTGTAGTTCAGCTTGTCGAAAAAGTCTGCCATATGGCAGACTTTTTCGTGTAGATGTAGTAAAATAGGAGCGGGTGATAAAAGATGTTGGAAAGAGGGAAAAATGAGCGCGGGGTCATAGAAATGGTAGGCACGGAAAGTCTGGTG
>JAAWBZ010000211.1 GCA_022792945.1 Oscillospiraceae bacterium | reverse complement strand
GGGGGTGCTCATCCTGGCCATCGCCCTGCTCCCCGGGCTGGGGGCCCGCACCCTCCATCTAATGAAGGCCGAGAGCCCCGGCCCCGTGGTGTCCAAGCTGGTGCCCAAGACCAGCCAGTCCTCCAAGATCCTCTACGGCATCTACTGCGGCCTCTCCCTGGCCCAGGCCCTCTGCCTGCGGCTGGCCGGGATGCCCTGGTATGACAGCATCGTCCACACCTTCGCCACCGCCGGCACCGGCGGCTTCTCCACCCGGGACCTGTCCATCGCCGCCTACAACAGCCCCGCCGTGGAGATCATCATCACGGTCTTTATGCTCCTCTTCTCCATCAACTTTGCCATGTACTTCCTCCTCCTCTGCGGCAAGGTCAAGCAGGTCTTTCAGAGCGATGAGCTGCGCTTCTTTCTGGTGGTGGTCGCCTCTGCCATCGCTCTCATCTCCATCAATGTCTGGCCGCTCTATAGCGGCCCGGTGGCGGTGCGCCACGCCGCCTTCCAGGTGGGATCCATCATCTCCACCACCGGCTTTGCCAGCGTGGACTTCGACCTGTGGCCGGAGTTCTCCCGGTTTTTGCTGGTGCTGCTCATGTTCATCGGGGCCTGCGCCGGATCCACCGGCGGCGGCCTCAAGTGCTCCCGGGTGCTGCTGCTGCTCAAGTGCATCCGCCGGGAGATCCGGCAGATCATCCACCCCCGTTCCGTCAACGTGGTCAAGCTGGACGGCCGGGTGGTGGAGGAGGAGACCCTCCGCTCGGTCCTCATCTTCTTTGCCGTCTATGTCTTTATCATCCTGGCCGCCGGCCTGGTGGTGGCCCTGGACAATTTCTCCTTCGGCACCACCTTCACCGCCGTGGTCTCCTGCATCGGCAACATCGGCCCCGGGCTGGAGCGGGTGGGGCCCATGGGCAATTTCTCCATCTTCTCCCCCCTGTCCAAAACCGTCCTCTCCCTGTGCATGATCGTGGGCCGGCTGGAGGTTTTGCCTGTGCTGGTGCTTTTTAGCGGAAATGCTTGGAAACGCTCCTGATATCCCGGCAGCTTTGTGGAAAGCGTCAAATCTTCGGATTTGGCGCTTTCTTCCCATAAGATTACCTTGCAAAGGAACCCCATTTTGCGCTAATATTATGTTGTCTGGATAAGAAGGAAGCCCAGCCTTATTGGGTTTCCAAAATAGCAAAGGAGTTGGGAACGTTGTTTGAAAACCTCTTTTGGCTCGGCTTAGTTGGCTCTCTCATTGCGCTACTCTTCGCGGTGGTGCAGGCCAAGAAGGTCCTGGCCTTCTCCGAGGGCACTGAGCTGATGCAGAAAATTGCCGCCAACATCCGGAAGGGCGCCAATGCCTACCTGAAGCGCCAGTACACCACCGTGGCCAAGATCTTCGCCATCGTTTTTGTCATCCTGCTGGTGCTGGCTTTCACCCACAAGCTGGACAACTGGTTTATCCCCTTCGCCTTCCTGACCGGCGGCATCTACTCCGGCCTGGCGGGCTTTATCGGCATGAAGATCGCCACCTCCTCCAACGCCCGCACCGCCCACGCCGCCCATGAGAGCCTCAACCGGGGCCTCAACGTGGCCTTCTCCTCCGGCGCCGTCATGGGCTTCACCGTGGTGGGCCTGGGCCTGCTGGACGTGACCATCTGGTTCCATATCCTCAAGTATCTGGCCCACTATGAGGCCGCCCAGATCGCTCAGACCATGGTAATGTTCGGCATGGGCGCGTCCTTCATGGCCCTCTTCGCCCGGGTGGTCGGCGGCATTTACACCAAGGCCGCCGACGTAGGCGCGGACCTGGTGGGCAAGGTCGAGGC
>JAAWBZ010000031.1 GCA_022792945.1 Oscillospiraceae bacterium | reverse complement strand
GGTTTTGTCTACAATGGTACGGCAGAAGGGACTCGAACCCCCGACCTACTGATTCGTAGTCAGTCACTCTATCCAACTGAGCTACTGCCGCATACGTTTCCTTGACGCTTGGATATTCTACCACAAGCGTTGGAAAATTGCAAGTCCTTTTTTCCGTTTTTTGTAGTTTTTTCTTTACATTTGCCGCCGGCGGACGTATACTGGACGGCAGGGAGGCGGTTGGCCATGGGCTGTTTGGGTAATGTGATCTGGTTTCTCTTCGGCGGGCTCTGGCAGGGGCTGGGGTGGACGCTGGCGGGGGTTTTGTGGTGCGTGACCATTTTGGGTATCCCCATCGGGCGGCAGTGCTTCAAGCTGGCGGGTCTGGCGTTCTTCCCCTTCGGCAAGGAGGTAATCTACGGCGGCGGCGCCGTGTCGCTGCTGGCGAACCTGCTGTGGCTGCTGCTCAGCGGAGTCGTCCTGGCGTTGGCCGCAGTGGTCAACGGGCTGCTGCTGTGCGTCACGGTGGTGGGTATTCCCTTTGGCCTGCAATGCTTCAAGCTGGCTAAGCTGGCGCTGATGCCCTTCGGCGCGGAGGTGCATTTTTGAGTGCCGCCATCTGCCATTTTACTGGATAACCTCTGTTCATACTCCTGTTGCCCCGTGCATACGAAATCGCACAGGAAAGCGCGTCCCATTTGGGATGCGCTTTCCTGTCTTAGGTACTGCAAATGTTTTCTGGTGTTACCGGCCCAATCAGCCCGGTTTTTTATTTATCGTGGGCAGAGCGGGAGAAAATCGTAAACATAGGGAAGATCTCCAGGCGGCCGATGAGCATGGTCAGCGACAGCAGCAGCATGGCCCAGTCGGGGTAGAAGCCGAAGTTCGCCATCGGTCCCACCAGCTCCAGCCCCGGGCCAATATTGTTGATGCACGAGAGCACCGCCGTCAGGTTGGTCGTCAGGTCGTACCCGCCCAGGGACAGCACCAGCGTGGTCAGGCAGATCAGCATCAGGTACGCCGCCGCGTAGGTCCGGGTGGAGTTCAGCGTGGGCTTATCCACAAATTTGTATTCCAGGTGCACCGTCTGCACCGATTTGGGGTTGATGATATACCGGATCTCCGCGAAGAACGACTTTACCAGGATCAGCACCCGGGAAATTTTCAGGCCGCCGCCGGTGGAGCCGGCGCAGGCGCCCACCACCATCAGCAGCACCAGCGTGTGCTTGGAAAAGGCCGGCCAAAGGTTGAAGTCCACCGTGGAAAAGCCTGTGGTGGTGATGATACTGGACACCTGAAAGAACGCCTGGCGCAGGGAGAGGCCCAGGGACTCCACTATATGAAAAATATTGACAGCGATGCCAAGGGTGGCCGCGGCGATGATCAGGAGGAACCACCGCACCTCCTCGGACTTCATGGCGTCCCGGACGCGGCCCAGGAGGATAAGGTAGTAGACGTTGAAGTTGATGCCGAAGAGGATCATGAAGATCCCCAGCACGATCTCCACATAGGCGCTGCCATACCCCGCGATGCCCGCCGCGCTGACGGCGAAGCCGCCGGTGCCGGCGGTGCCGAAGGCGAGGCAGAGGCTGTCGAACAGGCTCAGGCCGCCGCCCAGCAGCAAAATCACCAAAATCGCCGTCAAAGTGGTATAGATGCCGTAGAGAATCATGGACGTGCGCTTCATCCGCGGCACCAGCTTTCCGGCGGTGGGGCCGCGGACCTCGGCGCGGATGAGGTGCATGGAGTTGTCATTTTTCATGGGGATGATCATCAGCACGAATACCAGTACGCCCATGCCGCCGATCCAGTGGGTGAAGCTCCGCCAGAACAGCACCCCGTGGGGCAGCCGCTCCGGCGCGGCCAGGACCGATGCGCCGGTGGTGGTGAAGCCCGAGACGATCTCAAAGAGGGCGCTCCAGTACGACCGGAACTCCCCCGTGAGGAACAGCGGCACCGCCCCGATCAGGGAAATCACAATCCAGCCGTAGGCCACGATGCAGTAGCCATCGCGGCTGGTGAGCTTGGTGTCCTTGGGCCGGACGCGGCCCAGCAGCGCGCCCAGCAGCGCCGCCGGGAGCATGACGGCCAGGAGATACCACGCGTCCCCCTCGCCGTAGTACAGCGCCACCAGCAGCGACGGGAGCATCAGGCACACCTCGGTAAGGATGATCTTGCCCAGAACGTTGAGGACTCTCCGCTTGTTCATGGATGGACCTCCCCGCCGCCCAGGAAGATATCCTCCAAGCGGAAAATCTGCTGGTGGGCCGTGGCTACCAGGACGCTGTCCCCGGCGCGGATGACGTCGTCGCCCCCGGGGATGATGGTCTTGGCACCGCGCATGATGCAGGCCAGCAGGGTGTCTGGCTTCATGCGCCACTGGCGGATGGGCTGGCTCAGGTGGGAGTTGCTCTCGGTGACGCGGAACTCCAGAAACTCGATCCGCCCGTCCATCAGGCGGTAGAGCGACTCCACCGCGTTATGGGCCTCGGCGTTCATCAGGGAGCGGGCGTAGCGGAGGATCAGATCCACCGCCGTGTCCTCCTGGGAGACGGTGGCGATGCGGTCGCTCTTCTGGAGGCTCTTGAGCTTGGAGTTGCTGGAGAGGCGGGAGATGACCTTGCCGATGTTCAGCGACGCCGCGTACATGGCCGCCACCACGTTGTACTCGTCGTTGGACGTCAGGGAGATGAAGGCGTCGGTGTGACGGATGTCGGCGTCGGACATGGAGTCGAAGTAGCTGATGGCGTCATCGTTCATCACCGAGCAGTCGGGCACGGCGCGGCAGAGCTCGATGGCCTCGCTGTGGCGCTTCTCCACCACCGTGACGTGAACGCCGTCCCGGCGGAGGAGGTCCGCCAGATAGTAGGTCACGCGGCCGGCCCCGGCGATGAGGGCGGTGTGCAGGGGCTTGGTGGGCATGTTCAGCTCCTTAAAGGCCCGGCGGAAGGCGCTGGTGGCGCCGCTGAGGTAGAGAATATCGCCGGCCTCCAGGACGAAGTGGCCCTTGGGAATGTAGACCTCGTCGCCGCGGACCACGGCGCAGATGAGCAGGTTGAACTCCCGCCGCTGGCCGATCTCCGCCAGGGAGAGGCCGCAGAGGGGGCTGGACGCGGCCAAATTGATCTCCACCAGCTCCGCCCGCCCCTTGGCGAACACCTCCACATGGGTTGCCGAGGGGAAGCGCAGCACCCGGGCGATCTCCCGCGCGGCGGCAAGCTCGGGGTTGATGGTCATGGAGAGGCCCAGCTGGTTGCGGTAGAAGTCGGCGTGCTTGGCGTACTCTACGCCGCGGACCCGGGCGATGGTATGCTTGGCCCCCATGAGGTGGGCGCTGAGGCAGGCGAGGATATTGCGCTCGTCGGAATCGGTGACAGCGATGAAGATATCGGACTCGCCCGAGCCGACCTCCTGCAGCGTGGCGTAGGACGCGCCGTTGCCCTGGAAGGAAAAGACATCCAGCGCGTTGCTGACACTGCCCACCACGGCGGCATCTGTGTCGATGACGGTGACGGAGCAGCCGTCCTGAGACAGCTGGCTGGCCAAGGCGTAGCCAATCTCGCCGGCACCGACGATATGGACGTTGATTTTGCGTTTTCTTGGCATCGTAGTGAAGCTCCTCGGAATGTTGTATACGGTATTATAATCCTTTTTTCCGCCGGATACTAGCCACAATTTGCTCAAGTTTCAGCGAATTTTTTTGATCCTTGTGTAAAAATGGTCCGCGTCCGCGTGATGGATATACGCGCCGTTTTTCAGCTGGACCCGGAGGGAGGCGGGATTGTCCCGCCGGACGGAGAGGCAGATCTCGTCCTCGCGGATCAGCTCCCACGCCCGCTCCACAGCCAGCCGCAGCCCCGCCGAGGCGAGGCCCCGTCTGCGGAAGGCTTTCCCGACGCAGTAGCCGATGTGCCCCGCGCCCGCGGCCAGCGCCGGGGTGAGGAAATGGCGGACACGGAACCAGCCGGCGATGGCCGCGCCCTCCCAGAGGAAAAAGTCGGTCTGGGGCACCCAGCCCTCGGGCAGTCCTGCGCCCCGGGCGGCGTCCAGCAGCCCCGGCAGGACCGCGCGCTGGAACTCCGCCCAGGTGCAGCCGGATGCGGGGTTCGTGAAGCCGTTTTCCTCGGCGGGCACCGCGGTGATGAACGCGTATTCCGGCGCCGCGTCCGCCCAATTGGCCGCCTGCAGGCGGAGCATGGCCGTCACACCCTTCTGAATTTAAAATTTTATGGCTATTCTACCACAAACCGCCCTTCCGCGCAACCGCCCCGCGTTGACGGAACCGCCAAAGTATGGTAAAATAAGAAAACGTCGCCCGCTGCGGACGAGAAAAGGAGATATAAGATGTCAGATTTTAAGATTTTGGCCGATTCCAACTGCGACCTGCCCGCCTCCATGGCCGACGCGTTGGAACTGGACGTGTTCCCCATGCCCTATGTCATGCAGGACAAGACCTATCCCCACTACCTGGACAACCGCGATATGGACAACCACGCGTTTTACGAGATGCTGCGCCGCGGCGGCTCCATCACCACCGTGGCCGCCAACGCCACCGAGTGGGCCGGCCTGGCCCGCCCCCATCTGGAGGCCGGCCTGGATGTACTGATGCTGCTCTTTTCCTCGGGGCTGAGCATCACCGCGCAGAACGCCAAAATGGCCGCCGAGGAGCTGCGGGAGGAATTCCCGGATCGGAAAATCTTCGTGGTGGACTCCTTGGCAGCGTCCATGGGCGAGGGGCTGTTCAACTACCTGGTGGCCAAAAAGCGCCAGAGCGGCGCCACCATTGAGGAGACCCGCGACTACGCCGAGGAGATCAAGCTGAAGGTCTGCCACTGGTTTACGGTGGACGATCTCTTCTTCCTCAAGCGGGGCGGGCGCGTCTCGGGCGCGGCGGCGGTGTTCGGCAGCATGCTCCAGATCAAGCCGGTGCTCCATGTGAACGACGAGGGGCATCTGATCCCCGTGAGCAAGGTCCGCGGGCGCAGGGCGTCGCTGAACGCGCTGGTGGCGGAGATGGAAAAAACCGCCATTGACCCGGAGAGCCAGACCGTGTTCATCAGCCATGGCGACTGCGAGGCGGACGCGCTGTACGTCAAAAAGCTGGTGGAGGAGCGCCTGCACGTCCGGGACATCCACATCAGCACCATCGGCCCCGTCATCGGCGCCCACTCCGGCCCCGGCACGGTGGCGCTGTTTTTCCTGGGCACCCAGCGCTGAAATTGATCGCCCGGCCCGCGGGATTTCCCCAGGGCCGGGCTTTTTATGGGAATTATTTGTATTTTTCGCAGTTTTGCAGCATATTTTCGATGAAAATCCCATAGCCGCAGGCCTGGTTGTTCACCAGCACGTGGGTCACCGCGCCGATGAGCCTGCCGTCCTGCAAAATGGGGCTGCCGCTCATGCCCTGGACGATGCCGCCGGTAGCCCGCAGCAGCCGCGGGTCGGTGACGGTCAGCAGGAGGTTCCGGCCTGAGGCGGTCTCCAGCGGGAAGAGCTTGGTGATCTCCACCTCGTACTCCTGCACGTCAGTGCTCTGCACGTTGCAGAGGATCGTGGCCCTGCCGGTGTGAATCTCCTTCTGGCTGGCCACCGGCAGCGCCGCGCGGCCGCTGAGGGACGACGCCCCGCTGCCGAAAATGCCGTGCTCCGTGTTCTCCTCCACGCTGCCCAGGGTCCGCGACGTGTCGAACGCCCCCTTCAGCATCCCCGGCGCGCCGTTCCCGCCGCGGCGGACCTCCACCACGCTGGCGGGCAGGATCTCGCCGGCCTCCAGCGGCAGCAGCACCATGGATTCCACGTCGTTGACCCCGTGGCCCAGGGCGCCGTAGAGGTCCGCCTCCGGGTCGTAGAACGTCACGGTGCCGATGCCGGCCATGGCGTCGCGGAGGTAGACGCCCAGGCGGTAGGCATTGCCGTCCTGCTCCGGCGCGATGGCCAGGCTTACCAGCGAGCCGGCCCGGTCCACGGTGATGTCCAGGGGCTCTCCGCCGCCGCCGGCCACCAGCGCCTTGAATGCCTCGCTGTCGGAAACCTCTGTGCCGTTGACCGACTGGATCACGTCGCCCCGGCGCATCCCGGCGGCCTGGGCCGCGGAGCGGCCCGACTGGTCGAAGCCCACCACCACCAGCCCATCGGCCTCCAGGCGGATGCCCACGGCGCTGCCCACGGGCACCAGCGTCTCCGGCAGCGCCGCCAGGGCCCACGCCGTCAGCGCCGCCGTCAGAACCAGCGCCAGCAGCGCGGCCCTGACCCATTTCATTTTCATGCTCCCCATCCCTTTCGCAATTTTTTTCAATATTTGCCCTACTAATATGGCTGTCTTTCGGACAAAACACACTAGAAATCCTATGCGGGATTTCCTTGTCAAAAACTGAAACCTCCCGCAGTCCGCCGCTTTGCCCGCGCTGCGGCGGAAAATGCCGGCAGCTGTGGGAAAAGCTGTTTTGTAAAGAATTGTTTTGCGTTTGTAGTTGCCGCGGCGGCGGTGGTGTGGTATCCTAAGAGCAGCTTGAAGGAAACGGATGGAGCGAAATGGACCTTTGCAATGTACAGGAAATCCGGGCGCTGCTCACGCGCCACGGCTTTCATTTTTCCAAGGCCAGGGGGCAGAATTTTTTAGTCCGCGGCTGGGTGCCGGCGCGCATCGCCGAGGCTGCGGGCATCGATGAGACCTGCGGCGTGCTGGAGGTGGGACCCGGCGTCGGGCCGCTGACGGACCAGCTCTGCCGCCGGGCGGGGCGGGTGCTGGCAGTGGAGGTGGACACGCGCCTCCGGCCGGTGCTGGAGGAGACCATGGCGGGCCATGGGAATCTGACCGTCGAATTTGGCGATATTTTGAAAATGGACGTCGCCGCCCTGGCGCGCCGGGCCTTTCCAGGTCTGCGGCCCATGGCCTGTGCCAACCTGCCCTACTATATCACTACGCCGGTACTCACGGCGCTGCTGGAGGCGCGGTGCTTCGAGGCGGTGACGGTGATGGTGCAGAAGGAGGTGGCCCAGCGTATCTGCGCCGCCTCCGGCGGCGGCAGCTATGGGGCGTTCACGGTATTCTGCCAGTATTATGCCCAGCCGGCGCTGCTTTTCGACGTGCCGCCGGACTGTTTTCTGCCGCGGCCCCAGGTGACCTCGGCGGTGCTGTGCCTCCGGACCCGCGCCGCGCCGCCCTGTGCGGTGGCCGACGAGGCGCTGTTCTTCCGGGTGGTCCGGGCCAGCTTCGCCCAGAGGCGCAAGACGCTGGCCAACGGCCTCTCGGCGGCGTTTCCGGCCCTGGGCAAGGCAAAAATCGGCGAAATTCTGGCCGCCTGCGGCCTTCCGCCCGCGGTCCGCGGCGAGACGCTGGACATCCCTGCCTTCGCCGCCGTGGCCCGGGAATTGGGGGACGCGCTGTGAAAGCCTGGAAAAAAATTATGGTCGTCCTGGCCGCGCTGCTGCTGGCCCTGCTGGCGGCGGCGCTGGCGCTCTGCTGGAACGAGCTGCGCTCGCTGTGCTCCCTGGAGCGGCTGGACGATTATGGGCTGTACCGCATGACGTACTACGGCGGCTACGGCTTTGACGAGTTCCTGGAGGCCGGCGCGGAGAGCGACCGGGAGATCGAGGCGTTTGTGACGCGGCGGCTCCTGAAGGGCCTGCCCCTGGACCTGAACGTCACCGGCGGCGGGTGTACGGCCTTCGCCGTCCGGGACGGGCGGGGAGACGTGCTGTTCGGGCGGAATTTCGACTTTGCCTACGCGCCGTCCCTCCAGCTGTTTACGGACCCGGCGGACGGCTATGCCTCGGTGTCCACGGTAAACCTGGCCTTTGCCGGGTACGCGGCGGACCGCCTGCCGGACGATTCCCTGTTTGGCCGCTTCCTGACCCTGGCCGCGCCGTATCTGCCCTTCGACGGGATGAACGAGGCGGGCCTCGCCGTGGCGCTCCTGGCCGTGCCGGAGGCCCAGCCGCCCCATGAGGCGGGCCGCGTCACCCTGAATACCACCGCCGCCATCCGCCTGATGCTGGACAAGGCCGCCACGGTGGACGAGGCTCTGGCGCTGCTGCGGCAATACAACATTTATTTTTCCGGCGGCATCCCCTGCCACTTCCTCCTGGCCGACGCCGGCGGCCGCAGCGTGCTGGCGGAGTACTGGGGCGGGGCGCTGCGGACGGTGGAGGCGGAGGGGGCCTATCAGGCCGCGTCCAACTTCGTCGCCTATGACGGCCTCAACCTGGGCGAGGGCTATACGGAATTCCAGCGCTACGACGCGGTGTGCCGCGCCATCGAGGAAAACGGCGGAACCCTGGACGCGGCCCAGGCCGCCGCGCTGCTGGCTCAGGTGGGCGTGTGGGACGGCGACGAGGACAGGCTGCAATGGTCGGTCGTCTACAACCTCAGTACCGGCGGCGGCACGCTTTTTGCCCACAGGAGGCTGGAAAACGCGTCGGCATTTTGGCTGGAAGGGATGTTTCCATGAGGGATTTGCAGGAGAACGCCGTCTGGCGCTGGCGCCGGTTTTGCTGGAGGAGCCGAAGAACAGCTTCTGGATTCAGGGCGCTTCCGTCTCTGCGCCGGAAAAACGCGAGCCGGGCAGGTCCGTGCTTTTTCGATGTCACAATACCACCGGCACCGGTCCGGCTGCCTGGATGGCATCCGGCGTCACCGCGCAGTCCACAGCCAGGATGTGCACGCCGGCCTCCGCCGCGTCCTGAAGTGCCTGGGCGAAGACCGGGTCGGCCCGGCGGTTTGGCTCCACCTGCCGGACGCCGGCCATCTGGCAGACGAACAGGACGTAGGCTTCGAGGCCGGCGGCCACGGCCGCGGCGAGGCCCCGGAGGTGCCGCGCGCCGCGGGCGGTGGGGGCGTCTGGGAAGCGGGCGGTGCCGTGCTCCTCCAGCGTCACGCCCTTGACCTCCAGGAGGCAGGGGGTATCCCGCAGGGTGAAGGCCAGATCAAAGCGGGAATCACCCCAGGTCTGCTCCCGCCGGAGGTTTTCGGGCTTTGCGCCCAGCCCGCCGTCCTGGACCCACTGCGCGGCCAGCCGGTTGGGGACCTGGGAGTCCAGGTTGAACAGCGCCGCGCCCTTTTGGACGGTAATCAGAGACCAGCCGGTTTTCCTGCGGGGGTCGTGGTGGGCCTGACACCAGACCGCCGCGCCGGGGATCAGCAGCTCCCGGCAGCGGCCGGTATTTTTCACGTGGCACAGCGTCTCCCGCCCGCCAATCTCCACGCGGGCCAGGAAGCGGTTGGGCCGGGCGAGAAAGACGCCCGGATGGACCTTGGGGTAAGTGATCATTTTAGTATGTTCCTTTCTTGGTAGAGATTGGGCAAAGCGTGGTGCATGGCCGTGGCCCCTCGTGCCGCTGCGGGAGACGCGCATACAGCAAAACCATAATAAGGAGGAATCCACATGACCTATCAAGCGGCGGTGATCACCGTCAGCGACCGGAGCTTTTGGGGCAAACGGCCCGACGAGAGCGGGCCGGCAGTGGCGGCGCTTCTTGCGGACGCCGGCTATGAGGTCGCCCTGCAAATCATCGTCCAGGACGAGCAGTGGCAGATCGAGCAGGAGCTCATCCGCGCCTCCGAAGAGCGGGACCTGGCCCTGGTGGTCACCACCGGCGGCACCGGCTTCTCTCCCCGGGACGTGACCCCCGAGGCCACCGCCCGGGTCTGCACCCGCATGGCCCCCGGCATCGCCGAGGCCATGCGCGCCGCCAGCCTCCAAATCACCCCCCGGGCCATGCTCTCCCGGGCCGCGGCAGGCATCCGCGGGCGGACGCTGATTGTCAACCTCCCTGGCAGCCCCAAAGCCGCGGTGGAAAACCTCCAGGCCGTCCTGCCCACTCTGGCCCACGGCCTGGACATGCTGCGCGGCGGCGAGGCCGACTGCGCCGCGGAAAGGAATCCGCTATGAACGAAATTTTAAAGAGCCTCCATAACCGCCGCTCCATCCGCGCTTTCACCGCCGAGCCGGTGTCCGGCGCCCACAAGCGCGCGGTCCTGGAGGCCGCCTGCGCCGCCCCCACAGCGGGCAATCAGCAGCTGTACACCATCCTGGACATCACCGACCAGGCCCTCAAGGACCGCCTGGCCGAGACCTGCGACCACCAGCCCTTCATCGCCAAGGCGCCGGTGGTGCTGGTCTTCTGCGCCGACGCCCAGAAGTGGTACGACGCCTTTGAAAGCGCCGGCTGCGCGCCGAGAAAGCCCGGTCCGGGCGACCTCCTGCTGGCAGCGGCGGACTGCTTCATCGCCGCGCAGAACGCGGTGACCGCGGCGGAGAGCCTGGGCCTCGGCTCGTGCTACATCGGCGACATCCTGGAGCTGTGCGAGACCCACCGGGCGCTGCTGTGCCTGCCGGAATACGTCGTGCCCGCGGCCATGCTGGTGCTGGGCCACCCCGCTGAGCGGCAATTAGCGCTGGAAAAGCCCCGGCGGTGCGGGCTGCGCCACATTGTCCACGAGAACGCCTACCGGCGCATGGACGCCGCAGAGCTGCGGCAGATGCTGGCCTATAAGGCCGGGGACAAGCCCTACAAGGCATGGCTGGAGGCGTTCTGCGCGCGGAAATACAACTCTGACTTCTCCCGGGAGATGTCGCGCTCGGTCGCCGAGTACCTCAAATTCTTTGAGTAAGCCGCTGGAAAGAAGAACGATATGAGAAAACAAGAATTTGCCGCCCGGCTCGCCGCCGGCGTGCTGATCGCCGACGGGGCCACCGGCTCCTGCCTTCTGGACGCCGGAATGCCCCGGGGCGTCCCTACGCCCCTCTGGCTGGAGGAACACCCCGAGGTCCTGATCCGGCTCCAGCGCGCCTATGTCGCCGCCGGGTCCCACGCTGTCTACGCCCCCACTTTCCACGCCAACCGCATCTGCCACCGTCAGCAGAGCATCGACCGGGACGTCCGGGCGTCAGTCCGGGCCATGGTGGCCCTCTCCCGCGAGGCTGTGGGAGACGCGCCGGTCTATATCGCCGGCGACATGGGGGCCACCGGCGTCCTGCCCCAGCCCTTCGGCCCCCTGGGCTACGACGAGCTGTTCGACGCCTACGCCGAGCAGGCCCAGGCCCTGGCGGAGGCCGGCGTGGATTTCCTGGCCGCCGAGACCCTGGTCACCGCCGAGGAGGGCGTGGCCCTGCTGGATGCCGCCGCGTCGGTCTGCGACCTGCCTGTGGTCTGCACCATGACCGTGGAGGCCGACGGGGGGCTGATGCTGGGCGGAAGCGTGTTCGCCGCTGCCGCCGACCTGGAGGCCATGGGTGCGGCAGCGGTGGGCGTCAACTGCTCTGTCGGGCCGGACCAGCTGGAGGCCGTGGTCGCCGGCATCCGGGCGCGCGTCCAGGTCCCGGTGGCGGCCAAGCCCAACGCCGGGATGCCCGTCATCACCGAACGCGGCGAGACGGTCTACCCCATGGGCCCCGAGGCCTTTGCCGCGCACATGCGCCGCCTCCGTGCGGCGGGAGCCGGTTACTTAGGCGGCTGCTGCGGCGCCGGTCCGGCCTATATCCGCGCCCTGTGCCAGGCGCTGGAGCTGTAAAAAAGCAAAGCGCCATCGCGCGCCTGCCGGCAGGAAACACGCCCGCCCCGAATGGGGCGGGCGCGCTTGCGTTCTTACGCTTTCTGCACCGCGGGCTTCATCCACTTGCCCAGGGGCTTCTGTGCAATGGCGCCGATCAGCAGCACCAGCGCCAGGTCGATGGCCATGTAGAAGCCGTTGTAGAGGAAGGAGTAGAACCACGGCGAGGTCATGGTCATGCCGAAGAACTCCGGCGGCATGTACTCGGCCCAGACCGTCGCGCCCACCACATAGTGGACCAGGAAGCGCAGCACGGAGCCCGCCGCGGCCCCCCAGTAGAAGCCGCCCTTCATCCGCCAGAACGCGCCGCCCACGCCCAGCACGGAGAAGGCCAGCAGATAGTCACCGATGACAGACTGCCAGCCGATGGCGAAGCCGCCGGCCGTGAGCATCTGGATCAGGCTGTAGACCACGCTCACCAGCATGGAGCGCCCCAGGCCCCAGCGGACACAATAGACAAAGATCGGCAGCATTTCCAACGTGATGGAGCCGCCCCAGGGCATCTCCCAGATCTTGAGGTAGCTGAGCGCCGTGGCGATGGCCAGCATGATGGCGCCCTCGCACAGAGCGCGGAGCTGCGTGTGGGATGATTGCTTTTGCATAGAGATAGACCTCCTGTAAAAAATGACCGCATCGCAAATCACCTGTCTTGCAATGCGGTCATGGGAAGTCTATTGTACCCATCTTTTCCTACGCCGGCATGATCCGTCAGGTTCGCGGGTCAGGGCTGCATTTCGCCCAATCTCAGCCGGCATGCGCCGACCCCCCGAAGATATGGATTTGTGGTAGCGGTTCTGAGAGCATATTACTATACCCCAGGACATCTGTCAAGCATTTTTGGGGGAAATTGGAAGAATTCTTGGTATTTTTTGAAATTTCCATGCAGTGCCGCCCTGTTGCTGCGTGCAGCGCCAGGCTGCTATACCGGCATCGGGGGGACACGCGGTCCGATCTTGGTCTGCAGCTGTGACTTCGCGGACCGGCTCTGTGTCCCCCGGTCCTTTCTTTCCCGCCTCACATCACGCCGTTTTCCCGACTTCCTCTTCGCATTTGAGGCAGCTGAAGAAGTGATTTGGTACAAAAAAGTTGACACCTCCAACTCACGGAATTTCTGACTAAAGGTGTAATTCAACTGAAATGGAGGACACCCCAAGTCTCTAAAACTTGGGGTGTCCTCCATTTATTTACGGGTAAGCGTCATCTCCCCAGAGTCAGGACCACCCGTATAACGGGTGGCCTGCACTCACCCGATAAGGGCGTGATATTGCCCGCGCCTCAAGGCGTGGTGAAACGGTTTACAGACCGCATATTCTTACAAGCGGCCCCACTATGGCGCAGCTTTTTGTCGCTCTTCACAAAATCAGGCAGAGCAATCCATTACCGCCCTCGTTGATGATTTTTTGCAGGGCGTCCTTGAACTTATAGCGGGAGTCATCCGGCATTTTGCGCAGCTTGCCGCTGAGACCGTCGTTGACCAGCTCGAAGAGGGATTTGCCGAAGATGTTGCTCTCCCAGAGCTTTTCCGTATTCCCCTCGTACTCCCCCAGGAGGTAGTTGATGAGATCCTCTGACTGCTTCTCGTCGCCCACGATGGGACTGATCTCCGTTTTGATATCGGCGCGCATCATGTGGATGGACGGCGCGCTGGCCTTGAGGCGCACACCGTAGCTGCCGCCCTTGCGCACGATCTCCGGGACCTCCATGTGGATGTCCTCCGCCCCGGGCATCACCACACCGTAGCCGGTGGCCCAGACCTCGTCCAGGGCGTTGGCCACCTTGTCGTAGCGCTTCTTGGTCTCCGCCAGCTGGCCCAGCAGCGTCAGGAGATCGCCGTCATTCTCGATGGAAAAGCCGCTCTTCTCTCCCAGAATCTGGTAGAACAATCCCTGTGGGAAGTCCAGCACGCAGGAGATCACGCCCACCCCCAAATCGATTTCCCGGATGTGGTAGTCCTCCACATTCTCCAGCTGGCGGATCTCCTGGATGGCCCCCTCGGCCTCCCCCAGGCGCGTGATCTGCCCCGCTCCGGTGCGCATGGCGTCGTAGAGCGCCTGCTTGAGGGGGTGCTCCGCCTCCAGCGCCTCCACCCAGCTGGGCAGGAAAAAGCGCAGCTCCGACACCGGGAACTCATAGAGGATCTCCTTTAAAATGTCCTTGATCTGCCCCTCCTGGAGCGTCATGCAGTTGACCGTCAGGCACCGCACGCCGTAGGTCTCCCCCAGCTGTGCGCACAGCTGCCGCGCCGCCTCGCCCTCCGGCTCCTGGGAGTTCACCAGCACCAGGAAAGGCTTCCCCGTGGCCTGCATATCCCGGATGGCGCGGTCCTCTGCGTCGGCATAGTCCTCCCGGGGGATGTCGGTGATGCTCCCGTCGGTGGTCATGACGATGCCGATGGTGCCGTGGTCCTCCATAACCTTCTTGGTTCCCAGCTCCGCGGCCTCGGTCATGGGAATTTCATGGTCGTACCACGGCGTAGTCACCATGCGGGGCTGGCCGTCCTCGTCGGCGCCGATGGCCCCGGGAACCATGTAGCCCACCGAGTCGATGAGCCGCACCGAGAGCTTTGCGGTCCCATCGGGGCTGATCTCCACTGCCTCCTCCGGCACGAACTTCGGCTCCGCGGTCATGATGGTGCGGCCGGAGCCGCTTTGCGGCAGCTCGTCTTTAGCCCGCTCACGGCGGTATACGTTGTCGATGCTGGGAAGCACCAGCTCCTCCATGAAGCGCTTGATGAACGTCGACTTCCCCGTCCGGACCGGCCCCACCACACACACATATACATTGCCGTCCGTGCGAAGGCCGATCTGCTCGTAAATGCTTTTCTGTTCCACGCAGACTCCTCCTTGCCCGGCAGCCGCCGGTGCCCCCGCATGCTCACGGGCCGCCGTCTGCCTTGTTCTATCCCATGGGTATGCTGACAAGCCCGCCGTTATGTGCCCGATTTGCCGGCGCGGCAAAATTCCCGCGAAATTTATGCCCGAAGTCAAGAATAATTTGCAGAAAATTAAAATAACCAGCAAACTAAATAAATGCCCGACCCCGTATTTATGTTAATTCACAGCAAAATAGGCATAACAACATAACCGGCGGGGTTTCACCGCTCGGTTAGAGCTGTAGTCGTAAAGCGTCTGCTCACAGATGTCAGTCGCATACTCCTCCTCGCTGTTCCTGATGTATGCCAGTGTCACCGCCCTATTTCCCGCCAAACTTTTCAATCCGTGACATCCGGCAGGGGCCGCCTGCCATGCTCTGCGGGACCCCAGGCGGGCAGAGGAAGGCGCTGCATGGCTCCGAACACCCGGGCCTTCAGGTCAGGATACTCCGCTGAGAGACGGTAGATCAGTTCCTTGATTTCCTGGCGCTTGGTGTGCTTGTCAGCGGGACAGGTGTTCTCCACCACGGGCAGGCCCTCCCGCGCGGCGAAGTGGGCGACGGTCTTTTCGCTGAGATAGAGCAGGGGGCGAATCTGGGTCACGCCGGTGCGGTCCAGGTGTGTCACTGGCTGAAAGCAGCTGAGGCGGCCCTCAAAAATCAAGCTCATGAGGAACGTCTCCACTGCGTCGTCGTAGTGGTGGCCCAGGGCGGTCTTGCTGCACCCCAGGTTCAGCACCGCCTGGTTCAGCGCGCCGCGGCGCATCTTGGCGCACATGGAGCAGGGGTTTTTCTCCCGCCGGTGGTCGAAGATCACCGCCGCAATCTCCGTCTCCACCCGGGCGAAGGGAACCTCCAGCCGGCGGCACAGGGCCTCCACGCCGGAATAGTCCATCCCCAGTCCCAGGTCCACAGCCACCGCCCGGAGGGTGAACGGCTGCGGATAGAACGCCCGCAGGTGTGCGAGCAGCACCAGCAGCGCCAGGGAGTCCTTACCCCCCGAGACGCCCACTGCGATGCGGTCCCCCGCCGCGATCATCCCATAGTCGTCCGCGCACCGGCGGACCAGGCCCAACAGCTTTTGCATGGCGCATGCCTCCTGAAAAAGTAATTTGCCCCGCGAGAATACGGGAGCTTAAACGAGCATTTGGGAGTATTGCAGAGATTTCCCGGCGCAAAATAAAAAATTCCCAATTTCGCCTTGACAGAATCAGCTGGATATGGTATAAAGTATGAGCGCGCTTGTGGAGTTTATTGTAAACAAGGCGCGCTGATTTGTCAAAAATTTATTTTAACGGAGGGAATGCCCTCCGGTTGGAGGAACAAAAGTTATGTCCACTACCATGGCCAAAAAGGAGAGCGTCCAGCGCCGCTGGTACGTCCTCGATGCCGCCGGCAAATCCCTGGGCCGCACGGCTGCCACCGCCGCCAAGCTGCTGCGGGGCAAGCACAAGATCGATTTTACGCCCAATGTTGACTGCGGCGACTTCGTCATCATTGTCAACACCGATAAGGCCGTCCTCACCGGCAACAAGCTGGAGGATAAGTACTACCGCCACCACACCGGCTGGATCGGCGGCCTGAAGGAAGTCAAATACCGTCTGCTGATGGAACAGCGCCCCGATTTTGCCATGGAGCTGGCAGTCAAGGGCATGCTGCCCAAGAACTCCATCGGTCGGACCGCTCTGACCCGCCTGAAGCTCTACAAGGGCGCCGAGCACAACAACGCCGCACAGAAGCCCGAAGCCTGGACTTTGGACTAATTCAGGAGGAGAAGAGTTATGTACGAGAGCAAGAAACAGTATCAGTACGGCACCGGTCGCCGGAAATCCTCTGTGGCCCGTGTCCGTGTCTATGAGGGCGGCACCGGCTCGATCATTATCAACGGCCGCGACATCGACGATTACTTTGGCCTGGAGACCCTGAAGCTGCTGGTCCGCCAGCCCATGGTGGCCACCAACAGTCTGGGCAAGCTGGACGTGGTGTGCACGGTTTCCGGCGGCGGCGTCACCGGCCAGGCCGGCGCGATCCGCCACGGCGTGGCCCGGGCCCTTTTGAAGGTCGACCCCGAGAACCGTACCGCCCTGAAGGCCGCGGGCCTGCTGACCCGCGACCCGAGAATGAAGGAGCGCAAGAAGTACGGCCTCAAAGCGGCCCGTCGCGCTCCCCAGTTCAGCAAACGTTGATTTTGTATTCAAAACCCTTGAAAAATTTCGATTTTTCAAGGGTTTTTCTTTTGAAAATCTCTGATAGCTTTTGTCTGAATTTGGCCTGATTTGACCCCTTTTTGGGGGGTGGGCTAACCGGGCCTTTGGGGTTAAAAAATGGGCTAACTGACAGAACGCAGGAAGTCGATTTGGGCTTGATCTTAGGGCAGGCCGTTACAGGCGGCAATGATCCCCTCTAAAGGCTTCCGAATCCAAAAATCAATCTGTATTTTTCTCCTAATTTGACCAGATTTGTCATACCTGCCCCAAAGCTTACATAGCCGCCTGTTTCGCCGCAGGCGGCTAAATCCATGGAAAAGAAGGGAATCCCAAAATGGCGAAACCCAAGGTGATCAGCGCAGCAAATCAAAAGAGGGGGGCGTTGGCAAAAGCACCACCGTCTATAACCTGGGGGCCGGTCTTGCACTGGACGGAAAGAAAGTCCTGCTACTGTACGTAGGCCCCCAGGGTAATCTGACCAAAATGCTGGGCCAGCGTAATCCCCACGACCTCCTCCCGCCCCTTGCCAACGCCATGAACACGGTGCACCTGCACTTTTGAGCCAGCTGCGCAGCGTATCAATGCAGATCCCGAGTTCCTTCGCTGCCTCGCGGCTGGGCCGGACCTGCATGGTAAGCATCAATGCTGCTGCCAATGGAGAAAGTATACTCCGGTGTGGTGATCTTCAGCTTGTCGCCGTCCAGAGAAATGGTGACGCGCTCCAGTGCCAATGCGCCGCGTTTAGGCTTCGCGGGGTCCCCATTAGTCCCCTGAATATCATAGGTACACAGCATCGTGCCGCCCTCGGCAATAATCAAACGACGGGTCAAAATTGAACGCTTTGTCCAAGCCCTTGATGCCATCACCCGCCGTCAGCGGCGTATTAAAGCCGCGTCGGGAACGCTTTGGCCGTTGACTCAGAGATGTGTGCCGGTCTGCTCGGGATTTCCAAAGAACGGAAACGCATACAGCACAACCTAGCCTGTCTGGAGATCATAGTTGAAGGCGACAAAGGTGCCGGTGTCACGAAGAATGGCCTCGACGCACCAGATTGAAGTTTTCTGCAACTATGTGCGTCCAAATTCCTCTATTGGCTGGCAGGCCCCGGACGCCTTTGCTCGTTCCCTGTCTGCCCCTCATGTCGCTTGAACGTGTATTCTCGAGCAATCTTGCGTTTCATTCTGTTTTTCACCTCTTTTTACTGTCTGCTAAACCGGGAAGGGCTCAGTTTGCGGGCACTCGTAAAATATTTCGACGAAAGCATTTGCTATTTGTTCCAGGTTCCGGTATAATAGACTGAAAAATGGAGTTTGGAGAGCAATATGGAACTTTTGACCTATTCCGTCCCCTGCCTCTTCGGACTGGAGGGGCTGGTGGGGGACGAGCTGCGGCGGATGGACCTGAAAAATGTGCGCGTGGAAAACGGGCGGGTACTCTTTGACGGAGACCTTGCGGCCATGGCGCGGGCCAACCTCCGGCTGCGCATGGGCGAGCGGGTGCTCCTGCGACTGGGGACCTTCCCGGCCGGGACCTTCGAGGAACTGTTCCAAGGGGTGCTGGCTCTGCCGCTGGAGGAATTCATTCCCAAAAACGGCGCGTTCCCGGTGAAGGGGCACACCCTCAACTCCCGGCTGCACTCGGTGCCCGACTGCCAGGCCATCGTGAAAAAGGCCGCGGCGAAGCGGCTGGGGGAGAAATACCGCCTGAGCTGGCTGCCCGAGGACCGTGAGACATACCAGCTGCAATTCGCCATCATGAAGGATCAGGCGGAGATCTTCCTGGACACCTCCGGCCCGGGCCTCCACAAGCGGGGCTGGCGGGCTGTGGGCAACGATGCGCCCCTCCGGGAGACCCTGGCCGCAGCCATGGTGACCCTGGCGCGCTACCGGGGCCGGGACACGTTCTGGGACCCCTTCTGCGGCTCGGGCACCATCGTCATTGAGGCGGCGCTGGCGGCGCTGAACCGCGCGCCGGGACTGGGCCGGCGCTTCGCCGCGGAGCAGTGGCGGAGCGTTCCCCAGGATCTCTGGCAGGCGGAGCGGCGGGCGGCCATGGACCGGGAGTTCCGGGGGGACTACCGCATCCTGGGCCGGGACAACGACCCAGAGAGTCTGGCCATCGCCCGGTCCAACGCCAAAAAGGCCGGTGTGGCCCACCTCATCGACTTCGCCGAGGCCGACGCCACCCGTGCGCCTCTGCCGGAGGGCGGCGGCGTGCTGGTGTGCAATCCGCCCTACGGTGAACGGATGCTGGAGCAGCGCAGCGCCCAGCGGCTCTATCAGCAGCTGGGGCGGCGCCTGGCGGACGCGGCGGGTTGGAAGCAGTACATCATCTCCTCCGAGCCGGAGTTCGAGCGCTACTTTGGGAAACCGGCCGTGAAAAAGCGGAAGCTCTACAACGGCATGATCCTCTGCAACCTCTATATGTATTTCTGACGGCGGGAGGGCCTGCGCCATGACGGAACATCACTTCATCATCAACCCCGCCGCCGGCAAGACCGACCGGACGCTGAGCATCCGCGCCGCCGTGGAGGCCGCGTTCCGGAACCGGCCCCAGCCGTGGCGGATCTCCGTGTCCGCGGCTCCGGGAGACTGCGTCCGGCTGGCCCGCCGGGCCTGCGAGGGCGGGGCGGACGTGCGCCTGTACGCCTGCGGCGGCGACGGAACGCTCAACGAGGTGGTCTGCGGCGCGGCGAGCTTTCAAAATGCCGCCGTCACTCACTACCCCTGCGGCTCCGGCAATGACTTCATCAAAATTTTCTCCGCTCCCGCCGCCTTCCGGGACTTAGGCCGCCTCATCGACGGCGCGGAGGCGGAATTCGACCTGATCCAGGTGGGGGAACGGGGCGAGGGAGGCTGCTCCCTGAACATCTGCTCCGTGGGCTTTGACGCCCGCATCGCCGCGGACATGAACCGCTATAAGAGCCTGCCCCTCCTCTCCGGCCATGGAGCCTACGTCCTCTCAGCGGGCCTCAATCTCATCAAGGGTCTCCACGCACCCTACCGGGTGGAGCTGGACACCGGTGAGAGCTTCGACCGCCGCCAGACCCTGGTCTGCATCCTCAACGGTCGCTGGTACGGCGGCGGCTTCAACCCGGTGCCGGAGGCCGAGCCGGACGACGGGATGCTGGAGGTGCTGCTGGTGCGGGCGGTGTCCCGCTTCACCGCGGCGGCGGTGATCGGCAGCTATAAAAAGGGCCGCTATGCCGACTACCCCAGGCTCATTGAACACTACCGCTGCCGCGCCGTCACCATCCACACCCCCAGGCCGACCACCGCCAATCTGGATGGGGAGATTATCCAGTGGGACGGGGCGCTGACCTTCCGCCTGGCGGAGGAGAGGGTACGCTTCGTCTATCCCCGCGGCCTTGTCTGGCGCGGAATCGGGCGAGCGGCGTCGGAATCCCGCGCCCGGGCCTGAACAGACTGCCTTTTGGTGAATATAACCGAAAAAATCTGGGTATTATCCTGGAAAATCCGTGAAATTTCCTCTTGCGCAAACCGCGGCATTGCCGTATTATAATATACGTTAGCACTCCATTTGATCGAGTGCTAAATCAGGAATCCAGTAGACACATGACGGCCCCCGCGGGCCATCGTCGAATTATATTTTAGGAGGTAACTCAAACATGAAATTGACTCCGCTTGCTGACCGCATCCTGCTCAAGCCCCTGGAGGCCCTGGAGACCACCAAGTCCGGCATCATCATCTCCACCGCCACCAAGGAAAAGTCCGCGTTCTCCGAGGTTGTGGCTGTCGGCCCCGGCGGCATGGTGGACGGCGTGGAGGTCACCATGACCGTTAAGCCCGGCATGAAGGTCGTGTCCGCCAAGTACAGCGGCACTGAGGTAAAGATTGATGACCAGGATTATACGCTGGTCAAGCAGTCCGACATTCTGGCTATTGTAGAAGACTGATAGGAGGTAACGCAAATTATGGCGAAGCAGATTGTTTATGGGGAGGACGCCCGCAAGGCCCTCCAGGCCGGCATTGACCAGCTGGCTGATACCGTCAAGGTGACTCTGGGCCCCAAGGGCCGCAACGTGGTGCTGGGCAAGAAGTTCGGCTCCCCCATGATTATCAACGACGGCGTGACCATCGCCAAGGACATCGAGCTGGAGGACGCCTTTGAGAACATGGGCGCGCAGCTGGTGCGTGAGGTGGCTGTCAAGACCAACGACGTAGCTGGCGACGGCACCACCACCGCCACCCTCCTGGCCCAGGCCATCATCCGCGACGGCCTGAAGAACGTCACCGCCGGCGCCAACCCCATGGTCATGCGCAAGGGCATCGAGAAGGCCGTGGAGACTGCCGTAGAGGCCATCAAGGCCAACTCTGAGACCGTCAAGGGCAGCGACGACATCGCCCGCGTGGGCGCGGTGTCCTCCGGCGACGAGGAGATCGGCAAGCTGATCGCCGAGGCCATGGATAAGGTCACCTCCTCCGGCGTCATCACCATTGAGGAGTCCAAGACCGCCGAGACCGGCCTGGAGGTCGTGGAGGGCATGCAGTTCGACCGCGGCTACATCTCCCCCTATATGGTCACCGATACCGAGAAGATGGAGGCCGTGGTGGATGACCCCTATATTCTCATCACCGACAAGAAGATCTCCACCATTCAGGAGATCCTGCCGGTCCTGGAGAAGATCGTCCAGGCCGGCAAGAAGATGGTCATCATCGCCGAGGACGTGGAGGGCGACGCCCTGTCCACACTGCTGGTCAACCGCCTGCGCGGCAGCTTCAACTGCGTGTGCGTCAAAGCCCCGGGCTTCGGCGACCGCCGCAAGGAGATGCTCAAGGACATCGCGGTGCTCACCGGCGGCACCTATGTGTCCGGCGATCTGAACATGGAGCTCAAGGATGTGGATATCCCCGACCTGGGCCGCGCCCGTCAGATGAAGGTAGGCAAGGACAACAGCGTCATCGTGGACGGCATGGGCGACAGCAAGGCCATTGAGGATCGGATCAACGAGATCAAGTCCGCCATTAAGGTCACCACCTCCGACTACGACAAGGAGAAGCTCCAGGAGCGCCTGGCCAAGATGGCCGGCGGTGTGGCGGTCATCCGCGTAGGCGCCCAGACCGAGACGGCCATGAAGGAGAAGAAGCTGCGCATCGAGGACGCCCTCAACGCCACCCGCGCGGCGGTGGAGGAAGGCATTGTCGCCGGCGGCGGCACGGCCTACGTCAACGCCATCCCCGCGGTGGAGAAGCTGGTGGCGAAGCTGACCGGCGATGAGAAGACCGGCGCGCAGATCATCGTCAAGGCCCTCCAGGCTCCGGTTCGTCAGATCGCCGAGAACGCCGGCGTGGACGGCTCCATCGTGTTTGAGAAGGTGAAGAGCTCCCGCAAGGTGGGCTACGGCTTCAACGCCTACACCGAGCAGTATGTGGACATGATCCCCGCGGGCATCGTGGACCCCACCAAGGTCACCCGCAGCGCCCTGGAGAACGCGGCGTCCATCAGCGCCTGCGTCCTGACCACCGAGTCTTTGGTGACCGATAAGCCCGAGCCCCCCGCACCCGCCGCACCCGCCGCGCCGGATATGGGCGGTATGTACTGATCAGAACGTCAAAAAGCGGGGCCGCTTATTAGGCAAGGTGTCGCAACGAAGTATTCTATGCACCGCAGGACTGTGACTGTAAAGGGTCACAGTCCTGCCTTTTTAAGCTGTTTTCCGATTTCTGCGCCATTGTCGCCTGCCGTCCCCGGTTTCACAGAGGTCGTCAACGATGTAGATGACCCCAACGGCCGTGTGTGCTGCGATTTCCCTGTGCGGTTTTCCCGCCTTCTGCATGGACACAATTTCCGGTCCAGTACTTGGAGCTTTGCGTATTTTCGTTTCTTTATAATTCCCCCCCTGCGCAGTCTATTTTCCTACACAGAAGCACTTTGTCCATTGTCCGTTTTTACTGGGGCGGTTCAAACAGGGGCCGCCCGCAGGTGAACTGGTAAGAGCAAGCCAGTAAAGAGTGCGCCCATAGGGCTGCAAATACCGCCGGTCTAAAATAGACCGGCGGTATTTTGGCCACATTATATCCGCTGCGCAGCCTCCGCCTCCCGGCGCTCTGCGGGCAATGCATCCATGCGCCGCGGGCGACGGATGCGGCCGGCGCACTCGGGACAGCCGGCTTGCTGTGCCCCGGCGCGTGAGTAGATCACCGCCTGCCAGCTGTGGCCCAGCGGGCACTGCCACCAGACCTTGCGGGCGCTTCCAGCCGTCACATCCGCCGGCGTCAGTGCACCATTGCGGGCGGGATGCCACTGCGCAGCAACCAGCGGCGCGGTAGTTGCCAAATCGTTAAAGCCGCGCAGGACCTTCCGTCCCGCGCAGTAGGGGCACCCTGCGCCGTTCACCGTCCGCGCGCCGACCGCCGCCTGATAGGCGTGCCCCAGAGTGCAGCGCCACCAGACCTTGCGGTTGCTGGCGGGGGCGCAGTCCGCCGGGGTCAGGGGGCTGTTTTTCTCCGGGTGCCACTGGGCGGCGATGGCCGGAAACAGGTGTCCCAGGTCGTTTTCGCCCGCCACGACCACCTTCCCGGCGCAGACCGGACAGCCGCTGCCACGCGTCCGGGAGGACACCGCCGCGCGCCACTGGTGGCCCTGCCCGCAGCGCCACCAGACGCGCCGGTTGGTCCCCAGCGGCACCTGGTCGGGCGTCAGGGGCCGGTTTTTCTCCATCTCCCACTCCGCAGCCAGGGCCGGCGCCGCCACAGCGAGGCTGCCCGCCGCCGGGTCCAGCCGCTTGCCGGCGCAGACAGGACACGCAGCCCCCGCCGCGCGGGTACGGATGGCACTCTGCCAGCTGTGGCCCCGGGCGCAGCGCCACCAGACGCGGCGGTGGGAGCCGATGGGGACCGTCTCCGGCGTCAGGGGCGCGTTTCTGTCCGCGTCCCACTCCGCCGCCAGCTCCGGGCGGCAGGAGGCCAGGTCGTTTTCCCCAGGCCAGGCCCGCCGGCCGGCGCAGCAGGGACAGCCGCGTCCGGCGGTACGGGCCGAGACCGGCGCTTCCCAGGTGTGGCCGCGGGCGCAGGTCCAATGGAGGGACTTGTTGGAACCGTAGGATACCTCACTGGGGTGCAGGGGCTGGTTTTTCTCATTGTCCCACTCCGCTAGCAGGTCCTCGCGGCCGCGGGAGACGCAGAAATCATAAAAAGACTGCCGCAAAATTACCGCCTCCTGGAAAAAGGCGGGGCAAAGCCCCGCCTTTTTGCTTGGAATATGCAGATTTACTTCACCATGTAGCGATAGAGGAAGGTGACGATCTGCGCGCGGACGCAGTCGGCGTCGGGGGAGAAGGTGGTGTCGCTGGTGCCCTGGGTCACGCCCTCGGCAACAGCCCAGTCCACCGCGCCCTCGTAGTAGGAGCC
>JAAWBZ010000030.1 GCA_022792945.1 Oscillospiraceae bacterium | reverse complement strand
TTGATTTTGAGGAAGCGCGGGAGCAATCCCAAACTGCCCAAGACAAAAATAATGCGAAAGTCGGCGCAGCTTGACGCTACGCCGACCCTCGCTTAAAATGTTTTCTTACGTCACCGCCCCCCATGGGGGTGTTTTTTTATTGGAGTCACCGCCTTTCAGCATCACATCCCCGCCAGCCTCCGTACCCTGCCCGCCGCCTCGTCGAAGGCGGCGGTGTACCACCTGGCGAACGTGCCGCAGTATTGGTCGGCAAACTCGCAGGCCCGGTGGCAGCCGCACCGCTCACAGGGGGAGCCGCCCCCCGCCAGACGGTACCCGCCGAACATCCGGTCCCATCGCCGCGCCGCCTCCCGCTGCCACGGCGCCGCCTCCCGGCGGCCCGCCCGGGTCCGGCGCACGCCGCGGTGTCCCGTTTTTCTCACACAATCACCTCCTCAAAGCCGCAGACCGCGGCCAAAAATGCCACCCCCGGCGTCTCCGCCAGGCAATCTGCCATACACCCACCGTGGACCAGCCCGCCGCTTCCGGCGAACGCCGGCTCCCCCGCATAGACCTCCCCGCCGCACCACAGGCAGTACCCGCGCGCCCCCGCGGCCGGCTCCGTCAGCGCCGCCGCGCCGCCGCCTCGTCCATCCATTGCCGCACCTGCGCCTCCGCCAGCGCCAGACAGTCCGGCGCGCGCCGCCCGTTGAGCACCGCCGTCACATAGGACCGCGAGTAGCCGATGGCCTCCGCCAGCTCCTGCTGCGTGTACCCCAGCTTCCGCAGCCGGTTCTTCATCCGTTCCGTTCTGCTGTAATACGGCATAGCCGCTCCTTTCTCCATGTCCCATTTATGGGACAGCGCCTCTGATATCCTATGGGAAACAGCTCCCGCGTACAGCTTTTCAAAAAAGCTGTTGAATTTCGTAAACCATTCTGCTATACTTTTCTCATAGGATGCCAGCGTGTGTTTATGTTTATCAACTTTACAACCCCATTATACAACCTGTCCCGCAGTTTGTCAAGGGAAAATGTCAAAATTTATAAACATTCGCGGTGCAAGAAGGGAACGTGCAGTTTATGTTTTACGACATCTATCGGGACCTGTGCCAGGCCCGCGGCCTGACGCCCAGCGGCGCGGCGGAGAAAATCGGCTTCAACCGGGCCAGCGTGACCGTCTGGAAGAACTCGGGAAACGCGCCGAAGCAGGAGCTGCTTTTGAAGATCGCGGCCTTCTTCGGCGTAACCACCGACTACCTGCTCACCGGCGAGACGCCGGACCGGGCGGAGGGCCAGCTGGAGGGGCTGGACTTCGCGCTCTACGGCGAGGTCCGCGACATGACCGACGCGCAGAAGCGGGACGTTCTGAAATTCGCCAAGTTCATCAAACAGAAGGGGGAATAGCCTATGGTCCTGCCCTGGCAGATCTACCGCGAGGCGGAGGCCGATGGGATCGAGGTCCATTTCATGCACTTTGAGGATCAGCCGGCGCTGTCCGTCCCCGGCCACATGGGCATCGACACTGCCAAGCTGCCCACCACCGCCGAGGAGTCCACCGCCGCCGCCCACGAGCTGGGCCACGACCGCACCGGCGCCTATTACCGCCTGTCCGCCAGCCCCGAGGAGCGTCAGAAGTGCGAAAACCGCGCCGAGCGCTACGCCATCAAGCACTACATCCCCCGGGAGGCGCTGTTCGAGGCCGTCAACAGCGGCTTGACCGAGTATTGGCAGCTGGCCGAGCATTTCGGCTTCACCGAGGACTTCGTCCGCAAGGCCGTCTGCCTCTACGCCTTCGGGAACCTCTCGGCGGAATTATATCTCTGAGCCGGAAAAGGAAGAACACCTCAGTTCCTGACGAATAGAATAGAGCAGGGCAAACCGGCGGGACCGGCCTGCCCTGCAAATTCCGAAGGAAATGGGGAAGCAGTCATGCGCGAGCAGCGTTGTTTATGGGACATACAGCCGGGGGAAAAGGCCGTGGTCCGGGCGCTTCTGAACCAGGGCGGCATGCGCCGGCGGCTCCTGGATCTGGGGCTGATCGAGAATACAGAGGTAGAGTGCCTGGGCCGCAGCCCCGGCGGCGACCCGGCGGCCTACCGGATCCGCGGCGCGGTGATCGCCCTCCGGGCGGCGGACTGTGCCAGGATCCTCGTGAGCGCGTGAGGGGGCCGCCATGGGACTGACCAGCAGCTCCGTAGGCCGCGCCGCCGTAGATACCGGCCTGAATATCCAAAAGCCCCGCCCCGAGGACCGCGTCGTGGCCCTGGCGGGCAACCCCAACGTAGGAAAAAGCACCGTCTTCAACGCCCTGACCGGACTCAAGCAGCACACCGGCAACTGGTCCGGCAAGACGGTGGCCAACGCACAGGGCGATTGCCGCACGGACCGCCGGGGCTACGTGCTGGTGGACATACCCGGGGCCTACTCCCTCATGGCCCACTCGGCCGAGGAGGTGGTGGCCCGGAACTTTCTCTTGTTCGGCGGGCCGGACGCCGCGGCGGTGGTCTGCGACGCCACCTGCCTGGAGCGGAACCTCAATCTGGTCCTGCAAATTCTGGAAACCGGACGCCCCACGGTGGTCTGCGTTAACCTCCTGGACGAGGCCAGCCGCCGCCAGATTCGGGTGGACCTGGACGGCCTCTCCCAGCGGCTGGGGGTGCCGGTGGCGGGGCTGGTGGCCCGGAAGAAGGGCGGCGCGGCGGGCCTGCTGGATGCCTTGGACGGCCTGGAGGACCACGGCGGCGAGCCGCTGCGGGTCCGCTACGCTCCGGCGGTGGAGGAGGCTGCGGCCTGCCTCGAGCCGGTGCTGGCGCCGCGCCTGGAGGGCCGTTTGGATGCCCGCTGGCTGAGCCTCCGGCTCCTGGGCCAAGACGACGCGCTGCTTGCGGAGGTCCGCCGGTTCCTGGGCCGGGACCTCCTGGCAGACTCCGAGGTGGCCGCGGCCCGGGCGCGGGCGCGGAAGGTCCTGGCGGACCAGGGCTACGACAGCCAGCGGCTGGAGGATGAGATCGTCTCCACCCTGGTCCTCACCGCCCAGGCCATCTGCGCTGAGGTGGTGCAAACCGGGCGGAAGGACTACGGCGCGCTGGACCGCCGCCTGGACCGTCTGCTCACCAGCCGCTGGACCGGATATCCGGTGATGCTGGCGCTGCTGGCCGCCGTGTTCTGGCTGACCATCGTGGGGTCCAACTACCCCTCGTCCTGGCTCTCGGCGGCGCTCTTCTGGGTCCAGGACCGCCTGACGGACCTGTTCCGCGCCCTGGGCGCGCCGGACTGGCTCCACGGCGCGCTGGTGCTGGGGGTATACCGGGTATTGGCGTGGGTGGTGTCGGTGATGCTGCCGCCCATGGCCATTTTTTTCCCGCTGTTCACCCTGCTGGAGGACGCCGGGTATCTGCCCCGGGTGGCGTTCAACCTGGACCGGCCCTTTCAGCGCTGTAAGGCCTGCGGCAAGCAGGCGCTGACCATGTCCATGGGCTTCGGGTGCAACGCGGCGGGCGTCGTGGGGTGCCGGATCATCGACTCGCCGCGGGAGCGGCTGCTGGCGGTGCTCACCAACAGCCTGGTGCCCTGCAACGGCCGTTTCCCGGCCATGATCGCGGTGCTGACCATGTTTTTCGCCGGCGCGTCGGCCGGTGGCGCCGCCCCGGCGCTGCTGCTGACGGCGGTGATCGTGCTGGGGGTGGGGGCGACGTTCCTGGCGACGCGGCTGCTGTCGGCCACGGTGCTGCGGGGCGTGCCGTCGTCCTTCACCCTGGAGCTGCCGCCCTACCGCCGGCCCCAGGTGGGGCGGGTGATCGTGCGGTCGGTGCTGGACCGGACGCTGTATGTCCTGGGCCGCGCGGCGGCGGTGGCGGCGCCGGCGGGGCTGCTGATCTGGGTCCTGGCCAATGTGACGGCGGGCGGCGCGAGTCTGCTGCACCACTGCGCGGCCTTTCTCGACCCCTTTGCCCGGGTGTTCGGGCTGGACGGCGTGATTTTGCTGGCGTTCCTCCTGGGCCTTCCGGCCAATGAGATCGTGATGCCCATCATCCTGATGGCCTACCTGGAGCAGGGGAGCCTGCTGGAGCTGACCAGCCTCACGGAGATGAAGGCGCTGCTGGTGGCCCACGGCTGGACCTGGGTGACGGCGGTGTGCGTGATCCTGTTTTCGCTGATGCACTGGCCCTGCTCCACGACGCTCATCACCATCAAAAAAGAGACCGGCAGCTGGAAATGGACCATCCTCTCCGTCCTGCTGCCCACGGTTTTCGGCCTCGCCGCCTGTCTTGTCGTGGCGACGCTGGCCCGTCTATAGCAGAACGCCGGCCCCTTCAGGCCGGCGTTCTGTATTTGGTCATGCCCGCATCAGGCCCACGCAGTCAAAATAGGGCTTGGAGGCGATCAGGTCCCTGTGCTCGCGGAACGCCTTGTGCCCCAGGGTGACCACAGCGTAGTCGCACAGCGCCATGGCCTCCTCCAGGCTGTGGTTGGCAAAGCCCGCCACCGGCCCCTGGATATACGGCTCACAGGCGATCACCTCATAGCCCCGGTCCCGCAGGATCTTCGCGAACGCCACCGACGGGCTCTCCCGGGTGTCGTCGATGTCGGCCTTGAAGCTCATGCCCAGCACCGCCACCCTCGCCCCTGGGGCCGCGTCCCGCTCCACGCGGTCCGCCACCCACTGGGGCTTTGTGTCGTTGATGGTCCGAGCCTCAAAGATCAGCGGCGTGATGTCCTCGAACTTCTCGTGGATGAACCACGGGTCCACTGCGATGCAGTGCCCCCCCACCCCCACGCCCGGCGTATGCACGTTCACCCGGGGGTGGCAGTTGGCCAGGGAGATCAGCTGGAACACGTCGATGCCCAACCGGTCGCAGACCTTGCTCAGCTCGTTGGCGAAGGCGATATTGATGTCCCGGAAGGTGTTCTCCGTCAGCTTGCACATCTCCGCGGTCAGGTCGTCGGTGAGGCGGATGGTCCCCTGCGTGACCACCTTCTCATAGATGGATTTGGCGTATTCCGCCGCCTCGGGGCGGCTGGCGCCGATGATGCGGTCGTTCTCCCGCAGCTCCCGGAGCATCCGGCCGGGGATGATGCGCTCGGGGCAGTGGGCCGTCATGAACGCCGCCTCCGGCAGGCCGCTGGCCTCCGCGACGAGGGACGCCACCAACCGCGTGGAGCCGGGCGGCGACGTGGACTCCAGCACGCACAGCCCGCCTTCCCGGATGACGCCGCCGACGTTGCGCGCCGCGGACTCCACGTACCGCATGTCCGACACCCGCTTGCCCTCCGGCGTTTCCCGGTAGGGCGTCTGCACGGCGATGATGAATACATCCGCCGGCTCCGCCCGCGCCGTGAAGCGGAGGCGGCCCGTGGCCATGGCCTGGGTCATGGCCTCCTGGAGCCCCGGCTCGACGATGTGGATCTTCCCGGCGTTGAGCGTGTCCACAACGGTCTGCTGGATATCAAAGCCGCAGACCTCATAGCCGGCCAGGGTAAAGGTGATGGCCGTGGGCAGGCCGATGTAGCCGCAGCCCATGATCTCGATTTTTTTCATTGGCGACGCCCCTTCAGGTACAGGCAGAGCCTGGAAATCTTTTGTCTTGTCACATTATAGCACATTATGCCCGCGCAAGCAACCGCTCCGTGCAGTCCGTTTTCTCCCACGGCAGGTCCAGGTCCAGGCGGCCGAAGTGGCCGTAGGCCGCGGTCTGCTGGTAGATGGGCCGGCGCAGGTCCAGGGCGCGGATGACGGCGGAGGGCCGCAGGTCGAAGCACTCGCGCACAATCTCCGACAGGCGCGCGTCGGGGAGCTTCCCGGTGCCGTAGGTGTCCACCAGGACGCTCACCGGCTGCGCCACGCCGATGGCGTAGGCCAGCTGAATCTGGCACTTTTTCGCCAGTCCCGCCGCCACAATATTTTTCGCAATATACCGCGCCATATACGCCGCGCTGCGGTCCACCTTGGTGGGATCCTTGCCGGAGAACGCGCCGCCGCCGTGGGCCGCGTAGCCGCCGTAGGTGTCCACGATGATCTTCCGCCCGGTGACGCCGCTGTCGCCCACGGGTCCGCCGATGACAAAGCGGCCGGTAGGATTGACATAGAATCGGGTCTGGCCGTCGATGAGGTTTTTCGGCAGGGTGGGCCGGATGATCTCCTCGATCACCGCCTCGCGGAGGTCCTTGATGGCCACGTCGGGGCTGTGCTGGGTGGAGACGACCACGGTGTCCACCCGCTCGACGCTGCCGTCCTCTCCGTACTGTACCGACACCTGGCTCTTGCCGTCGGGGCGCAGCCAGCCCAGTTTCCCGGACTTCCGGGCGGCGGAGAGGGCGCGGCAGAGCTTGTGGGCCATGGAGATGGGGGCGGGCATCAGCTCCTCGGTCTCATCGCAGGCGAAGCCGAACATCATGCCCTGATCGCCCGCGCCGATCTCGTCGGCGTCGTCATAGGAGCTGTCCACGCCCATGGCGATGTCGCCGGACTGCTCGTCCAGGGCGGTGAGGACGGCGCAGGTTTTGGAATCAAAGCCGCAGGTCTCGTCGTAGCCGATCCTGGCGATGGTGGACCGGGCCACCCGGGGGATGTCCACGTAGCAGTTTGTGGAGACCTCGCCCATGACCAAGACCATACCGGTGGTCGTCGCGCACTCACAGGCCACGCGGGCGTTGGGGTCCTGGGCCAGGATGGCGTCCAGAACCCCGTCGGAGATCTGGTCGCAGACCTTGTCGGGATGGCCCTCGGTGACGGATTCGGATGTAAAAATTCGCTTTTCCATATGGATCGTCCTTTCCAAAAAAATACAAAAAACACGCTCCGGCGGCCGAAGCGTGCAGCTTTTACTCATCTTTCGATCTTCACCGCCGGATTTGGCACCTTGCCCAAAGGCAGGTTGCCGGACTTCATCGGGCCGTTCCCTCCGTCACTCTTGATAAGTGGTATGAACTTGTCACTTTTCGCAGACCGAGGCTCTGCGCCATTATTATAAACCGCCTGCGGCCCAATGTCAAGCGCTTTCGACGGGTTTTTCCGCGGTGTTTTGGCAAGAGGTAAATGCAAGATTTTTTGATGGGCGGCGGGCCTGCCCCGCCCGATCAAAGCGGTAAAATGCGCCATCTGCTGTTGCGGGCTATCAGCGATAACGCCGCGCCGACCCTCGCTTAAAATGTTTTCTTACGTCACAGCCCCATCAGGGCCGGCGGTTTTCTTCGCCCCAGAGGCACAGCTGGTCCAGCACCTTCATCAGCGACCGGCCCCGTTCCGTCAGGCCGTACTCCACCCGCGGCGGGATCTGCGGGTAGACTGTGCGGGTGATCAGCTCGTCGGCCTCCAGTTCCTTGAGGTTCTGGCTGAGGGTCTTGTCGGAGATCTTTTTGATGTAGCGCTGCAGTTCATTGAAGCGGACGGGCTCGTAGCCGGCCAGGCAGTAGAGAATAATCATCTTATATTTGCCCGAGATCAGCGAGAGGGTGTAGTGGAAGCCGCAGGTCTCCCAATTGGCATCGGCAATGGCACAGGTTCCCATGTTACTTTCTCCTTAGTAAGTGCCTAACGTTCATGTGGGTACTTGTTTTTTCTCTGGAACCTATTATAATAACTGCTGGAAGCAAAGTCCAGCAAAATTTAAAAAACATGGGGGTTTTCTGTATGAAAAAGGATTTGGGCGTGAAGCCGTATGTGTTCCCGATGCCGGTTTTGATGATCGCGACGTACAACGAGGATGGCACGGTGGATGTGATGAACATGGCCTGGGGCGGCGTCTGCGCCAGCAACATGGTTGCCCTGAACATCGACGAGGACCACAAGACGGCGGCCAACATCAAGGCCCGGGGTGCGTTCACCCTGAGTGTGGCAGACGTGCCGCATCTGGAGGCGGCGGACTTCTTCGGCATTGCCACGGGCAACAAGATGGCCGACAAGTTTGCCCGCAGCGGCCTGCACGCGGTGAAGAGCGGGCGGGTGGACGCGCCGGTGGTAGAGGAATTTCCGCTGACGCTGGAGTGCAGGGTGGCTGAGTGCCAGCACACGGCGTATGGCTTCCGCGTTTTGGGCGAGATCGTGAATGTGCTGGCGGAGGAGTCGGTTCTGGACGAGAAGGGGAAGGTGGCGCCGGAGAAGCTGAACGCATTTGTATTCGATCAGTTCCAGAACGGGTACTACGCCATTGGCGGAAAGGTCGGGCAGGCTTGGAAGTCCGGGGCTGGTTTGATGAAGTGATTGCTTTTGGGGGAAATTTAGATTAAAATATTCAGGCGGGTGAAAAACCAGCGGTTTTTCACCCGCCTGCTGGGGAAACCCCTGGATAAGGGTTTCCCCAGCCCCGTTCCTGAGCTTTTGGAACGACTTTTGGGGGAAGTTTCGCGGCGTGCGCGCCGCGAACAGAGGCGCTGCCTCTGGACTCTGCGGCCTTTGAAAAGGCCGGCGAAACTTTTGGTTTGGGGGTGTCTGCGTGTCTGGGAGGCTTGGTGAGATTTTACTGGACTCCTTTCCGAAGATTCTTCTGCCCGGGCTGACCATGACGATTCCGCTGACGGTGATCGCTTTTTCCATTGCGATGGTCATTGCCGTGGCGGTGGCCATGGTCCAGTTTGCCGGCGTGCGGGGCCTGCGGCAGGTCTGCCGGTTTTACATCTGGGTATTCCGCGGGACGCCGCTGCTGGTGCAGCTGTTCGTGGTGTTCTACGGGCTGCCCAACCTGGGGGTGTTCATCGAGCCGTTTCCGGCGGCGGTGCTGGTGTTCTCCCTCAACGAGGGGGCCTACTGTGCCGAGACTGTCCGCGCCGCTCTGGAGGCGGTCCCCCGGGGACAGCTGGAGGCGGCGTACTGCGCGGGGATGACGTATTTTCAGACCATGCGCCGCGTTGTTCTGCCGCAAGCCATGCGCACGGCGTTTCCGCCGTTGTCCAATTCGCTCATTGCCATGGTCAAGGATACATCGCTGGCCGCCAACATCACCGTGGCGGAGATGTTCATGGTCACGCAGCGCATCGTGGCCCGCACCTGGGAGCCGTTGGCGCTGTACATCGAGGTGGCGCTGGTGTATCTGCTGTTCTCCACGCTGCTGACGAAGCTGCAGCATTGGGGAGAAAAGCGGCTGAGCGCCTATGAGAAGCGGGAGGCGTGAGATGCTGGAAGTGAGGAACATCCAAAAATCCTTCGGCGGACAGCCGGTGCTGCGGGGCGTGGACCTGCGGGTGGAGAAGGGGCGCGTGGTGGCGATTTTAGGCCCCAGCGGCTCAGGCAAGACGACGCTTCTGCGGTGCGTCAACTTCCTGGAGACCGCCGACGGCGGGACCCTGCGCTTTGGCAGCGAGCGCTTTGAGCTGGCGCGGATGAAGAAGGCGGATATTCTGCGGCTGCGGCGGCGGACGGCCTTCGTGTTCCAGGGCTACAACCTGTTTCTCAACAGGACGGCCCTGGAGAACGTCACCGAGGGGCTGATCGTGGCGCGGAAGATGCCCCGGGCGGAGGCGGAGGCGGCGGGCCTTCGGGCGCTGGAGAAGGTGGGGCTGGCGGACCGGCGGGACGCCTATCCCAGCCAGCTCTCCGGCGGGCAGCAGCAGCGGGTGGCCATTGCCCGGGCCGTGGCGGCGTCGCCGGAGATCATCTACTTTGACGAGCCCACCTCCGCCCTGGACCCGGAGCTGACCGGCGAGGTCCTCTCGGTGATGCGCAGCCTGGCTGAGGATGGCCAGACCTTGCTGGTGGTGACCCACGAGATGGGCTTCGCCCGGACGGTGGCGGACCGGGTGGTATTTATGGAGCAGGGCCAGGTGGTGGAGGAGGGCAGCGCCGAGACCATGTTCACCGATCCTGTCCAGGCCCGGACCCGGGCCTTTTTAGCCTTAGAAAAGGAGCAAAATCCATGAAAAAACGCGGAATTCTTATGATTTTGACCATTTTGCTGGCGCTGGCCGGCTGCGCCGGGGGCCCGGAGGCGGAGGAAGGGGACCTTCTGGCCCGCATCCAGGCCAAGGGGGAGATCGTTGTGGCGATGGAGGGTACTTGGGCGCCCTGGACGTATCACGACGAGAGCGACCGGCTGGTGGGCTACGACGTGGACGTGGCCAAGGCCATCGCCGCGCAGCTGGGCGTGGAGGCGGTGTTCGTCGAGGGCGAGTGGGACGGACTCCTGGCTGGCCTGGAGTCCGGGCGGTATGACCTGATGGTCAACGGCGTCAGTGTCACCGCCGAGCGGGCGGAGAAGTACGACTTTTCCGCGCCCTACGCCTACAACCGCATGGCGGTGATTGTGTCTGCCGGCGACGATTCCATCCAGAAAATGGAGGATCTGGACGGCAAGCGGACCGCCAACACCATCTCCAGCACCTACGCCGAGGAGGCGGAAAAATATGGCGCAGAGGTCACTGGTGTGGACGACCTGGCCCAGACCTTTGAGCTGCTGCTCAGCGGGCGCATCGACGCCACGCTCAACGATGAGGCGGTCTACTACGACTATATGGCCGCCCACCCCGACGCGCCGCTGAAGATCGCCTGCCTCAGTGAGAACCCCGTCCCGGTGGCTATCCCCATGCGGCAGGGCGAGGACGCGGCGGCGCTCCGGGCGGCAGTGGACGCGGCCCTGGAGGCCCTGCGGGCCGATGGGACCCTGGCGGCGCTGAGCGAGCAATACTTCGGCCTGGACATCACGGTTGCGTAAGGCGGGCGCGCGGTGGGAGCTGCTGCGGACGCTGCTGGCACTCTCCCTGCCCGCCATGGCGGAAGAGGTGCTGGCGACCCTCCTGCAATATGTGGACACGGCCATGGTGGGCCGCCTGGGGGAGCAGGCTACGGCGGCGGTGAGCATCACCACCACCATCACCTGGCTCATCAACAGCATCTCCGGAGCCGTGGGCATTGCGGTACTGTCGCTGATCTCCCGGGCGGTGGGCCGGGGAGACCGGCGGACGGCGGGCAAGCTGGCCCAGCAGGCGCTGCTGCTGACACTGGCCTGCGGCCTGGTCTGCGGCGGCGCTTCGGTGCTGCTCAGCCCGTATATCCCGGTGTGGATGGGGGCGGAGCCTGCCATCCGGGCGGAGGCGTCGCGGTACTTTTTCATCGTGAGCCTGCCTATGGTCTTCCGTGCCGCTGGCACCGTTTTGGGCGCCGCCGTTCGTGCCACCCAGAACACCCGCACGCCCATGCTCATCAGCATGGCCTCCAATTTCCTCAACGCGGCGCTGAACTGCCTGCTCATCTATGTCTGCGCCCTGGGGGTGACGGGGGCGGCCATCGCCTCGGCGGTGTCCTACACGGTGTCGGGGGCGCTGATGCTCTGGCTGTTCCGGCGCACGGCCTTCCTCCGGTGGGAGGGGCCGCCGCGGCCGGATCGGGCGCTGCTCGGCCAGTGCGCCCGGGTGGGCCTGCCGGTACTGGGGACCAGCATGGTCTCGTGCCTGGGATATGTGGTATTCGCGTCGCTGGTGACGGATATGGGAACGACGGTGTTCGCCGCCCACTCCATCGCCGTCACCGCCGAGACCATTTTCTATGTCCCGGGCTACGGCCTGCGCACAGCCACCTCCGCCCTGGTGGGCGCGGCCCTGGGTGAGGGGGACGCGGACAAGCTCCGCGCCCTGTGCCGCCTCAGCGTGGCCATGACGGTGGGGATGATGGCTCTGACGGGGATACTGCTGTTCCTCACCGCCGAGCCGCTGATGGCCCTGTTCACGCCGGAGCGGCCGGTGGTCCGGCTGGGGGGCGAGATGCTGCGGCTGGTGGCGCTGTCGGAGCCGTTTTTCGGGCTGATGATCGTGCTGGAGGGCATCTTCTACGGCCTGGGCCGCACGCGGTACGCGTTCTGCATCGAAACCTTCAGCATGTGGGGTGTCCGCATCCTGACGACCTTCCTCTGCGTCCGCCTCTGGGGGCTGGGCCTGCGGGCGGTCTGGTACTGCATGATCGCCGACAACGTGACCAAGGCGCTGCTGTTCGCGCTGCCCTTTGCCCGCGGCTCCTGGCGCGCGCGGCTGCTGCGGACGGAAGCACTAAAAAGGGAATAGGGACGCACCGCGCGCGCTGCGCCGCGGCTTGGAGACAGTGGGGAAACCCGCCGCCTTCAGGCCGCGGCGTTTTGCCGCTTGGGTCGGCTCCGTCGTACAAAGTCCACAAAAACCCCGGGCAAATTCTATGATAATTTACAATATTAGAAAATAAGTGCCGGAATTTGTGCAGGTTGTCCCCGGTATTTAGCGACAAATTTTGAAAAATTTAAAGAAAAACAGTTGACGCATCTTTGAAAAAATGGTATTTTAATTACGAAATCAGAAAAATATGGCAGAAGGGAAGCGGCGCTGCGCGCCGGGTCCGGAGGTAAAAGAAAAAAACCGGCGGCGCGCCGGGGCAAGGAGAACTTAGGAGGAAAACGAAATGAACACTGTGACAAAGCGTAAGCGGTCCGGCTTCCGTCAGGGCTTCGGGCGGTTTCTGTCGGACTATGTGATTGTGGTGCCCATCCTGGCCCTCATCATCTTCTTCGGTATCTTCGGGCCCAACTTCCTCACCGGCGGCAACGCCATGAACGTGCTGCGGCAGGTGTCGTGGGTGGCCATCCTGGCTGCGGGGCAGTTCTTCATCATCTGCACCGGCGAGCTGGATATCTCCCTGGGTTCACTGGTGAGCCTGGCGGGCATCATTTTCGCCAAGGGCATGGTGGACTGGGGGATGCACCCGCTGCTGGCGGCGCTGGCGACCTTTGCCGTCTGCCTCTTCTGCGGCTTCGTCAACGGCCTGATGGTCACGCGCTTCCGCATCCCCTCGTTCATCGCGACGCTGGGCATGCAGTATATCGGCAGCGGCCTCTGCTACGTGCTGACCAACGCCTACCCTGTCAGCAACATCCCCGCCGGGGTGGCCTGGATCGGGCGCGGCTACCTGGGCGTGGTGCCCTGGCCGGTGGTCATCATGCTGGTGATCTTCGTGATCATCACCTTCGTCTCGCAAAAGACCAAGTTCGGCCGCTTCGTCTACGCCGTGGGCGGCAACCAGGAGGCGGCGCACCTCTCGGGCATCAACGTGGCCCTCATCAAAAACGCGGTGTTCATCATCGGCGGCTTCGCCGCGGCGCTGGTGGGCGTGATCCTGGTGTCCCGGCTCAACTCGGGCCAGCCCGGCGCGGGCACAGGCCTGGAGTTCCAGACGGTCATCGCCTGCGTCATGGGCGGCGTGTCCCTGGCCGGCGGCAAGGGCAAGGCCCAGGGCGTCATCCTCGGCGCCATTTTCGTGGGCATTCTCACCAACGGTATGACGCTGCTGGACGTGAACTCCTACTATCAGAAGGTCATCCAGGGCATCGTGCTGGTGCTGGCCATCGGCGTGGACGTCTACAAGACCGCGCGCCAGGCCAACTCGAAGTAAGGGGGCGGCAGCATGGCAGCAGGAGAAGTCATTCTGGACATCCGCGGTCTGACCAAGGAGTTCCCCGGCGTCCGCGCCCTGTCGGACGTCAGCTTCCAGGTGCGCCGCGGCAGCGTCCACGCCCTCATCGGTGAGAACGGCGCGGGCAAGTCCACCCTCATCAAAATCCTCACCGGCAGTTACACGGCCACCTCCGGCGGCTTTGCCTTCAAGGGCCGGGACGTCCACATCAGGACGCCCCTGGAGGCCCAGCGCCTGGGGCTGAGCGTGGTCCACCAGGAGCTGAAGCTGGTGGAGACACTGACCATCGCCGAGAACATCTTCTTAGGCCGCCCCCAGACCACCAAGGCCGGCCTCGTCGCCTGGGGCGCCATGCGGCGGGAGGCCCAGAGGCTCATCGACGAGCTGGGCATCTCCCTGGACGTCAGCACCATCGTCGCCAAGCTCAGCGTGGCCCAGAAGCAGATCGTCGAGATCTGCAAGGCCCTCTCCTTTGACGCGGAGCTCATCATCATGGACGAGCCCTCGGCCACCCTGACGGAGAAGGAGCTGGACAGCCTCTTCCGCATTGTGGAGAACCTCCGCAGCCGCGGCATCACCATCGTCTATATCTCCCACCGCATGGAGGAAATCTTCAAGATCGCAGACACCGTCACCGTCCTCCGGGACGGCATGCACATCCGGACGCTGCCAGTGGCCGAGGTGGACCGGCCCATGCTCATCTCCCTGATGGTGGGCCGGAAGCTGGGCGACGAGTACCCCAAGCTGGAGGCCAGGATCGGAGAGGTGGCACTGGAGGTCCGGGGCCTCAGCCGGCCCGGCGTGCTCCACGACATCAACCTCTACGTCCGCCACGGCGAGATATTGGGTCTGGCCGGCCTGGTGGGCGCTGGCCGCACCGAGACCGCCCGGGCCATCTTCGCCGCAGACAAGAGGAGCGCCGGCCAAATCTTCATCGACGGCAGGGAGGTCCAGATCCACTCGGTCCGCGACGCCATCCGCAGCAAGATCGCCCTGGTCCCCGAGGACCGCAAGCAGCAGGGGCTGATCCTGAAGATGAGCGTCAAGCACAACACCAGCATCGTCAACCTGGACAACGTCTGCCGCCACGGCCTGCTCAGCGAGCGGAAGGAGCGGGAGCTGGCCCGGGCTTACATTGAGAAGCTCTCCACCGCCACCCCCACCGAGGAAAAGGAGGTCCGCCTCCTCTCCGGCGGCAACCAGCAGAAGGTGGTCCTGGCCAAGTGGCTGGCGGTGGACTCCGACATCATCCTCTTCGACGAGCCAACCCGGGGCATCGACGTGGGCGCCAAGGCCGAGATTTACAAGCTCATGTGCCAGCTGGCCCAGGCCGGCAAGGCCATCATCATGATCTCCTCGGACCTGCCCGAGCTGATGGGCATCTGCGACCGGACCTACGTGATGCGCGACGGCTGCATCTCCGGCGAGCTGCCCCGCAGCGCCTTCACCCAGGAGGCGATTCTGGATCTGGCTGTCTCGTGAGTCCCGGCGTTTATCCGTCTAATGCCGCGAAGCGCGGTTTAGAAAAACATCAGGAGGTAGAAATATGAAAAAGGCAATCGCGATCACTTTGGTGCTGGTTTCCCTGCTGGCGCTGCTGGCCGGCTGCGCGTCCAAGCCCGCGGACGCCCCCGCCGCCGATCCCAGCGGCGCGGCGCCTGCCCAGCCCGCCGAGAACGAAACCAAGCCCGAGGACAACAAGACCGACGGCGGCGGTGAGACCGCCGTCCCCGCCGACAGCGGCAAGAAGGTCATCGGCGTGGACCTGTACTATCGCCGTGACGAGTACTACGTGGACCTGGAGGCCACCTTCACCAACTACGGCGCCGAGCAGGGCTATGAGATGGTCATCCAGGACGCCGACGGCGACGTGAACAAGCAGATCCAGCAGGTGGAGGACTTCATCACCGCCGGCGTGGACGCCATCGCCATCGCCGTGGCCGACCCCGATGCCCTGGTGGATGTGCTGGACCGCGCCGTGGACCAGGGCATCCCCGTGGTCTGCTATGACGGCGGCGCCAACTCCGAGAAAATCTCCACCAAGGTCATCTTCGACTACGACCTCAACGGCCAGCTCACCGGCGAGTGGGCCGTGGACTACATCAACAACGAGCTGGGCGGCAGCGCCAAGGTCGCCATCCTGGACTTCCCGCCCTCCCCGGTGGTCTGCGTCCCCATGGCCGACAATTTCCAGGCCACCGTCGAGGCCCTGCCCGGCGTGGAGGTGGTAGCCCGCCAGGACGGCAAGGCGTCCCGGACTGACTCTATGTCCGTGATGGAGAACATCCTCACCGCCAACCCTGATCTGGACATTGTCTACGGCATCAACTTTGACACCGGCGCCGGCGCCCTGGCCGCCATTGAGGCTGCCAACTCCGACTGCATCGTGGTCTGCGCCGGCTGGGCCTCCGAGGGCTTTGAGAAGCTGGAGGCCAGCGATCCCCGCCTGAAGGTCATGTGCGCCAACGTCCCCGTGACCCAGGCCCATGACACCATCGACGCCATCACCAAGATCTTTGCCGGCGAGACCCTGCCCAAGGAGACTATCTCCATGCCTACGCTGCTGGACGCCTCCACCATCCATGACTTCGACTGGGAGTCTGTGGTGGCCGCGCGGCTGAGCTGACAGTATTTTTAGGTTTCTCCATTTCTTCTTCTTTGTGCCGCCGGAGCCAGCCGGCTCCGGCGGCACGCCCCTTCACCCGCGCCAGACGCTTCCAGCGGGTGTTTTTTTACGGTTTTTTTACATCTGAATGTGCACATACAGGCGCGCGGGCCGCCTTGGAAAATAGAAATCGATCAAGATCGGAGGACGAAACTATGATTTCCTGCACGGAGTTTATTCCGTCTTACAGTGAGCTCTTCGGCTACCTGGAGGAGCACTACGGCTTTGCCGAGGTGGAACGGTATTGGAATGACATTTTTGACCCGGACCGCAACGGCCTTCTGAACCAGAAGGTCCGGGAGCTGGGCCTGCGGGGCTGCTATGAGTATTGGGCCATCTCCCTCAACGAGGAGGCGGCGGATTTTACCATGTACCTCAACGAGGCCGACGGCTGGTTTCTCTCCCGGATGCACCACTGTCCCTCCAAGGGCCGCCTGCTGGACCTGGCGCACATCGAGCCATATCCCCACTACTGCCTGCACTGCGACCTGTACCGCAAGACCGTGGAGCGCTACGGGCTGTGCTATCAGTATAATTTTCTGGATACCGACCGCGCCGCCTGCTCCATGCTCATCTACGACCCGGGGATTTTCAACGGCAAGATCATCCTGACGCCGGAGACCCGTGTGATGGACCGGCGGGCGGGGGACAACAAGTACCTTCACCGGGAGTTCCATGTGTTCATGAACATGGGCGTGGACTACCTGGGGAGCCGCTTTGGCCCGGCGGTGCTGGACGACTATCTGGCGCGGTTCACCCGGCGGTATATGAAACCCCTGGCGGAGCGCGTTCGAGCCCAGGGCCTGCCAGCGCTGGCGGAGAACATCGCCGCTGCCTATGCCGCCGAGGAGGCCGGAGAGGCGCTGCATTTGCATTGTACGGACCGCCGCCTGGATGTGCAGGTGGACTGGTGTCCGGGCGTGCGGTATATCCAGGGCCGGGAGAACCAGGTCTCGGAGTGGTATTCCCACACCACCAGCACCGTGATGGCGACCCTGGCGCAGGAGGCCGGCTTGCAGTTCACCATGGACGCCTACGACGAGGCCGCCGGTGCGGCGGCCTACCATTTTACCGTATAAAGCAGGCAGACGCCGCCGGCCCTGGCGGGCCGGCGGTGCTTTCTCCGACGTACACGCCGCTTTCTAATGCCTGCATGCTGAAAATGAAAAAATAGCACTTGAAACCTGGCCGGAGGTGTGGTATACTACTCCATGTTGACGGGCACCGGTGGCTCAATGGATAGAGCATCAGATTCCGGTTCTGAGGGTTGGGGGTTCGAGTCCCTTCCGGTGTGCCACCCTGTGTTGACAAAAAAGATGCAGGCGAAAAACACCGCATGAAAATGCGGTGTTTTTCATATTTGATGAAAAACCATGCGATTTTAACTACAGATTGTTTTGATTCCAAAAATCTGGAAGCATTCGCAAAAAATCACGCATCCGGAGATGCAACGCGGGTTTTCCAGACTTGAACGCTCCTTTTCCAAGCAAATCAGCAGGCCGTCAGCGGCTGTCGGAACGATTCCGGCGACCGCTGGCGGCTTTTCTGCGCTTTCTCCGTTGTGACCAGGTTTGCGGCAGGTTTGTTGGTGGTATTGGGTATGGCTTTGTCAATGCGTTCCCGGTATGCTTGCTTCACCACGAAGAAGGGAGCAATACAAATGCCAGAACGCAAAAGTCTATGTGCTCAGCTCCCAATCGCTCTGTACAACCAGGTCACGGAAGCCCGGGAGGCGCTGGGAATGACCACCAACGAGTATGTCACACGGCTCATCACCGAATACTTTCAACTCAAGAAAAATGGAGGGACAATAATTATGGCGAGCAATAGAACAATGCTGAAAGAGATTTTCTGGACGATCCATGTGGATGAGATGGCGAACGAGTATGGTTTCAGCACCAGCCAGCGGCAGCAGCTCCATGAGCAGTTGTCCGAGGAAAACCGAGGTATGTGGACCGCCCTGTTCAGTGGGCTGGGCGATGGTGACGCCGATCTCTGGCAGGGCCGCACCTTTGAACCGTGCCCGGGAGACATCAGAACCTGTACCAATAGGCTAAAACCTTTTCAAAAAAGCGTGAAAAGCAGCAATCATACAAATAGCCTGGGCGGAACGGAGAGATATCTCGCAGTCTTTGGAAAGACGGCGGGAGCTGCTGGGCCAGGCCAGAGAGCGCTCAACAATCCAACGCTTGGACAGGACTTCCCACTCAGGTTTGATGCGTATTGAAATGTCGACGCCAAGCCCCAGTTCCCTTGGTACAGCTTCTTAATCTCTCGCTGTTGTGCGGAATACTGAAATCACAAACTATCATGTGAAATGAAAAGCAAAAGGCTATGGACAAAACATTGCCCATAGCCTTTATTGCGCTGAATTCATGTGCGGGAAATAAGCCGTAGCCATCCAAACTGACGCATCAACTTGGACGGGTACTGCTTTGTTCCCGATGAAATCCTAAAGCGTTCTATACGCTATACTCTGCATAATGTTTCATCGGTTTGGATTGTACAGAGTTCATTCTCTTCACTCGTTTATCGGTCAA
>JAAWBZ010000029.1 GCA_022792945.1 Oscillospiraceae bacterium | reverse complement strand
TACGGCCACGGCTGGCTGCTGCTGGACGGCGGCAAGATGTCCAAGTCCAAGGGCAACGTGGTGGACCCCTACGTCCTGGCGGAGCTGTTCGGCGTGGACGCGCTGCGGTTCTTCCTGCTGCGCACGTTCCCCTTCGGCTCCGACGGCAGCTTTTCCAACGAGGCGCTGATTCAGACCATCAACGTGGATCTGGCCAACGACCTGGGCAACCTCCTCAGCCGTACCACGGCCATGGCCGGCAAATACTTCGGCGGAACGCTGCCGGCGGAGCACCGCTGCCAGAGTGAGCTGGACGGCGAGCTGCTGGAGCTGGTCCGCGGCCTGCGGGACCGTTACGAGGCGCAGATGGAGCAGTACGCCTTCCAGAGCGCGCTGGCCGAGGTGTTCAAGGTTGTCCAGCGGGCCAACAAATATATTGACGAAAACCTCCCCTGGGTGCTGGCAAAGGACATGGAGGCCAACGGCCCGCGCCTGGCCGCGGTGCTCTACAATCTCCTGGAAACCACTCGTATCTGCGGTATCCTCCTGACGCCCTTTATGCCCGGGAGCATGGACAGGCTCTTTGCCCAGCTGGGCGCGGGCGCGGACCTGCGCACCTGGGAGAGCGCGGCGCGCTGGGGCGCGTTGCCGGTCAATGTGACGGTGGCCAAGGGCGAGAGCCTCTTCCCCCGGGTGGATCTGGAAAAAGCCCTGTCCCAGCTGGAGGTCCTCCAGGCCGCGGCCCAGGCCCCCGCCGCCCCGGCGGTGGAGATCGAGCCGCCGGCGGCGGAAAATGTGGATTTCGACACCTTCTGCAAGTCCGACTTCCGCGCCGTGAAGGTCAAGGCCTGCGAGGCGGTGAAAAAGAGCAGCAAGCTCCTGAAATTCACCCTGGACGACGGCACCGGAACCGACCGGCAGATCCTCTCGGGCATCGCCAGGTATTATCAGCCAGAGGAGCTGGTGGGCAAGACCCTGGTCGCCATCGTCAACCTCCCCGAGCGCAAGATGATGGGCCAGGCCAGCCAGGGGATGCTGATCTCCGCGGTCCACAGCGAGAACGGCGAGGAGGTCCTGCATCTCCTGATGGTGGACGACGCCATCCCCGCCGGGGCGAAGCTCTGCTGAGATGGAGTGGAGCCATTCCCGGGAGATCAGCCAGTATCTCCAGCTGCACCGGGCCATCACCACCCGCTATGACCGGGTGCTCACCGCCGCCGCCCAGGCCTCCGGCCTTACCAAGCCGGAGGCGGACGTGCTGCTGTTCCTGGCCAACAACCCCCAGTTCAGAACCGCCCGGGACGTGGCGGCCTACCGGGGCTTTTCCAAAACCTACGTCTCCAAATCCCTCGAGCGCCTGACCCGCCGCGGCCTGGTCACCGCCCGGACGGACCCGGCGGACCGCCGCGTCCTGAACCTGACCCTGACCGATGCCGCCGCCGGCCCGGTCCGGCAGCTGCAGTCGGCCCAGCGCGCCTTCTTCCAGCGCCTGACCGACGGCATCCCCCGGTCCGACGCCGGCGTCCTGCGGCGGATGATGGCCCGGGTACAGGAGAACCTGACAGAGCTATGAAAATGTGCCGCATCGGCTGGTTTTCCAAAATTGTCACTGTGGCCGTGCTGGCGCTGCTGTGTATCCCCTCGGCGGTGCTTTTCGCGTATCTGCTGGCCACGGACGCGGATGCCTCCGCCCGGGACCGGCTGCTCTACGCCGCGGGGATTGTGATGTTCGGATGCCTGACGGCCTTCGCGGTGTACCGCACTGTGGTTTTAGGGCCGACGTGGGTGGAATACGACGCGGAGCGGGTGATCTTCCACTATTCCCGGCGGGAGTCCTATGAATTCTGCTGGGCGGACATTCCCGGCCCGCTGGTTCAGGCGGGTCCATGGAACGGCGGCTATGCCTTCACCATCGACACCGGTGTGCGCCGCCGGACCATCCCGGTGAACGGCCAGTCCCGCGGCTGGCGGGATCTGCAGCGGACCCTGGAGGACGCCGGGGTGTTCCGCCGCCTGGGCGTCGCCGCGGAGGCGGACCTCCGCCGGAGCGCCGGGGCCATTTTCTCCCAGTTCGACGCCTACCGCGCCGCCCACACGGATTCCTTCCGTCCCCGACCGGCGGACGCCGTCCCCTGCCCCGCCTGCGCCGGCCGCGGCATCTTTCCCAAGCGGCTCCCCATCCTGAAGGTCGAGGTCGGCAAGGTCTGCAGGACCTGCGGCGGCAGCGGCTATGTATCCAAAACCGGCATGGCCTAGAGGGTCATGCCGGTTTGTATGTTTAGGAGCAGCCATCGTATCGTGCTAGGCCTCCATGCCCAGCAAAGCACCAAGACCGTCGCTTTACAAGCTACACAGAACGTGTTATCCTAATATGGAAAGGTGGGATTCTATGATCGGCAGACAGCTCCGTGCCCTGCGCCGCGCCCGCGGCCTGAGCCAGAAGGCCCTGGCCGCACAGGCCGGCCTCTCCCCCAGCGCCGTGGGGATGTACGAGCAGGACCGCCGTCAGCCCTCCCTGGCGACGCTGACGCGTCTGGCCCGCGCGCTGGGAGCGACACCGGCGCAGCTGCTCACCCCGCCGTCACCGCCCTGCGCCGCGCCCCCCGACGAGGCGGAGACCGACCGCGCCCTGATGTCCGAGGCGCTCCGACTGGCGCAGGAGGCTGCCGCCAACGGCGAGACGCCGGTGGGCTGCGTGGTGGCCCGGGAGGGCGTGATCGTGGGCCGCGGCCGCAACCGCCGCGAGGGGCGCCGCTGCGCCCTGGCCCACGCCGAGCTGGAGGCCATCGCCGAGGCCTGCCGGACCCTGGGCGGCTGGCGTCTGTGGCAGTGCACGCTCTACGTCACCCTGGAGCCGTGCCCCATGTGCGCCGGGGCCATTCTCAATGCCCGCATCCCCCGGGTGGTCTACGGCGCGGCGGACCCCAAGGCCGGCTCCTGCGGCTCGGTCTGTGACCTGTTCTGCATGACCTACAACCACCGCCCCCGGGCCGAGCAGGGCCTCCTGGCCGACGAGTCTGCCGCACTTCTCCGCGGCTTTTTCCGCGATCTGCGGTCCAAAAAGAGAGAAAAAACGAAGAAACAGGAGAAATTATGAAGGAAACACTGATCCAGGCCCTCTACGCCGCCGCCCTGCTATTGCTGCTGGTCCCGGCACTGCTGAGCCGCGTGGACGAGCTGCCCCACACCGCCGTCTGGCTGCCGACGCTTCTGGCCGCGGCACTGTTTGGCGCGGCACGGCTGCTGGCGCGGCGGAAGTGAGGCGCGGCATGGAAATTTTAGTCTGCGGCGCGGGGACCATCGGCCTGACCTACGCCTGGCTGCTCTCCCGGCATGCCAGAGTGGACGTCCTGGTCCGGGAAGCCCGCCTGCCGCGCCTCTCCCAGGGCGTCCCCATCGCCTGCAAGGACCTGCGGGCCGGGTCCCATACCTACGAAACCACGCGTTTCACGCCCCGCTGCGTGACCGTCCCCGCCGGACGCTACGACGCGGTGCTGGTGGCCGTCAACAGCGTCCAGCTGCCGGCGCTCCTGCCCGCCCTGGCGGCGCTGCGGGAGCAGACCGGCTGCTTTGTGTGGATGCAGAACCAGTGGAACCTGCGGGAAAAGCTCCGGGGCTTCATCCCGGAGGAACAGTGCCTTGTCGCCTTTCCCTCCAGCGTCGGCGGCGGGCGAGACGAGGGGGGCCTCCGGGTCATTCTGTTCGACGCGCCGACACGCTTGGGCGGTCCCTGCCGGCAGGGGGCCGAGGCGCTGGCCGCCGTTCTGCGTGACGCCGGCCTCCGGACGCGTTGGGACCCGCATATTTTCGACTGGCTCCAGGTCCACTACCTCCAGCAGTCCATCACTGCCGGCGCAATTCTGGAAAACGGCGGCTTCGACCGCCTCGCCGCCGACCGCCGGGCCGTGGGCAAGCTGGTCCTGGCGTTCCGCGAGGGCATCGAGGTCTGCCGCCGCATGGGCGTTCCCACCTGGCGGACCTTCCCCGCCCCGCTCTTCCGCCTGCCCGCAGAGCTGGTGGCCGGCGGGATGCAGCGGATGTTCCAGGCGGAAAACACCGTGGAAATGGTCGAAAACCACAAAAAACAGGGGCTGCCCGAGTGGATCGCCGGCTATTACGAGGTCCTCCGCGCCGGCCAAGCCTTGGGCCTGCCCATGCCGGTCTGGGCCTCCTATCAGAGCGCCCTCCAGCCATGAGAAAGAAGGGTGTACCCCCCATGCCCGCCGACACACAGAGGACAGCATGCCCCACTGGAATCGTACGTTCGGCGCATCTAATCAGTCGGCAGAAGGGCTGCTTTGACAACTAAGCTGCGTGCGGATCGACCACACGCAGCCAGTTTCCGGCGTTATGTCCCCTCAATCAGCGCCGCCAGGCCCTCGCCCAGGTCGCGGGCGGCGGCCAGGGCCTCGCGCAGGGTGTTGCCGGAGGCACCTACCTCCACCAAAAGCGAACCCGGCGTCAAATGCTGGTTGAAGCGCTCTGTCCGCAGGTCGATGCTCCGGCAGAGGCCCGGGTACATCCGGTTCAGCACCGCCTGGAGCTTCAGTCCCCACCCCAGATTGTCCCGCCAGCCGGGATGCGACAGCCCTCCTTCATCCGTGCCGATCACCAGCATCAGCTGCGCCGTGGCCTCGCCGCCGATGTCGGCGGTGTAGTGCACCGGCGCGCCGTTGGCGTCCGCCGCCGCGTCCCGGTGGATGTCGATGACCATCTGAATCGACGGGTACTGCGCCAGCCACGCCTCCGCCTTCTCCAGCGAGCGCCCATAGGCCCCGTTATAGCTGGGGTAGTCGTTGAAGGACGTGTCGTGCACGACGCCGATGCCGTGGGCCTCCAGCGTCTCGGCCAGCTCGTCGCCCACCCGGATCACGGAGTAATTGGGGTCCTGGGTGCGGGCGGTGTCGTTCTCGTCGTACTCCCATCCGGTCTCCTGGGCGTAGGCCTCGGAGGTGTGGGTATGGACGATCAGCACCGTGGGGCCGTCCTGCTGGAAGTCCAGCGCGGTTTCGGCGGTCAGGAGGGCCAGCTTGTCCGCCTGGTAGGTGGAGCGCCCGCCGATGGTGATGGCGTCGGCGTCGGCCTGGGTGAATTCCAGGCGTTCCCGGGGCGCTTCCGCGGCCGGCGCTTCCTTTTTGGGCTGGATAACGGGCACGACGGCGAAAATATTGGACTTCACCTTGGCCGTCCCGGCGGAGGCGGGCTGACCGGCAGTCTGCCAGCTGCCGGCCTGTCCCAGCTCCAGGTAAAACAGAAATCCTGCGAATTCCGGCTCGGACAGCAGCCGCCGGACGGCCTGTCCGGCCCGCTGGTCCAGTCCGAAGGCGGTGGTCAGCCGAATCACCACCGCCAGCGCCACGAGGCCGGCGGACAGCCGGCGGACGCCTCTTTTGTAATCCGTCATGGAATCACTCCCTGCCACATTTGTATGCGGCAGGGAGCCATGTTTAGAACCAAAATCAAAAAGTTTCACCGGCCTTTTCAAAGACCGCAGGGGTCCGGAAGGCAGCGCCCCCGGCTGCGGCGCGCACGCCGCGAAATCCCCCCCAAGCCTCCGAAAAGATCAGGGGGGGCTTGGAAAACCCGATCCAGGGGTTTCCCAACCGGCAGTCAAAATTCTTTTGACTGCCCATGTACTAAAGCCTCCGACAGATCATCGCCCGCACGCACTTGCTGTGGCGCGTCTCGTCGGCGGCCATGCAGAGGAACTCGTCGGCCATGTCGGGCCACCGCCGGGCGTCGGCCTCGTACTGCGCCGCAGCGGCCAGCTCTCCCTCGTAGCGGGCGCGCAGGGCGTCGGTGAGGCAGGCGGTGCAGTCTGGCTTCTCCGGCGGCAGGCAGACGCATTTGCCGGTGATGAGGAAATACATGGCGTGGAGCTTTTTGAAGTGGCACGCCTCGTCGTCGGCCATCTGCCGCAGAGTCCTGGCGTCGCAGCCGCAGGCCTTGCAGCAGAGGTAGCGGTAGGCAGCGCAGTCGTTTTTCTCGTGCTGCATCCGCTCCAGCAGCTCCTCGGCGGAGAGGACGGCGGGCGTCTCGGGCACGGCGGGCGTGGTGGGTGTGGTGGGTGTGGTGGGTGTGGTGGGTACCGTCGGTGTCGCCGGTGTGAGGGGCGTTGCCGGTATGGCTGTGACGTCCGGCCCCGTGGGCGCGGACGGCCCGGTGGGCGCCTCCGTCTGGCTCGCGCCCATGACGCGCTGCCACACGCCGCTTTGGAGCTTGGGATCGATGGATTGCATGGTCATGACCTCCTTTACCCCAGGATATGCGCTGCTTCGCGCGGTGTGTGCATAAAAACGCCCCCCGGTTCAGATACTGTCTCCAGGGGGTGATGGAGATGGAACAGCAGAAGCCCGCGCCGCGGCGGGAGGATCTGCGCCTTTCGCCGGAGGAACGCCTCTGCGCCAAGTTCGACAACGTCAGCGTTGCCAATTTTCGCGTGGCAGAGCCGGAGGATATGGGTGTGAGAGTGGTGGACAACTGCGCGGAGGAGCATATTATGTAGCGTCTTTGGCGCTGCGCGCCTGGGGAAACCCCTGAAGAGGGTTTCCCCAGACCCCTTCCTGATTTTTGGGAACAATTTGGGGAGCTCCGCGGCGTGCGCGCCGCGGCCAGAGGGCGCTGCCCCCTGGCCTCCCGCCACTTTTGAAAAAGTGGACAAAACTTTTAAAAAGGCGCTGCCTGCCGGCAGCGCCTCAGCCTGTCGAAAAGAGGTCTGCCTGGAAATTTCCAGGCAGACCGCAAAAGCAGGGAAATAAAAACAGGGGCAAAATATGGTGGGCGAAAGAGCTGGGGATATTGTCTGGCTTTCCATCTGGCCAGCTTTTTG
>JAAWBZ010000152.1 GCA_022792945.1 Oscillospiraceae bacterium | reverse complement strand
GGAGGTGAAGGCGATGTATGAAGATTTTGTCCCGGAACGGCTGGCAAAGCTGCGGACACAGAAAGGTGTATCTGCGCGCGATATGTCCTTATCGTTAGGACAGGCAAACAACTACATCAACAACATTGAAAACAAAAAGTCACTTCCCGCTATGCAGTCTTTTTTCTACATCTGTGAATATCTGGGCGTGACGCCGCAGGAATTTTTTGACGAAGGAAACGCCTGCCCGGAAGCATTAAATGAGTTTGTTGCGGAGGCAAGGCAGCTTGATCCCAGGTCCATGCAATATATCCTCGGTATTATGAAAGAACTCAATAGCAGAAAGTAAGTGGTCACGGTGCTGGCCGCTTTATTTGTAAATTTTTTTCGTACCCCTTGCATAAATCTCTCAAAGTGGATATACTATAAGTAAGAAAGTGATAATTTCCTATTTTCAAACTAAAAACAAAGGAGATGATCGTATGCTGGCCGAATTGCGTCAAAAGGCCCAAGTCACCATACCAAGAGAAATCATTGTCAAACTCGGTCTGTCCGAAGGTGACAAACTGGACATCTTCGAGAAGGACGGTTCCATCTGCATCATGCCGGTAGTTGTTTACCCAAAGAAATATTTGAGCGAACTCCGGGAAGAAATCAGTGATGTAAAAGCAAAGCTCGCATCCGGGGAACAGCCGGTCTTTGACAGTGTGGACGCCCTGTTTGAAAAATTGGAGGCGGAATGATGGCGTATGAGTTTACCTTTACGCCCCGTTTCCAAAAGCATTTTAAGGGCCTGACCGCACAGGAGAAGAAGCAACTTAAAAACAAGCTGGAACTTCTGGCTGAAAATCCTTCTCATCCATCGCTGCGCACCAAACGCATCCAGGGTACCACGGACCTTTTTGGGTGCAGCGTCAATATGGACATTCGCATTATCTGGTATTATGAAGGTGATAAAATGATTATCCTGGTGGACGTAGGGCATCACGACATATTAAAGCAATTTTAAGCAACAGAGCGGTACGCTATGACAGTGTACCGCTTTTTGCTGCCTTTCTTTTATTGTACCCTGCAATCTTCTTGATATGCTCAATCTCACTACCGGAGATAATTCCCGAATTGCTTTCTAAAAGTCACTTTTTTATTTTCCTGTACTTCCAAATCCGCCTGTGCCACGTAGCTCTCCAAGCTCCGAAACAAAGTCTGCAATCACAACTGGGGTAATCACAAGCTGACCTACACGGAACCCTTCGGAAAGCTCCTGCGGTTTGCTGCTTACATTACTGATAATTGCGTGGATTTCACCGCGGTAGCCGGAGTCCACTGGCGGCAGTTCACAGACCAGCCCTTTTACCGCCATACTGGTACGTGGAAACACATACCCTGCATATCCGTCCGGCACCTCAATCCCAAACCCAAGAGGAATCTTTGCAATCTCGCCCGGCTGCAAAGTGCAGTCATAGGGCATATAGACATCCGCGCCGGATAGTCCGCTTTCAGAAGATCCTCCGGCGTCATATCGGCACCTATTTTTCTGCCGCAGGTCATTTTCCCCTCCAGGCATTTGTCCCGCTGGCAGAACGGTCCTGTAAGACCGGGGGAAAACAGCGCCGGGCTTAAAGTATAAAGCTCCTGCCAGATTTTCAGGAGCACAATCCGGGTTTCGTCCGTATTGCGCCGGCATACCCGCTGGCCGATGATATGTTTCCACTGATAGGGCGTGGCGCTGATAATCAGCACATTCCGAAGTCCCTGGGGTGTGGCATAGCCTGCCGCATCATGGCCGATTCCTTCGGCACACAGCTTTTTAAGTACAGTTCCCGGATCGCAGCCGGGGCGTTCAGAATCTCATAGGGTACGGCAAAATCCGCCTGCCCCGCATAATTGCTGTACTGTAAGGACGCGCTCATAAACTTTACTTCATTCTGATGTCTGGTGATCTGTGCCAGAAAACGCCGGCTTGCCCCCACAACGGCCACGGTGATTACCGCAAATTTTTGGACCGTGGGGTGCGGGAGAGTTCCGATTGCCGCAACGGTATTCTCGCTGAATGATTTTTCATAAAGGGCCATCAGATCATCCATTGTGGAAATCCGGTGGCCCCTTTGCGTGAGATGGGCGGCAAAGACCATGTTTTTCTCGGCCTTTGCAACCGCCTGGCAGTTTAATATTTTTACTTCAATTCGGTTGATTGGTATGTCCCTCCTTTACAATGGCTTTCAGTAAAAACAGATAGTTAAGACTGTCTGTGATCTTTTCATTCCATGTGCTCATATCGTAATCCGTATCACCGTCAAAGCACATAGAGGACTCTGGCTTTCTGCCCGGCAAGGTGTGGCGCAATAATGTGCTGGTGACCAAAAGCAATATCAAGCTGGAGGCCATTGGCAGCGGCAAGAAAATCCGTGGGCGCAAGCACCGGAACTGGCGGCCCGACCTTATTATCCTGGACGATGTGGAGAATGATGAAAAAGTCCGTACCCCGGACCAGAGGGCCAAGCTTGACAACTGGTTTAAGAAAGCCGTATCCAAGGCCGGGGACGATTACACGGACATTATCTATATCGGCACCCTGCTGCACTATGACAGCCTGCTTGCCAACACCTTGAAGAACCCGGCCTATAGGGACATCAAGTATAAGGCGGTTATTTCCTTTTCGGAGGAGGACGCCCTCTGGCAGCAATGGACAGAGATATATACAGACCTTGCAAACGATGGCCGGGAACGGGACGCCCTGGATTTCTTCCATATGCATGAGGCCCTTATGCTGGCGGTCACAAAGGCGATGTGGGAGGAAAAGCTTTCCTACTATGATTTAATGGTCATGCGGGTATCCGAGGGCGAGAGCGCTTTCAACAGTGAAATGCAGAATGAGCCTATAAACCCGGATGACTGCCTGTTCATGGAGGAATGACTGGACTATTACAACGAGGCCGAAGTGGATTTCCACGACCGGGCTTATCAATTCTTTGGCTTAGCGGCAGCGAACAGCGTTATCATTCCGTCGCAGCCGTCGTTTCTCTCGGCAAAGGGTCTGGATTTGCTCAATCATGCCGTAAAGCTGGGTCAGCAGTACGTCCATCGGGGCCAGCGGAAGATTGAGCAGCGTATCTTTTCGGACAAGGAAGTTGACAAAGGCATAGGCCGCGCCTAAAATACCGACAGCCAGCAGCACCGGGATCACCCCTGTCC
>JAAWBZ010000028.1 GCA_022792945.1 Oscillospiraceae bacterium | reverse complement strand
CATTGAGAAGTGCATCCCCCTGGGCCCCCTCCACAACCCCGCCAACCTGATGGGCATCCGTGCCTGCCAGGCCATCATGCCCAACACCCCCCAGGTGGCCGTGTTCGACACCGCGTTCCATATGACCATGCCCCCCAAGGCCTATACCTACGCCATTCCCTACGAGTATTATGAGAAGGACGACGTCCGGCGCTACGGCTTCCACGGCACGTCCCACCGCTACGTCTCCGCCCGGGCCATCGACATGCTTGGCAAGCCCGCCCACAGCAAGGTCATCTGCTGCCACCTGGGCAACGGCTCGTCCCTGTCGGCCTGCGTGGACGGCAGGGTGGTGGATACCACCATGGGCCTTGGCCCCCTCGCCGGCGTGCCCATGGGCACCCGCTCGGGCGATATCGACGCGACGATTCTGGAGTACCTGATGGACCGCTACGGCTACGATATCAAGGAAATGATGAACATTCTCAATAAGAAATCCGGCGTGCTGGGCATCTCCGGCGTCAGCTCCGACTTCCGCGACCTGGACGCCGCCGCCAAACAGGGCAACCAGCGTGCCCAGCTGGCCCTGGACAAGTTCGCCTATGAGGTCAGGAAGGACATCGGCGCGTATGCCGCGGCCATGGGCGGCGTGGACGCCATCGTGTTTACCGCCGGCGTGGGCGAGAACGACATCCACATGCGCCAGACGCTGTGCGAGGGCCTGGAGTACATGGGCGTCAAGCTCGACCCCGAGAAGAACAACGTCCGCGGCAAGGAAGCGGACGTCTCCGCCGCGGACTCCAGGGTCAAGATCTTCGTGATCCCCACCAACGAGGAGCTGATGATCGCCATGGACACCGCCGCGCTGGCCAAATAAGCGGGACCGGTCTGCTGGTTGAAAGCTTCTCTCCGAACGAGATCGGAGGGAAGAGAACGTGCGAAAGGGAAGCCGTCATGGTTTCCCTTTCGCGTTCAGTTTTTGACAGCCTGCCCGGGCATTCCCCGGCGCGCACCATTTTTCGCGGCAAAACACCTTGACAGGCCGTGGAAATTGCAGTATACTGAGAGCGAAGTAAAGAAGCTCACCTGTCCCGTGCAGGCGCACACCATGGAATCGGGTGCAATTCCCGGCGAGTCGGTCACTGTGAAGCTCCCTTGCGGAGATAAGTCAGATACATGGCAGGGTGGGTCCCGTTTCGCCAGAACCGGAACGCGACGATTTGCGAACGCACCGCCGCGGACCCGAGTCCGCGGCGGTTTTATGTGCGGCGACATCCCCCCGCCGCCAGGCTGCGGGCTTTACTTCCAGCCCGGCGCGCCGGATCTCGGCCCCCGGCGCGTCCCCCCGGAGCCGGCAGCCATCCCCCCTGCCTGTTCCAACGCAAAACGCCCCCGGACGTTCGTCCGGGGGCGTTTTCTGCGGTTGGGAAAGCAGCTTATTTGATAACGTCCTTATAATCCTCCACCGTGGCGATCTGCACGCCGGTGTTGATGAAGGGGCAGCCGAACTCGTCGTCCACCGGGGCATCCAGCTTCTCGCCCTGGATGAGCTTGTAGAGGTTCGCCACGGACTGATAGCCCATGTCGTAGAAGCTTTGGCCCACGGCCACGTCCAGCACACCCATGTCAAAGAACAGCGGCGTGGTCTCGGGGAAAATATCCACCGTGACGACCTTGTGGGTGGGATCGGCCAGCTTCCAGCTGTTCAGCTCGGGCATGGCGTCGGGGTTGACACAGTAGGGCCAGCCGCCGGCCATGAACCACGCGTCGATCTCCCCGCCGGCGGCGCGGGTATAGGCCTCCACGCCCTCGATGGCCTTGTCCACGTCGTCGTTGCAGGGGTAGGAGTAGACCACCTCAATGTTGGTGCCCGCGATGGCGTCGGCGAAGCCCTGCTTGCGGGCCTCGATGTCGTTGGCGCCGGGGATGCCCTCCAGCTGGGCCACGCGGACCTTCTCCAGGCCGGAGTCCTTGAAGAGGTCGATGATGTACTCGCCGCAGGTATAGCCGGCCTTATAGTTCTCTGTGCCAGCGTAGAAGAGGCGGCCGGAGTCGGGGGAGTCCACATCGTAGCAGGAGACCTGGATGCCCTCACTGAGCGCACGGTCAATGACGTCCTTCAAGGCGTCGCCGGTGGTGCAGGAGATGGCGATGCCGTCCACGCCCAGGTCGATGAGGTTGTTCATGATCTCGTTCTGAAGCTCCGCCTCGGCGCGGATGGGGGACTGCCAGTCCACCTGGATGCCCAGGTCCTTGCCGGCCTGCTCGGCGCCCTCCTGGGCAGGCAGGAACACGACATTTCCGGTCTGCTGGCCGATGACGGCGATGGTGATGTCCTTGTCGCCGCCGGATCTGCCGCAGGCGCAGAGCGCAAAGAGCAGCGCCAGGGTCAGGATGATGCAGAGAATTTTTTTCATTTTCTGTTCCTCCTTGAGAACATTTCATTCTATTTGACCCGCCAGGCGGGATCAAACCGGATCATTTGCCGCCCTTGCGCAGCTGGTCTGCGGTGACGGCGGCGATGATGACCACACCCATGATCAGCGTCTGCCAGTAGGAGTCCACCCGCAGCAGCACCAGCGCGTTGCGCAGAATGCCGATGATGGCCGCACCGATGATGGTGCCCAGCACCGACCCCTCGCCGCCGCTGAGGGACGCGCCGCCGATGACCACCGCCGCGATGGCGTCCATCTCAAAGCCGTTGCCGGCGGTGGGCTGGCCCACGCCCAGCTTGGAGGCGGTGATGATGCCCGCGAAGGAGCCCAGGGCCGCGCCCAGGGTATAGACCAGAACGAGTAGCGCCTTGGTATTGATGCCGGAGATGCGCGTGGCCTCGGCGTTGCCGCCCAGGGCAAAGATGCGCCGGCCGGTGACGGTCTTATTGAGGAAGACGGCGAAGATGACGGCGATGACGATCATGCACCAGATGGCCATAGGGATGCGCAGGAACTCCCCCTGGCCCAGGTACATATAGCCCGCGGGCAGATTGGAGACGGGATAGCCCTGCGTCAGGATGGTGCACAGGCCGCGGGCGATCTGCATGGTGCCCAGGGTCGCGATAAAGGGGGGCAGCTTGAAGAAAACCACCATCAGTCCGTTGCACGCGCCGAAGACCGCGCCGGCCAGGACGCCCAGCAGCATGGCCAAGGCTACCGGCAGCCCAAAGAGGCTGCACCCGAACGCCGAGATGACGCCTGCCAGGCCGTAGACCGAGCCGATGGACAGGTCGATGCCGCCGGTGATGATAACCATCAGCACGCCGATGCCCGCGATGGCGATGGCCGAGAAGGAGCGGGCGGTGGAGAGGATGTTGGAGATCTTTAAGAACGCCGGTTCCGCGATGGCCGTGACAACGCACATCACCAGGAGGATGAGGAAGATGGAGAAGGTGGAGTTTTTGAACAGCCGCGCGGCAAAGCCGCGCTTCGCGTCTTGTTTCATGGTGTCAGATCCTTTCTGTGTCGTTGTCGCCGGGTCAGGAAACGGCCATCTTCATAATGGACACCTGATCGGCCTCCCCCCGGGGCAGCTCACCCTTGATCCGCCCCTCGTGCATCACCACGATGCGGTCGGACATGCCCAGCACCTCGGGCAGCTCCGAGGAGATCATGATGATCGCCACCCCCTGCTGCGCCAGACGGCTCATAAGGGCGTGGATCTCCTTCTTGGCGCCCACGTCGATGCCGCGGGTCGGCTCGTCAAGGATGAGGATGTCCGGGCTGTTGGCCAGCCACTTGGCAATGACCACCTTCTGCTGGTTGCCGCCGGAGAGGTTGCGCACCCGCTGCTCGTTGGAGGGGGTCTTGACCTCCAGGGCGGAGACGAACTGGTCGGTCATCTCCCGCTCCAGCCTCGCGCTTATGAAGCCCGCGCCGCTGGCCACCTGCCGCAGGGCGGCCAGGGTGGTGTTCTGCCGGACGTTCATGCCCAGAACCAGCCCCTGGGACTTGCGGTCCTCGGGAACAAAGCCCATGCGGCAGCGGAGGGCGTCCCGTGGGGACTGGATGCGGACCCTCCGGCCCTTGACAAAGATTTCGCCGCTCTCGCGCCGGTCGATGCCGAACACGGCCCGCATCACCTCGCTGCGGCCCGCGCCCACCAGGCCGGCAAAGCCCAAAATCTCGCCGGCGCGCAGCTGGAAGCTGATGTCCTTCAAAAAGCCCCGGGTGCTCAGGTTTTTCACCTCCAGCACCACGTCGCCGATCTCCGCCGGCTCCTTGGCGAAGAGGTCCTGGACCTCGCGGCCCACCATGGCGTTGACGATGTCGTTTTCGGTGCACGCCGCTGTGACCATGCGCCCGGCGCTGACGCCGTCGCGCAGCACCGCCACCTCGTCGGAGATGGCAAAGATCTCCGCCAGCTTGTGGGAGATGAACACGATGGCCACTCCGCTGCTGCGCAGCTTGCGGACGATACCGAAGAGGGTCTCGGTCTCCGTCTCGGTGAGCGAGGAGGTGGGCTCGTCCATGATGATAATCTTGGAGTGGAAGGAGAGGGCCTTGGCCACCTCGATCATCTGCTTCTGGGCCGTGGAGAGGTCGCGCGCCTTCCGCCAGGTGTCCAGATTCAGCCCCACCTCATCCAGGAGCCGCCGGGCCTCGGCGTGCATCTGCCGCTTGTCCACAAACACGCGGCTGCGGCGCTGCTCGCGGCCCAGGAAGATGTTTTCGGCGATGTTCATGTTGTCCAGCACGGTCAGCTCCTGATAGATGATGCTGATGCCCATGAACTGCGAGGCCAGCGGGTCCGGGATGCTGACGGGCTTTCCCTCGATCAAGATCTCGCCCTCGTCCATCTGGTGGACGCCGGAGAGGATCTTCATCAGCGTGGACTTGCCCGCGCCGTTCTCGCCCACCAGGGCCAGGACCTGCCCGGGGTAGACCGTCAGGTCCACCTTGTTCAGGGCCAGCACGCCGGGAAACCGCTTGGTGATGCCCCGCATCTCCAGGATGGGCGTCTTGGTTTCGTTCAAATTTGTCACGCTCCTTTTCAATCCTATGGCCTACGGCTCTCCCGCCTGCACCAGGCGCAGCTCGGTATCCACCAGCTCCTGGGCCGCGCAGGAAAGGCCGCTGTACAGATAACGCATCTCGTCGTTCCCCGCGTAGAGGAAATGGGGCGCGACGCCCTTGGGCAGCTGCTGCAGGCACAGCTCCCCCACCTGCTCCACCGTCCGCGCTGAGACGCGGCTGCCTCCCAGCACCAGAAACGGCGGGTTCAGCACGCAGATCAGGCTCATGGCCAGGCGGGCGAGCAGCAGCGCCTTGAGATCCTCGTCCGGCGTGCGGATGAGGGTCTCCTCCAGGGTGCCGCCGGGGTACTCGTCGCCGGCGTAGAGAAAGCTCAGCTCCCCGCTGAAACGGGAAAAGCCCCGGTGTACCCGCCCGTCCAGGATGAGTCCCGCGCCCAGGCCTGTGCTCAAGTGCAGGTAGGCCATGGCGTCAGTCTTGCGGGCCAGCTCCATGCGGTAATAGCCCAGGGCGCACATATTCACGTCGTTCTCCAGCACCACCGGGATGCCCAAGCCCCGGCGCAGGGCCTGCCGGAGGTCGGTGCGCTCCAGATGCGGCAGCCGCGGCACGGCGAACAGCTCGCCCAGGACGCCCACGGCGCTCTGGATGCCCACGGCGGCCACGCGGATGTTGGGATAGTGGTCCCGCAGGCGGCCCACCAGGGCGCAGACCTGCTCGGGATACGGCAGGGCCGGCTGGACCGGCGCGCGCCCATGGTCCAGAATAGCGCTACTGCCGTCGGTGACGGCGTACTCCAGCCGGTCGGACAGGGCCAGCACCGCCGCGGCGCAGAGGCTCTCATAATTCAGCGCGTACAGCCCCGCCCGCCGCCCGCCGCTGGACACCGCCATACCGCGGCGGACCACGGCGTTCTCCTCGCACAGGCTCCGCACGATGGCGTTGACCGTCGGCTGGCTCAGGTGCGTGGCCTCGGCCAGCTCCCGCCGCGTGGCGGTGCCGCGGATGCGCAGCGCGTCCTTGACCAGGGCCGCGTTAATCCGCTTGATGGTGCCGGCGTGACCGGTCAAAGGATTCGTCATATGCCTCCGCCTTTTTTAAGGTCATTACAGAATCTTGGATGCCATCCTCATCTTACCATGGATCTGCGCCGAAGCCTAGTCAAAGATTTCACGAAGTTTTCCGGATTCCTTGGGGAAAATACACGGAAAACTTTTTCAACTTCTTAAAAAATGTACCGCCCCGCGCGCCAAATGGCCCCGGTCTCGGAAGGAGACCGGGGCCTTCGCTCATAGCTTCTCCTCCGCCTGGTCACCCAGGCGTTGGATCCAGCGGAATTCCTCCGTATTCAGGTAGGAATTGAAGATCATCGCCGCCGCCCCCAGGGGCAGCAGGCGGTCTAGGGAGATGGGGGAGATTTTGAACTCCAGCCCGTCGCACAGGTGCAGCGTATTCTCCAGCACCGCCTCCTGCAGCGCCTCGACGTAGTAGTCCCCCAGCTCCAGCATATACCCGTGGAGGATCACCGCCTGGGGGTTGAGGATGTTGACGGCGTTGGCCACGGCCGTGCCCAGGATGCCGGCGGCCTCCTTGACGTAGTGGCGGCACATCTTGTCCCGCTGGTCCAGAGCGCGGCGCACATCCCGGACGGTCAGCTCACGGCTGTGGTCGTAGTAGGTGTTGAGCACCGACGCCACGCCCCCCCGCAGCGCCGCGAGGATGTTGGCCTGGATGGCCGGGAAAGCCGAGGCACACTCGGCGCAGCCGGGCTTGCCGCAGTAGCAGATGCGCTCGCTGGTGCGCACCACCGTGTGGCCGATCTGCCCGGCCATGCCCGTGGCCCCGGAGACCACCGAGCCGCCGCTGTAGAAGCTCATGCCGATGCCGTTGCACAGATCCAGGCAGATGAAGTCGCTCAGGCCGTTGGCCACGCCGAACTTCTCCTCCGCCACGGAGATAAGGATCGAGTTGGTGGACGTCTCCACCGGCAGGCCCATGGCCTCCTCGATGGCGGCGCGCAGGTCGTGGTGGATCCAGTCGTTGAAGTGGACGAAGGACTTGGCATAGTCGTTGCTGATGTCCAGCCGCCCCGGGTCGTGGCCGGGGTCGCAGATGCCGATGCCCAGGATTTTCAGGTGGGCAAACGCCGCCATCAGCTGCCGGATATTCCCAATGATCTGCGCGATCCGCTGCGTCTGGGTGCCGTCCGGGAGGATGTCGGTCTCCACCATCTGGAGGATCTCGCCATGGATGGTGGTGACGGCGTAAGTCACCGCGCCGCCGCTGATATAGATGCCCAGGGCGCAGATATAGCTGCCGTTCATCTCCAGCAGCGTCCTGCGCCGCCCCTGTCCGCCGCAGGCCGGGCCGGTCTCCACGATCAGCTGCTCGGCCAGCAGCTCGCCGATGATCTCGCCGATGGTCGCGGGGCGGTAGCCGGTGACATCCGCCAGCCGCGTGCGGCTGATGGAGCCGGAGGTGTAGATCAGGTTCAGCACCAGATACCGCCGGTAGTCCTTATAATTGAGAAAGTTCATGGAGCGCAGCACCCGCCATTTTCAAATGCTCTTGTTTTCTCGATTATAGCAGGAAACACCGCCGTTGGCAAACCATTTTTTCCAAAAGCCGGCCTAACCGGAAACCAGCGGCGTTTTTTTCCGTGTATTAGGGCAGAGATACTCATGAAAGGAGCTTACAATCATGAAAAAACGTTGGATCGGCATCGCCGCCGCGGTACTGCTGGTGCTGGGAGCGGCCGCGGCGGTCTGGGCGGCGGCGGGGCGGCGGCCGCTGCGGGACCTGGACATCGCCCGGGCCACCGTCTGCCTGACGCCGCCGGACAAGACGCTGCAGGTGGCGGACACGGAGGCCCTGGCGGTGCTTTTGGACGCGGTGGTCGTCTACCGCCGGGATGATTCCTACACCGAATGCGCCGGCCAGGGCGTCACCTACACCCTGACGCTGCGGGACGGCACAGAGCGGACCGTGATGGCCTACAACCCCTTCGTGGTCATCGACGGCGTGGGCTACCAGACGGAGTACGCCCCCTGCGAGGCCCTCAACGCCTACGCCAACGGCCTCCTCCGGGAGGACGCGCCGCGGCTGTGGCCGTCGCCGCCGGGGCTGGACGTGGTCAGTGATCAGACCTGCGTGGAGAGCCTCCCGGGCGCGTTCTCCTGGGAGGCCGACCAGGGCGACGGCGCCTGGCGCGCCGCGATGACCGACTGCGCCCACCCCCTGGAGCCCTTCTACCGCGACCAGCTGGCCCCGCTGGAGACCCCGGAGGCCACGGCGCAGCTGCGCTTCCAGGAGCCGCCCCAATCGGTGACGGTCCGCGCGTGGCCCATCGAGGCGGTGGGCCATACCGCCGCCGCGGCGGAGGCTGTAACGGTCCGCGATCTGGAGATCGATCTGCAGGCAGGCAGCTGGCTCTACGAGGCCACCGCCGAGTGGGACGCCGAAGCCTACCGCGGCACCGCCTCCTACATCTTCTGGATCGAGGCATCCCCCGCCTGAGCGCCCGCCGCCGGCCTGATGGCAGACCGGCGGCGCGTCATCGCTCATAGCGACTGCATATTCCCTTCTAAAAAATATGTGCTTTTAAGCGCGCCGCCGGACCCGTTCCGGCCCGACGAGCCGCTCCGGAAGCCGGCTCTTCTCCAGGTAGACCAGCAGCGGCAGGCCCAGCGCGGCCATGACGGCGATCTCCCCCGCGGCTACCTGCGCGCCGAAGGTCAAAAACCCCTGAAGCAGCGCGTCCGGCGTCAGGACGGCGGCCAGCATCGCGCCGACCATCACGGTGTTGGCCAGAATGGTGGGCAGGGGCGTGAGCCACTTGTGCTTCAGCCGGGAGGCCCAGACGCACCCGGCCAGCGTGGCGGCGGAGCCGACGACGATATCCAGCGCCGAGACCGGCGAGAAGAGGTTGGCGATCAGGCATCCCACAAACAGCCCCGCCGAGGTAACCGGCAGGAAGAAGGGGAGGACGCACAGCGCGTCGGCCACTCGGAACTGGATCGGCCCGTAGGCAAAGGACGCCGTTGCCAGGGTAACGGCGGCGTACAGCGCGGCCAGGACGCCGCAGAGGCTGATTTCGCGGATGGTCATTTTTTTCATATGTTTTTTCCTCCAAACGCAGAAAGGGACGGGCACACAGCACCCATCCCCGGCGACCCGCCGCAGCCGGCCGCGATCCCTAGTTTTGTTTTTCGACAGGATGGTTACGAACTGTCTATGCACTTTTGCATCGCTATCATACCAGACCCGCCGCCCCGCGTCAACCGTCAATTTAGATTTTTGCGCCTGCAAGGCACCCGGAGGGAGCTTCCCTCCGGGTGCCTCTGTCTGTCAGTCCTCCTCGATCACCACGCGGCACGGCGCAGCGGCGCAGCCGGCCACCTTCAGCGGCAGGATCGTGATCCTGGCCCGCCTGGCCGTGACCTGCGAGAGGTTGCTCAGCGGCGCCAGCATCAGGATGTCCGCCGCGTAGAAGTCCGGGAAGAACCCGCCCGGATCGCTGAGATTCTCCCAGGCCGGCGTATCCGTCGCCAGGATCGAGGGGCGGTGATCAATGATCCATTTCATGGCGTCGCAGGTGAAGTAGGGAGAATTGGGAAAGAAGTGGTCGTCGTCCATCCAATGCCGGTCCCAGCCTACCGCCACAATGATGCAGTCGCCCGGTCGGATCTCCACGCCCTCCGCCGCCCGCACCAGCTCCTCGCGGGTGACGGCGATACGGGCGGTGGGATCGCTGACGTCCTTTGGCACCTGGAGGACCACGCAGCTGACGCGGTACAGCCGCTCCAGCGGGATGTCCTCCACCAGATAGCTGTTTTCAAAGCCGTAGAAATGCGCCGGCGTCTCCAGGTAAGTACCCACCTGCGCGTGCATCCCGACGAACTCGGTGTAAAAGTAATCGCCGAAGCCCTCGCACACGCCGCTGCGTTCCTCGATCCGAACCTTGGGAAACAGCGAGCCGAAGGTCCACATCCCATTGCGGATCTCGCCGGTTACATCGATCATTTTCACAGAAGGATTACCTCACTCAGCTTTTAGAAGTCGAAATCGTTGATGTTGTCGGGCGTGAAGGAGAAGGTCTCATAGAAGTAGAACACATCGTCGCCCACGTACTCGCCCTGGGGGAAGCCGTCGATGCCGCAGCTGCCGACCTCGTACTCGGTGCCCTCGATCAGGCTGGCGCAGATGCGCACGGCCCACTCCTGCCACTTGGCGGTGTCCCACAGGATGGCGGACACGCACGCGCCGGAGGCCATGCCGGGCTTGGCAAGGTTCGGGCTGCTCTGGCCACAGGCGTAGACCTGGCCGATCATGCCGGCGTCCTCAATAGCCGTGGCAATGGGGCCCAGGGCCGTGGAGACGTTGGAGACGATGGCGTCCACGTCGGGATAGGCGGTCATGATGTTCATGGCGGCGGTATAGGCGGCCTCGGAGTCCTCGTTGGTGCCCTCCACGGTGACGAAGTTCAGCCCCGGGTACTTCTCCTCGGCGTAGCTGTACATACGCTCGATGCGCTTCTGGAGCAGCTCGTTGGTCAGCACGCCGGTGACGACGGCCACGTCGCCCTCCTCACCGATGGAGGCCACAATGGACTCCACCTGCGGCACGGCCAGCTCCGAGAGGTCATCCAGGCCGGCGTAGGCGTCGCGGCCCTCGGGCTCGATGTCCAGGTCAAAGGTGACGACCTTGATGCCCTTGCTCATGGCTTCCTGGCAGATGGGCACCATGGAGGAGGTGTCGCCGGAGGCCAGGCAGATGCCGTCCACGCCCTGGGAGATCAGGTTCTCCACCACGGAAATGAGGCCCGCGGTGTCCACCTCGGAGGTACCGGTCCAGATCACGTCGTAGCCCAGCGCCTCGCCGGCGGCGATGGCGGCTGCCTCGCCGGAGGAGAAGTACGGCGCGGAGGTCACATAGCAGACCACGGCGATGGTCCCCTTGGAGCCGGACGCGGCCGGCTCGGCGTCGCCGCTGCCGGTCTCAGCGGGCTCTTCGGTCTTTTCAGGCTCGGCGGGGGCATCGGGCGTGGTCTCAGCCGGGGCGCTGTCGGCGGGGGTGTCCGCCGGCGCGGGGGCGGGGTCCTCGGTGGTGGTGCCGCAGGCGGCCAGGCCGAGGAGCATGGTGAGTACCACCAGCAAAGCGATCAGTTTTTTCATGTTCTTTCCTCCGTTATGATTATTTCCAAATCCGAATGCTCGGACAGTGGACGGATCATTTCCGCCGGACGTGCCGGTACGCCAGAACGATCAGGAGCATCGCGCCGATGACGACCTGCTGGAGATAAGAGGAAGCGTTGACCATGTCCAGCCCGTTGGAGATCAGCGTGATCACCGCCACGCCCAGCATGGCCCCGCCCAGGGTGCCGATGCCGCCCAGGGTGCTGACGCCGCCGAACACGGACGCCGACACGGTTTTCAGCAGCAGGCTGTCGGCCACGTCGGCGCGCCCCGCGGAGATCTTGGACGTGAACACCAGCGAGGCCACAAAGGCCAGCACCGCGCTGAAGATATAGGTGACAAACAGGTTCCTGCGCAGGTTGATGCCGCTGAACCGCGCCACCTCCATGCTCGAGCCGATCAGGTAAATGCGCCGGCCCGTGACCAGGTAGCTGAAGATCAGCACCGCGACGACGATGGCGGCGGCCCACAGGAGGATCTGGAGGGGGAAGAAGCCCCCCAGCTTCGTCCGCCCGAAGAGGGCAAAGGTGGTGTTGGGGATGGAGACGGTCACGCCGTTGGAGACCACCAGCCCGATGCCGGCGAACAGCGACTGGGTGCCCAGGGTCGCCAGCATGGAGGGTACCTTCAGATAGCCCACCAGAAACCCGTTGAACACGCCGCAGGCCAGGGCGGTCAGGAGCGTCAGCAGCATCGCCAGGCCGCTGGGCATCCCCGACTGGCCGATGAAGATGCCCAGGAACACCGTACACAGGCTGCAAATGGCGCTGATGGACAAATCCATGCCGCCGCTGATCATGGTGGCGGACATGGCCAGGGTCAGAAGGCCCAGCTCCACCATCTGGCTCAGCAGGCTCATCACGTTGGTCAGCGAGAGGAAGTGCCGGCTGACGATGGAGAACAGCACGAACATCGCCAGGAACACCGCCGCCAGGACCCATTCGTTCTTGTGCTCGGATTGCTTCAGCTTCCGGATCATTTCACCGCCTCCTTCCGCGTCTTTTTCCGGGCCGGGGCAAACTCCCGCAGCGCCGAGGTGGTCACGGCGATGATGATGATCGCGCCGGTGGCCAGGTCCTGCCAGTAGACCGGCACCTTCGCCAGCACCAGCCCGTTGTCGATGACGCCCAGCAGCAGCACGCCCAGCACTGTGCCGAGGATGGAGGCCACGCCGCCGGAGAACTGCGTGCCGCCGATGATGGCCGCGGCGATCAGGTCCATCTCATAGCCGATGCCGTTGGAGGGCTGCGCGATTTTGAGCTTCGCCGCCGAGACCGCGCCGCCCAGCCCCACCAGCGCGCCCAGGTAGCCGAAGGCGAACAGGTATACCCGCAGCTTGCTGATGCCCACGCGGGTGGCGGCCACCAGATTGCCGCCGATGGCCAGGATGTTGCGCCCCATGTTGGTCCGGTAGAGCACCACATAGGTGATCACCGCCACCAAAAGCCAGATGTACACCGCCATGGGCACGTTCAGAAGCACCCGGGAGCTGGCGAGCCTGGTGAAGGGCCCGGAGAGCCCGTCAATCCAGTTGCCGTTGGTCAGATAGTAGATGCCGCCGCGCATGATGTTCATGGTGCCGAGGGTCACCACAATGGCAGGGATGTTGAGCTTCGCGATCAGCAGCCCGTTGAACATGCCCAGCGCCATGCCGATGACCATGGAGATCAGCACTGCCGCCGCGGCGTACCGCCCGTCGGTGGCCTTGACAAAGGCGGCGCAGATCATATTGCACACGGCGAACTGCGCGCCCACGGAGACATCGATGTTGGCTGTGGTGATGACGATCATCATGCCGATGGCCATGATGCCGATGATGGCGTTGCCGTAGAGGATGCTGGTGATGTTGATGACGCTGAAGAAGGCCGGCGCCCGCAGCGAGACAATCACGCCGATCAGAAGGATGATCGCCATCAAAAACAGCTCGCGGCCCCGTTTTTTAATGAGACTCATATTTCTACCTCCTAACCGCCCAGGCCCCGCTCCAGGATGCCCTCCTGGGTCGCCTCGCCGGCGGCGACCTCGTCCACGATCCGTCCCTCGCGCATCACCAGGATGCGGTCGGACACGGCGAATACCTCGGAGAGATCGGAGGAGATCAGGATCACCGCCACACCGGACGCCGCCATGCTGCGGAGAATCTTATGAATTTCCGCTTTCGCGCCCACATCGACGCCGGCCGTCGGCTCATCAACGATCAGCACCTTGGGGTCGGCGTTCATCCACCGGCTGAACAGCACCTTCTGCGCGTTGCCGCCGGAGAGGTTCCTGGCGTGGATCTTCGGCAGATTGGGCCGGATGCTGACCGCGTCGATGTACCGCCCGCAGGTCTCCAGCTCCTTCTTTCCGCTGAGCAGGTGCTGCGGCCCGCGCTGCTTGAGCAGCGTCACCGCCGTGATGTTCCAGATCATGGACTGGTCCATGAACAGCCCCTGGGTGCGCCGGTCCTCAGGCAGGTAGCAGATACCCTTTCGGATGGCGTCGTTGGTGTCCTTAATGGTGACCTTGTCGCCATGGATATACAGCTCACCGGCCTCCCGGTCCATGAGGCCGAAGATGGTCTGGGCCATCTCGCTGCGCCCTGCGCCCACCAGGCCGGTGACGCCCAAAACCTCGTTGCGGTAAACCCGGAAGGAGACGTCGTTGACCATGGGCGCGTTCCGAAGCCCCTTGACCTCGAAGAGCACCTCCTCGGACGTTCCCAGCTCGTTGCGCATGGGCACGAACCGCAGCTCGCGGCCCACCATCATGTTGATAAGCGACTCGCTGGTGAAGCTTTTCGCCTCGTCGGTGGCGACCTTATGGCCGTCCCGCAGCACCGTGATCCGGTCGGCCACGGTGAAAATCTCCTCCAGCTTGTGGGAGATGTAGACAATGCTGACGCCCCGCGCCTTGAGGGTCTCAATGATGCGGTAGAGCATCCGCACCTCCGTGGAGGAGAGCGCCGCCGTCGGCTCATCCATCACAATGACCTTGGCATCGAAGGTGATGGCCCGGGCGATGGCCACCAGCTGCTGCTTGCCCACGCTGATCTCGCCCAGCCTCTGCCCCAGGTCCAGCTCCACGCCCATGGTGTCCAGAGCCTTCCGGGCCGTGGCCCGAATTTTCTTGAACTGCACGAACGGGTCGTGGAACAGCCCCTTGCAGATGTTCTCCGCGATGGAGAGGTTGGGGAACATGCTGATGTCCTGATAGATGACCGAGAGGCCCAGCTCCATGGACCTGTGGGCCGTCATCCTGGGCACCAGCGCGCCGTCCCAGTAGATTTCGCTGCCGCCATCCGGGTCCACCACGCCGGCAATGATTTTGATCAGCGTGGACTTGCCCGCGCCGTTCTCGCCCACCAGCGCGTGGGTCTCACCGCGCCGGAGGCCGAAAGCCACGTCGTGGAGCACCTGGATGCCGGAATAGGTCTTGTTGAGATTTTTGACCTCCAGAATGTACTCTGACAAAACTCATCATCCCCTCTGCTTTTTTGGAACCTCCGCTCACCAGAGCGTATAGCCGCCGTCCATGTTGAAATCCGCGCCGGTGACGTAGTCCGAGGCGCCCGACGCCAGAAACAGCAGCAGCGGCGCCAGCTCCTCCGGCGCGCCCCAGCGGCCCAGGGGGACGCCCGCGCAGGAGCTCTCATAAAAGCCAGGGGTGTCCGCCAGGAAGCGCTTGTTGATGTCCGTGAGGAAGAAGCCCGGCGAGATGGAGTTCACCTGAATGCCGTACTGCGCCCACTCCGCCGCCATACAGCGGGTCAGGCAACCCACCGCCGCCTTGGAGCAGTCGTAAGCGCCGGTGCAGGCCCCCTTCAGCACCGCCCGCGCCGCCAGGGAGGTCATGTTGATGACCTTCCCTGACCGCTGCGCGATCATGATCCGGCCGAAGTGCTTCATGCACAGAAAGGTCCCTGTCAGGTTGGTGCCGATGGTGGCGTTCCACTCCTCCAGGCTGGTGTCCTGCAAGGGCGCCGCGCCGCGGCCCAGGGCCGCGTTGTTCACCAGAATGTCCAGCCGCCCCGCCGTCTCCTTCACGTGCGCCGCCGCGCGTTCCACGCTTCCCTCGTCGAGAATATCGATGGGAACCACGTGACAGACCGCCCCGGTCTCCGCCTGAATTTCCGCCGCCGCTTCCTCCAGCGCCGGCACGTTCCGCGCCATGAGGAACACCTCCGCGCCGGCCCCGGCCAGCGCCCGGGCAAAGATTTTCCCCAATCCCTGCCGCGCGCCGGTCACCACGGCCGCTTTTCCCCGGAGGCTTTTGTCCTTCTGCATTCCGCGCCCCTCCTTTTAAATCCGCTCGACCTTGACCGGCAGCCCCGTCTCCGCCGACTCCATAATGGCCAGCAGCGCCAGCGACACGTTGGCCGCCTCCCGCAGCGTCACATGGAATTCCTCTCCGCAGGAGAGCCTGTCGATGAAGCTGCGGATGGACTCGTAGGCGAAGCCGCGGCACTTGTCGAACACAAAATTCTTCACCAGAATATCCTGCGTAATCATCCGCTCCTGGTCCGTCACCTGCAAAAGGTCGTGGCTGGAGGCGTTGATGTCAAACTTGCCCTCGGTGCAGAGCAGATTGAACTTAAAGTCGTTGACATTGGGGTTGCCGTTGGGCGTGACCCAGGAGTTCTCCATGTGGGCGACGGCCCCCTGGGAATACTTGATGGTGGAGAGGTAGGTGTCCACCGTGTCGATGCCCAGGGATTTGAGCTTCCCCTCGGTCTTGGCCGCGTAGACCTCCACCGGGTAATCCCCGATGACCCAGTTCATGGTGTCCAGGGAGTGGCTGCCCAAAAACCAGAGGATGGAGGATTTGGCACACCACTTGAGCATATCCGTGGCCACCCAGAGGTTGTCGTTGAGCCGGAAGTGGGCGCTTCTGGGCGTGCCGTACTTCCCGGAGGCCACCAGCTGCTTCACCGTATTAAAGGGCGGATTCCAGCGGTTGTGCAGGTCCACCATGGCCCGCACGCCGTGTCCCTCGATGGCCTCCAGCATCCGCATCACATCCCCGCGGGTGGTGGCCAGGGGCTTCTCTATAATCATATGCTTCCCAGCCTCGGCGCAGGCCACGGCGATGTCGGCGTGGAGGAAATCCGGCGTCACAATGGCCACCGCGTCGCAGCCGCACTTCTCCAGCATCTCCCGGTAATCGCCGTAGACCTCCCTGATGCCGAACTTTTCCGCGAATGCCCGGGCACGCTCCAGATTCAAATCGCAGATCGCCGCCGGCTCGGCCCAGTCGTGCTCGCGGTAGATGCTGGCGTGGGCCTCGCCCCAGAGGCCCGCGCCGACAATGGCCATTTTGATCATTTTTTTCGTCATAAATGTGTTCTCCCTTTCCCAAACTGGTGGTCCGCCGGAAAGAAACTGCTTTACAGCTTCCCCCGGGCCGTGCTATACTGCGCCTGGAATAAAAATAATACGAGGAGGCTTTCTTTATGAAACGCACTGTATGGATCACCGGCGCGTCCCGCGGCATCGGCGCCGCAGCGGCCCGCGCCTTCGCCCGCGACGGTTATCAGGTGGCCGTCAACTACCTGACCCAGCACGAGGCCGCGCAAGCCCTGGTGCAGGAGCTTTGCGAAGCCGGCGTCCGCGCCGCCGCCTATTCCGCCGACGTCTCCGACCGGTCCCAGGTGGACCAGATGCTGGCTCAGATCGAGGCGGACCTGGGCGGCGTGGACGTCCTGGTCAACAATGCCGGCATCGCCATTCCTCTGACACGCCTGGTGGACTACACCGAGGAGAAATGGGACCGGGTGTTCCGCGTCAATATCAAGGGCATGTTCCACTGCACCCAGGCCGTTCTGCCGGGCATGACCGCCCGCCATCACGGCGCAATTGTCAACGTATCGTCCATTTGGGGCATCACCGGCGGCCCGGAGGAGGTCCCCTACTCGGCCACCAAGGGCGCAGTGGTCACCATGACGCGGTCGCTGGCCAAGGAGGTCGGCCCCGACGGCATCCGGGTCAACTGCGTGGCCCCGGGCATCATCGATACCGACATGAACGCCTGGCTCACCCCGGAGGCCCGCGAGACCATCTATGCCGCCACGCCCCTGCGCCGCCTGGGCCGTGCGGAGGAAATCGCAGAGGCGATCCTGTTCCTGGGCAGCGACCGCGCATCCTTCATCACCGGCCAGATTCTCAGCCCCAACGGCGGCTACGTCATCTGACCGCCCGCGGCCCCGGCGCTATACAAAAAAGCATACATTTTTGCCGAACCGGCCGCGCTGCTTTTCTGCCACTAAGATACCATAAATACCCTGGATTTTCAACATCGGAAATCCGCTTTCGGAATCATAAAAATTTTTTCAGAAATGTATACTTTTTTGTAAAATTCTGAAGAACACCTGAAAAAAACCGTGAAAAAATCGCGGGAAATCGAAGGTTTCCAGCGGCGGATATCCGGCGTATTTGGAAAAAGCTGTTGATTCTATACAAAACGGTAATCCCGTATTTATGCAGACTGCTGAGTCTGTATCCGGAAAAAAACAAGAAAATCCAGACACCCCCGGGGCTTCCGCCCCCCGTTCTCCACACCCCGCCGCGGCGGGGGCCACCGCCTCCAGCCTGAAAAATTTTACCATTTCCGATCTTGACTTTTCCCCGTAATTTCCGCATAATCTATCCCAGACAGGGGAACAGGCCCACGCGCCGGCGCCCGCGGGCCGCGCGGTACTGTTTCCAAACCGGAATCCTCCATTTTTATCCGGAAAACGCCGCCCGCTGCGGACGCCCGAAAAAATTTCCCATTTTCCGCAAAACCGTCTGTCAATTTTTCCATGGATATGGTACAATGTGCGATAGAAAAATATGTGATCTAAGGAGGACCCCCTTCATGTACTGCGTCAAACGAATCCAAGACGATCTCTTCTGGATCGGCGCCAGCGACCGGCGGCTGGCGCTGTTTGAGAACGTGTTCCCCATCTCCCGCGGCGTCTCCTACAACGCCTACGTGGTGCTGGACGAAAAGACCATCCTGCTGGACACCGTGGACAGGAGCGTCAGCGGGCAGTTCTTCGAGAATCTCGAGCACGTCCTGGCCGGCCGTCCCCTGGACTACCTGGTGGTCAACCATATGGAGCCGGACCACTGCGCCACCATGGAGGAGCTGGTCCTCCGCCATCCCGAGGTCAAGATCATCGTCAACGCCAAGACCCTGCCCATGATCCGCAACTTCTTCCCCTTCGACATCGACAGCCGCGCGGTGGTCATCCAGGAATTCGACACCGTCTGTACCGGCAAACATACCTTCACCTTCGTCATGGCCCCCATGGTCCACTGGCCCGAGGCCATGGTCACCTATGATACAACCACCAAGACTCTCTTCTCCGCCGACGCCTTCGGTACCTTCGGCGCCCTGGGCGGCAACATCTTCGCGGACGAGGTGAACTTCGAGACCGAGTGGCTTCCAGACGCCCGCCGCTACTTCACCAACATCGTCGGCAAGTACGGCACCCAGGTCCAGGCCCTCTTAAAGAAAGCCGCCACCATTGAGATCGAGACCATCTGCCCCCTCCACGGCCCGGTGTGGCGCAAGAACATCGGCTGGTTCCTCGACAAATACCAGCACTGGAGCCGCTACCAGCCCGAGGAGAACGCGGTGATGATCGCCTACGCCTCCGTCTACGGCCATACCGAGAACGCCGCCAATATCCTGGCCGCCGAGCTGGCCGACCGGGGCGTGCGCAACGTGGTGATGTACGACGTGTCCATGACCCACCCGTCGGTGATCGTGGCCGAGGCGTTCCGCTGCTCGCACCTGGTGTTCGCCTCCACCACCTACAACGCCGGCATCTTCTGCAATATGGAGACGGTCCTCACCGATCTCAAGGCCCACAACCTCCAGAACCGCACCGTGGGCATCATCCAGAACGGCAGCTGGGCCCCCACCGCCGGAGACCTGATGCGAAAATGCATCTCCGAGATGAAGAACATGACCATCCTGGACACCGGCGTGGACATCCTCTCGTCGGTAAAGGACGCGCAGCGCCTCCAGCTCCAGGCGCTGGCGGACGCCCTGGTGGACACCATGCCCAAGCCTCAGCCGGCGGACCACAGCCAGAAGGTGGAGCCCAACGCCATGTTCAAGCTCAGCTACGGTCTCTTCGTCCTCACCGCCCGGGAGGCCGGCCAGGACAACGGCTGCATCATCAACACCGCCGCGCAGCTGACCGACACCCCCAAGCGCCTGACCATCGCCGTGAACAAGCAGAACCATACCCACGACATGATCGTCCGCACCGGCGAATTCAACGTCTCGATCCTCTCGGAGGACGCGCCCTTCCGGGTGTTCCAGCACTTCGGCTTCCAGAGCGGCCGGGACGTAAACAAATTTGAAAAATTCTCTCACGCCGAGCGCAGTGAAAACGGTCTGCTGCGGCTGAACAGGTACGCCAACGCGTTCATCTCCTGCCGCGTCACCGACAAGCTGGACTACGGCACCCATACGCTCTTCGTGGCGGACATCACCGAGGCGCGGGTGCTCACCAACGCGCCGTCCATCACCTACGCCTACTACTTCGCCCACACCAAGCCCAAGCCCCAGCCCGCCGAGGAGAACAAGCCCGGCTGGGTGTGCAAGATCTGCGGCTACGTCTACGAGGGCGAGACCCTGCCCGCCGACTTCATCTGCCCGCTGTGCAAACACGGGGCGGCGGATTTCGAGAAGCTGAAATAGCGAAAAATTCTGAAAAGGAGGATTCACGAGCATGAAAAAATATGTCTGCACCATCTGCGGCTACGTCTACGACGAGGCCGCCGGCGACCCGGACAACGGCGTCGCCCCCGGCACCAAATGGGAGGACGTCCCTGAGGACTGGACCTGCCCGGAATGCGGCGTCGGCAAAGAGGACTTCAGCGAGGAAGCCTGAAAAACAAAAAGCAGGGCGGACCCATCGGTCTGCCCTGTCTTTTTATTGCAGCGCGTCCACGCCTCAAAATCCCGGAACCCGCCGCGCGATCCCCATCCTGCCACTACGCCCCCGGCAAAGTCCGTCTCCACGCTTCCCGGATCTCCTCCAGCACCGAAATCGCCGCCACCGACAATTCCTCCGTCACCACCGGACTGTTCAGCCGCCCCGCCCGCAGGCATTCGGCAATATGCCGTGCCTCATACACCAGCTCGTGCTCGCACGGAAACTCCATTGTCTCCGCCGCGCGCCCCTGGATATGGAACACCGCCCGCCGCGCCTTCCAGTAGTCCGGCAGGTCGATCCAGCCCTTCTCCCCATAAATCCGCGCGCCATTCTGCAGCATCGCCAGCGTGCTGTTCTGCGCCGTGAACAGCACGCCGCTCTCGGTTTCGCCGCTCAGGACGTACTGCGCCTCCACGCCGTTGCCCATGGGCGTTGCCAGACCGCCGCACCGCCGGATGCCGCCAAACAGCCACAGCACCAGCTCCATCACGTAGATGGCGCTGGACAGCAGCGGCCCGCCCCCCGCCGCCTCGTCGTACATCCACCCGTTGTAGGCCGCCGGGAACGAGTGGCGGAACTCCGCCATATGGATGCGCCCCAGCTCGCCCCGTTGGATGCGGTCCCGGACGGCCTCCACCGCCGGCAGGAAGAGCATTTTCTCCGCCTCCATCAGGAACAGCCCCTTCTCCCGCGCCAGGCGGAACAGCTCTCGTGTCGCAGCCGCGGAGGTGGTGCAGGGCTTCTCGCACACCACATGCTTGCCCTGCTCCAGCGCCGCCCTGGCCCAGGGGTAGTGCTGGGCGTTGACCGTGGAGATGTAGACGGTGTTGACCGCGGGGTCGTCCAGCAGCGCCTGATGTCCGCCGTAGGCGGCGGGGATGTCCCACTCCGCAGCCTTTTCCCGCGCCTTCTCCAGGCTGCGGGAGGACAGCGCCGCAATCTCCCCGGCCTCCGCCTCCCGGACGGCGGCGATGAACCGGGGCGCGATGGAGGACGTGCTGAGAATGCCGTAACGAATATGTTCCATGCGGAAAACCCCCAAAAAATTTCAAATCCCGCCGGTCCGCCCCGAACTCCGCGGCCGGCATTATGATTGTTATCGGCCAAAACCGTCTATACTTTAAGCGGCGGATTTTCGCGTATGCTTCCGCCTTTGGGCGATCCGCCATGGGGAAACCCCTCGTAATTTCGCGAAAACCGATTGAATTGGCCCGCCGCCTATGCTATAATGGAGAAAACAATTCGCGCTTCACAGAAGGAGGCGGCGGCATGAAGGCGGCAAAGCACTGGAATCTGTTTTTCACCATCCTTTCGGCCATTGGTTCCGTCTGGTCCTGGCGCACGCGCCGGAGCGCGGCGGGGACCGTCGCGGCGGCGTCGTTTCTGCTGGCCGCGATCATAGGCGCGGCGTCCTGGTGCGGGCGCGCGTTCCAGGAAATTCCAGATGACCGGGGAGCTGTCTGAGAAAGATAGCTCCCCCGGCATTTTGGTGCCCTCCGCCCCGGCGGCGGTTCACCCCCCGTTCAACCACCCTTTAACTGCCCTTCAACCACCTTTCACTCCCCTTCCACCACCCTTCAACCCCCCCAAACGGAGGCAATCTATGCAGTACCGCGTCGATCTACACACCCATTCCACCGCGTCCGACGGCCAGTATACGCCGTCCCAGGTGGTCCATATGGCCCGCCAGGCCGGCATCCAAATCCTGGCCCTCACCGACCACGACACCCTCTCCGGCCTGGACGAGGCCGCGCAGACCGCCCGGGAAATTGGATTATTTTTCATCAAAGGGGCCGAATTAGCCGCCCGGGAGCACCGGAATCTCCACCTTCTGGCCTATCATTTCCAGGACAGCCCCACGCCTCTGTCCCGTCTGTGTGAGCAGCTCCAGCAGGGCCGGCGGGAGCGGAGCGCGCGGATTCTGGACTATCTGCGGGAGCGGGGTGTCCCCCTGACCCCCGAGGAGGTCCACGGCCCCGGCCGTCCCCACTTCGCCCAGGCTCTGGTGGCCCGCCATTACGTCCAGAATACCCGCGAAGCGTTCGATAAATACCTGGATACGCCGGAATTTTCCAGCATTGAGCGCCCAAAGCCTACAGCCCAGGCCTGCATCGAGGCCATTAAAGGCGCCGGCGGCTATGCCGCCTTTGCCCATCCCTACCAGCTCCAATATGACGAGGAAAGTTTGGAAAAGCTGGTGATCCACCTGAAATTCTGTGGTTTGGATGCCATCGAGTGCTATTATCCCCGCCACACCCCCGCCCAGACCGCCCTCTATCTCTCCCTGGCCCGTAAGTACGACCTCCGCGTCACCGCCGGCAGCGATTTCCACGGCGAGCGCGTCAAACCCGATGTGCATTTGACCCCCTGGCCGCTGGAGCTTCCCGATTTACAGCTCCCTGACGGTCCGCTGTAATATTTGAAAAAGGAGGCGATTTCTACGAAAAGGCCAAAAAACTACCTGAAATTGTTGTTCCAGCGTCTGGTGGTGGTGACGTTGTGCATTTTGGCCCAGGTCATCATGCTGGTTTTGGGCATCGGCGTTCTATCCGGCTACTACCGCTGGTTTGACACGGTCATGACCATCCTGGCCTGGATGGCCGTCGTGGGGATCGTCTCCCACCGCACGGACCCAGGCTACAAGATCGCCTGGATCATCCCCATCATGGCCCTCCCGGTGTTCGGCATTCTGTTTTATATGATGTTCGGCGGCAACCGCCTCTCCCGGCGCCTCCAGCGCAAAATGCACGCGGTAGAGCAGATCCACCGGGACAATCTCAGCCAGGATATCGGCGTTTTGCAGCGGGAGGCTGCCATCAGCCCCGAGGCGGCGATGCAGTCGCGGTATCTGGCGGGCGTGGCCTGCTGCCCGGTGTGCGACCGGACCGAAACGGCCTACTACAGCTGCGGCGAGGACGCCTTCGGGGATATGCTCCAGGCCATCGCCAGGGCGGAGCGGTACATCTTTCTGGAGTATTTCATCATCGAGGAGGGCCGGATGTGGGGCCGGATGCTGGAGCTGCTGCGGAAAAAGGCCGCGGCCGGCGTCGATGTGCGGGTAATCTATGACGATTTCGGCTGTATCACCAAGCTGCCCGCCGGCTACTATAAGCGCCTGGAGGCCGTGGGCATCCAGGCCTGCGCGTTCAATCCCTATATCCCGGTGCTCTCCTCGCGGCTCAACAACCGCGACCACCGGAAATTCCTGATCGTGGACGGCGAGGTGGGCTTTACCGGCGGCGTCAACCTGGCGGATGAGTACATCAATGCGGTACAGCGGTTCGGCTACTGGAAGGACTGCGTGATCCGCCTGCGGGGGGAGGCGGTGTGGCCCATGACGGTGATGTTCCTGTCCATGTGGGCGCACATCCGCGGGTGGAAGGATTCGGTCTCGGCCTATAAGCCCCCGCGTCCGCCCCGGGTCAGCGGCCTGCCCCACGGGTTTGTGCAGCCCTTCGCCGACAGCCCGCTGGACAGCGAGGACGTGGGCGACACGGTCTTTTTCAACCTGATTACCAAAGCGCGGCGGTCGGTGTACATCATGACGCCGTACCTGATCCTCAGCGACAAGATGATCTCGGCGCTGACGGTGGCGGCGAAAAACGGCGTGGACGTGCGCATCGTGACGCCGGCGATTCCGGACAAGCGGTATGTGTTCGCGGTGACCCGGGCGCACTATCCGGACCTCATCACGGCGGGCGTGCGGATTTATGAGTTCACGCCAGGCTTCCTGCACTCGAAGGTCTTCTGCGTGGACGGCGAATACGCGGTGGTGGGAACGGTGAATTTCGACTTCCGGAGCCTGTACCTGCACTTTGAGGACGCGGTCTGGCTGTACCGGGCGGACTGCCTGGAGCAGGTGGCGCAGGACTTTGAGAAAACGTTCCCGGTCTGCCACCGGGTGTCCCTGGCGGAGTGCAAGAGCCGCCCGCTGCTGCATCGCCTGAGCGGCGCGTTCCTGCGGCTGTTCTCCCCGCTGATGTAAGAACCTGTATTGACAACCCCCCACAGCCGGCAGAGCGTAGCTTTTTCCGCCCCGCCGCGTTAAAAAACTTGAAATACATCCAGTATTCCTGCAATTTTTTGCCTTGCGGGACGGCTAAATCCTTCGCCCTGCCGGCCGCGTCCGGTTATGAATACAGGTTTTTAGCGGAGAATCTATTCCTTAAACTCAAAAACAACCGTCGTTTTGCCACCAGATATGAGAAGGATGCTCTCTATTTTCCTGCCGCTGCCTCTATTGCTTGTATCTTTGTTTGGCTGCTTTGCTGGTTTTAAAACAGGCCTCAGGCGGTTCATAAGCGCATTCAAGGGCCGTCTCAAACGAGGCGGCCCTTGAATGATTTCTAGGATTCTGCTGCTTTTTCGCAAATTTCTTGTTCCGATTTCTCAGAAAAGCTGTCACGCTGCAGGCTGTTTCTTACAATTTCATACTGGCGCTGACAGTCTGAGGCGCTGCAGCCACGCAAATACGCACGGTCAGGAATACCCGCAAAATGGCGGGGCCGGTCTATTTCTTCAGACAATCCTTGCAGTATCCGTACAGCTCCAGGCGGTGGTTGGTGATGGTGAAATCCTCAGCCGTCTCCTGGATGGGCAGGCGCTCCAGGGGGCAGTGCTTCAGCGGCACCTGCCGGTGGCACTTCAGGCAGATGGCGTAGTGCGCGTGCCCCGCCTGCCGCGGCGCGTACAGCGCCGTCTCGTCGCCCATCATGGTGGTCTTGACCGCCATACCGCTCTCCACAAACGCCCCTAATATCCGGTACACCGTGGACATGGCCAGAGGGCCGGCCTCGGCGGTCATCCGCCGGTGCAGCGCCGCTGCGTCCATGGGCCGCTCCGCCTCCTGCAAAATGCGCCACGCCAGCTCCCGCTGCCACGTCCGCTTGAGCCCGGGAGGCCATGCCGCCATCTCCATCCGCGTCCCCCCTATCCCAACAGCTCCAAAAGCCCGCCGCAAACCACACCCGTCGTGTAGAGCAGCAGGACGATTCCCAAATTCTCCTTCGGCCGCCGGTTGACCCGCGCCAGGACCAGCAGGCCTACGCCTGCTCCCACCAGCAGCCCCGCCATCATGCCGCCGAAGCTCAGCAGGCCGTCCAGGTACAGTGTTGTGATGGCCACCGACGCCGCACAGTTGGGGATCAGCCCCACCAGCCCCGCCAGGAACACTCCCAGCACCGGTCGGCCCAGCAGCAGAGAGGTCAGCGCGTCCTCCCCGATCCAATCAAGCGCCGCGTTCAGTGCCAGGGTCAGCGGCAGCAGAAAGGCCGTGATGCTCAGGGTATGCCGCAGCGCCGAGCCGAAAATATTGCCATGCCCGCAGCGGCATCCCGCGTCCTGACAGAGCTGGTGAACAGAGCCGCCGCGGCTCCACCCCAGGAGGCGGCACACGCCGTCAGCCAGCAGCCCCGCCGCAGCGCCGATGAGGACCTTCAGCCCCAGAATCCTGAAAATCAGCCCCGCCGGCGCGCCCCGTGAGAGGAGTATGGGCAGCATCTCGTCAGAGGTGGAGAGGAACACCGCCAGCAGCGTTCCCAGGGACACCACCCGTCCGGCATACAGGCTGGACGCCGCCGCGGAAAAGCCGCATTGCGGTACAGCTCCCAGCAGCCCGCCCCAGAGCGGCCCCAGCCGCCCGGCCCGGCGCAGGATTGTGCCGGTGCGCACGCTAAGACGGTGCTCCAGCGCCTCCATGGCCAGGTACGTCAGATATAAGAACGGCAGCAGCCTGGCAGTGTCCAGCAGTGCCTCCCAAACAATTTCCAGCATGGCAGTTCCTCACGTTCTTAAATGCAAATGCAACGCATTCGCAGCTAGCCATGAGTATACCACATTTTTTCCAAAAGTCAACGCCTGTTTTGCAGCGATCTGCCCAAAGCGGAAACCTGTCAACGCCAATTTGAAATTGCAGGAAAACGCCTTTAGCGATATTTATAACTTGATAAGTTCCAAATTTGATGCTATAATTGGAAAAACGGCGCAAGGGGAACCGCGCGCCCGCGCTGCCGTCCCGGCAAGCCCGCAAGAAAGAAAGGGGAATTCCCATGGGTAAGAAGATGATCTGTCTGCTGCTGGCCGCGGCGCTGCTTTCGGCCCTGTGCGCCTGTGCCGCGGAGGAGCCGGCTGAGGCCCCCGCGTCCCCGGACAGCGCCGGCGTGTCCCCGGCGGCTCCCAAACACGAAACGCCGGAACCCGAGCCGGAGCCCGAGCCGGAGCCGGTCCAGACTACCCCGGAGATGGATCTCACCGGCGTCAATACGCTGGAGACGGTGGAATTCCAGCTGCTGGACTTTTTCACCACCCAGGACCTGCTGCCGCCTATGCCGGACGGCCTCTACACCCACTACGCCGCCGACGCCGGCAAAATCTACGCCGTGGCCTCCTTTGACGTGAAGAATACTCAGACCGCTGCCCTGGACGCCGATGAGCTGCTGAGCGCTGCCCTGGTGCTGGGAGAAACAGAGTATCCGGGCAACTGCGTGGTGGTCACGGACGGCGGTACGGACCTGGACAACGGCGGCTGGGCGGAGGTCCAGCCCCTGGAGACAGCCCGGATCTACTACCTCTTTTCGGTGCCGCAGGACGCGGACCTGGAGTCTGCGCGCCTCTGCGCCGCCGGAGAGACCGAGGCCCGGGCCGCGGACGTCCGCTTGTCCGACTTTGTCAGCCGCCGCGCGGCCTTCGCCGTGGGCCAGACCTTCGAGGATGCGGCGGTCCTTCGGGCCACGGTGGAGTCTGTCTCCTACGCCGATACCCTTTATCCGCCCATGCCGGACAGCTACTACCACTACTATGAGGCCGAGGCCGGCAAGACCTACCTGATCGTCAAGCTCGCCGTGGAGAACCGAAAGGGCAGCGACCTCAAGTACAGCGACATCGCCGGCGTTTCCTGCGTCTACGATGGGAAGTACAACTACTCCGCTTTCGCCGTGGTGGAGGAGGACGGCGGCAGCGACCTCAACGGCTACCCCGGCCAGTGCGTTCTCAGCCCTCTGGACAGCGGCGTGGTCTACTACCTCTGCGAGATGCCCGCCGAGGTGCGGGGCGGCTCGGTGGAGATCGCCCTCTACATTCTGGGACAGACCTATTATCTGACCTACGCCCCCTCGTAGGAAGAAATTGCCGCCGCATCCACCTGGATGCGGCAGTTTTTCTGGTTGCATTGCCTTGGGATTTCTGATATAATAGACTACACTATGTATGTCCGGATGCGCCGTGACAGTAATGAAGGGGGACACATCCAAAAATGGGAAAAAGCATTAAACGTTCAATTGGAATCCGCGTGGCGGCAGCCATTTTTTCAATTTTGCTGTTCAGCGTCGTGATGACGGTGAACATCCTGAACATCCAGGACTCGCTGGAGTCCAGCACGCAGGCGAACGCCTTGCTGGACCGCGCGCAGAAGGCCGAGGTCGCCCACTATAAATGGTCGGCCAACCTCTCCAACGCGCTCCACGCCGGGACAGAATTCACCGGCAGCCTCGATTATACCGGGTGTGTCCTGGGGCAGTGGCTCTATGGCGAGAGCGATATGTCCGACGCCGCAGTGGAGCGCCTGCGCAGCCAGATCGAGCCGCTGCACCGCCAGCTCCATGAGTCCGCCAGCCTGGTCCTGGAGCAGTACGCCTCCGACCCCACCGGCGCGCAGGGCTACTATCAGGAGACCATCCAGGGCAATCTGACCACGCTGGTGGGACTGCTGGACCAGGTTGTCGAGCGCGCAACGTCCCTCAATGAGGAAGCCACCTCCGCCATGCAGCACACCATTTCCACGATGCACATCCTCTCCAGCGTGCTGCTGGCACTGGCGCTGATCTGCATGATCAGCCTGGTGGTCTATGTGATGAGCTATATCGTCAAGCCTATCCTCCGCATCACCGACGCCGCCAAGCCCCTGCAGGAGGGCCGGCTGACCTTTGAGCTGGACTATCACTCCAAGAACGAGCTGGGCACCCTGGCCCAGACGCTGGAGGGCTCAGTGCAGCGGATCAGCAGCTATGTGGCGGACATCGACCACATCATGAATGAGCTGTCCCAGGGCAACTTCGACGTCTCTACCTCCAGCGACTACATCGGCGATTTCCGCACCATTGAGGAGGCGCTGCTCCGGTTTACCGACGCGCTCTCCGCCGCCATCGGCAATATCTGCCAGGCTGAGCGGCGGGTGTCCGGCAACGCCGAGCAGCTCTCCAGCGGCGCGCAGGCCCTGGCCCAGGGCGCGACGCAGCAGGCCAGCGCGGTGGAGCAGCTGTACGCCTCGGTGGACTCGCTGTCCAAGGGCTCCGAGCAGAACGTGGCTGCCGCTGATACCGCCCAGGAGAGCGCCCGCCAGACCCGCGAGCAGGTGACGGTGAGCAGCGAACAGATGGAGCAGATGGTCGCTGCCATGCACGATATCACCGAGGCTTCCCAGCAGATCGGCAAGATCATCGCCACCATTGAGAATATCGCTTTCCAGACCAATATTCTCGCCCTCAACGCCGCGGTGGAGGCCGCCCGGGCCGGCGCCGCCGGCAAGGGCTTCGCGGTGGTGGCCGACGAGGTGCGCAACCTGGCCACCCGGTCCGACGAGGCCGCCAAGGCCACCAAGGGCCTCATCGAAAACTCCATCCAGGCCGCCGAGCGGGGTAACCGCATCGTGGGCGACGTCTCCGAGTCCCTGCGCAGGACGCTGGAGCTGGTGATCCAGTCCACTTCGGCCATCAGCGCCATTTCCCAGGCAATCCAGGCCGAGTCCGAGTCCCTGGCCCAGGTGTCCGAGGGCATCGGGCAGATCTCCTCGGTGGTCCAGACCAACTCCGCCAGCAGCCAGGAATCTGCCGCGGTCAGCACGGAGCTGTTCGAGCAGGTGCACCTGCTGGAGGCCGAGACCAAGAAGTTCCGCCTGAAGAACGGCGCTTCCGATTACAGCGTCATGGGCTGAGGCCCTCCCGCAAACGCGCCGCGCGTCCCGAAGGGCGCGCGGCGCCTGCCAACTTCTTCCGCCCTCTTGACGGCCCGGCGGTTTTCGCGTATACTGGGGATACCGGGCCGGCCCCGGCAGATAGAGAAGCCCCGTACCACGAGCCTCTGGCATGCCAGAGGCTCGCTTTTTGCTTGACGGCGGGTCCGGCGGCTGGTATCATAGAGGAAAAGGGGTGGACGCCATGCACACAAGAAGCAAACACACCTTGTCCGCGCTGCTGGCTGTTGTGATTCCGGGCGCGGCGGTGTTTTTGACAGTGAAGAACCGCAACTACTGGCGGCGGCTTCCCGACACGCGCCAGGGCCGCGACGGCGGTCGCTGCATTGACCCGCTATTGTACGAAAGCGGTGAGCACCGGAAACATACTCTTGCTGTTCATGCGGGCGGAGGCGGGCGGCACGGTGGTCGCCTCCGCCCCCTGCCTGGGGACGCACGGGTTTTCCCACTTGCTGATCGAGGTGTGTTTGCCATCGATCTCGGGCCGGAACCGGATCCCTCCACGCTCCGCTTTTACATCTGCGGCTGGGACCTGCAGAGGCGGTCTGTGCTGGTGCAGATCGGCGCGGCCGCGTTCCAATAAATCGTGAAACACCAATTGGGAGGGGTGGTTTGGCGATGTCTGTACGGAAAAAACAAGACCAGGACGGCCCGCGGGGCGTCAGCCGGCGGCGGGAGCGGGCTGTGCTGCTGGGCGTAGTGGCCCTACTGGCTGCGGCGGCCGTGGCCGGGATGCTGATCTACTACAACTATATGGACGATGCGCTCTTCCAGGAGCGCAACGAACACTTCATTGAGATTGCCGGCAAGGAAACCCAGGTGATCAGCTCGGCGGTACAGCACCACCGCACCATCTCCGGCGCGGCGGAGCGGCTGCTGACCCGTACGGCCCTGCGCACCGCCGACGCGCTGCCCTTCCAGCTCAAGGCCATTCAGCGCTGCCTGGACCTGCCCCGGGGCGCGGTGCTGGCCTTTGCCGCCGACGGCATGGTCTACGCCTCCGACGGCGCGGCCGCCCCGTGGCCTGACGCCTCCAGCCTGCCCGGCAGCGAGGCCCACCGGGAGGTGGTCATGACGCTGGACTACCGCGCGGACAGCCCCCGCTGCATCCTTTTCCTCAAGCGTCTGACAATCCCCATGGACCTGGACGGCACGCAGCTGACGCATATGGCCGTGGCTGTGGATGAGGCTGTGTTCCAGAACGCCTTTGACTCCGATATCTTCCAGGGGCGCAGCCATGTCTATGTGGTGGATGCCGGCGGGCGGCAGCTCTATCGCCATATCTGCCCCGGCGGCTTTCTGAAGGGTGAGAATGTGCTGGACGCGTTGGAGGACTTCCCGTTTCTCCATGGCGGCGGGCTTCCCGACCTGCGTGAGGCGGTAGCCGATCGCCGCACCGCCGGCTTTGAGTTCGCGCACACCGCCGGCGGGTATTATGTCGCCGCCACGCCGGTATCGGGCAGCGGCTGGACTGTCCTGACCTTTGTGCCTACAGAGGTTCTGGGCGCCGGGACCTCGGCGTTCCTCAACACCACCGTGGCCTATGTGGCGGTGATCGGCGCCGTGGTGGTGCTGATGGTGGGGCTGCTGCTGTTTGCCTACTTCTCCCGCCGGCGGGATCTGCTGGTGATTGAGCACCAGCGGGAGGCCAACACTCTGCTCCGGGACGCCGCCGACGCCGCCAACGCCGCCAACACCGCCAAGAGCGACTTCCTCTCCCACATGTCCCACGATATCCGGACGCCCATCAACGGCATCGTCGGCATGACCGACATCGCCCTGAAAAACCTGGAGGACCCCGCGCGGGTCCGGGACTGCCTGGAGAAGATCAGCGGCGCGTCAGGACACCTCCTGAGCCTGGTCAACGACGTGCTGGACATGTCCCGCATTGAGAGCGGCAAAACCCGGATCAGCAGCAAGCCCATGGACCTGCGGCAGGTGCTGGATAACTGCGCCTCCATCGTCTGCGGGCAGCTCCAGGGGCGGGACCTGGCACTGGTCGAGGAGTTCCAGCCCATGGACCACGCCCGTGTCCTGGGCGACGAGCTGCACCTGCGCCAGGTGCTCATCAATATCCTGGGCAACGCGGTGAAGTTCACCCCCGACGGCGGCAAAATCGTCTTTCGCGCCAGTGAGCTGCCGGACAGCGGCGGCGAGACGGCCCGCTTCCGCCTGGAGGTGGAGGACACGGGTGTGGGGATGCAGCCGGAATTCCTCCCCCACATCTTCGAGGCCTTCTCCCAGGAGGACGGCGGCACCCGCTCCCGCTATCAGGGCACGGGCCTGGGCATGGCCATCACCAAGCAGTTTGTGGAGCTGATGGGCGGCACCATCCAGGTGGAGAGCCGCCCCGGCAAGGGCAGCCGCTTCACCGTGGAGCTGCCCGCCCCCATCGACCGCGAGGCCCGTCCCCGCGAGGTTGCCGCCCAGCATCATGGGAACCTCCGGGGTCTGCGGCTGCTGGTGGCGGAGGACAACGAGCTGAATATGGAGATCGCGCTCTACCTCCTGGCGGACGAGGGCATCGAGACCACGCCCGTCACCGACGGGCAGGCGGCGGTGGACGCCTTTGCCGCCGCCCCGCCGGGAACCTTTGACGGCGTCCTGATGGACGTGATGATGCCGGTGCTGGACGGTCTGGCGGCTACCCGGGCCATCCGGGCGCTGCCCCGGGCGGATGCCGCCGCGATCCCCATCATCGCCATGACCGCCAACGCCTACGACGAGGACAAGCGCCGTTGCCTGGAGGCCGGCATGAACGCCCATGTCGCCAAGCCCATCAATCTGGAGGTGCTGCTGCAGGTGCTCTCCCACTACCTCCGCAGGACATAAAGAAACCCGCCGGCCGACAGGCCGGCGGGGATTTCTTTACTCCAGATGGTACAGCGACTTGGCGAAGGCGATGGCGCTGGGAGTCCGAAAGACCTTTTCCACGAACGCCGCCACATTCTCCTGGGTGTAGCGGTTCTCCTCGGCGTTGACGAAGTAGTCCGCCTCGATCAGAATCTGATAATCCCGGCCGTCGATGCCCTTGACGGTGTGGTGGTGGCTCACCAGGTAGCACACGCGCTCAGCTATGTGCTTCGGCAGGCCCACGTCCGCCAGGAACGCCTGGACCAGCGGCGCGCTCTCCCGCTCCTGGTTCTTGCCGTCCACGTTGTGGTACTTCTCCCGGCACAGCGGGCAGGCGATGTCGTGGAGGATCGCCGCGATCTCCAGCGTCCGCTGGGTGTCGGTGTCCAGATCCTCCAGCTCCCCGATGGTCTTGGCGTAGGTCCAGACCTTCATCATGTGCTGGATGTCCCGAAGATTGCCGTCCAGCTGGCGGATCATCTTCTGCATGATCTCCGCCACCGTCACCTTTTCCCGGGCGCCGCGGCGGCGGAAATCCTTCTGATAGCGCACGCCCCGGGTGAAGCGCGCCGTCTGCCCCACCGGGACATTCAGGCGGAGGAAGCCGAACTTGGCGCAGAACTGCTGCGCCGCGGCCATGGCCTCCGACGTCTCCAGACGGCAGCCGTCGTAGTGCTGCCGGGCAAAGGTCAGCGCCGTGTCCATCAGGCGGTTTGCCACGCCTGTGCCGCGGACCTCCAGGGGGCAGCAGAGCTTTTGCAGCTCGCACAGCCCGTCGTCCTCAGCCAGCGGGCGGATGCCCGCGCCGCCCAGCACCGTGCCGTCGGTGTCCTCAGCCACCCAATAGCGGCTGCCGGGGGCGCTGTAGGCCTCGGACAGCCCGGCCAGCTCCGGATCGTTCCAGATGCCGCCCACCTGCGCGCCGCCGAACTCCGTCAGACAGCGGCGGATGATGCCCTCCATGGCCCGATCGTCGCCGGCGGTGATCTCTCGAATTTGATAGCCCATGTTGAACCTCCCCTGCGCGCCGCGGCCCCCCACGGCCCGGGCGCGATCTTTTCTCTAGTTTAGCATAGGAGCGGCCCGGTTGCAAGCCTGGTTTTTCCCCGCGTGGCGGGCATTTTCGCCGTGGGAATCGACCGGTTTCGGCCCTCCCGGCGCCCGCGGTTCCCCTGCGGGGGCGTGAACGCGGGGAATTCGCTCTCCGCGCAGCGTCCCAATGCCGGCGGCGCCAGGACCCCGCCAGAAGCGGCCCGGCCCAAGGGGCCGGGCCGCTTTGTCCGCCAAAATGGTCAGCCGCGGTTGACCATGACGGCCTTGACGGCGGTGTCGTGGTCGGTGAGGAAGGCGGTGATGCCCTCGGGGGTCTTTTCCAGGGGGAAGGTATGGGTGATGAGCTTCTTCACGTCCACCGTGCCGGCCTTCATCAGGTCGAAGCACTGGGGGAAGTACAGCGCCGGAATGGCGTTGGAGCCGCGGATTTGCAGCTTGTTCAGGTGGACGACGTTGGAGTCGAAGGAGACGATGGCGTCAGGGCCGTAGCTGATGCCCAGGTACGCCACGATGCCGCCCACATTGCAGAGCTTTGTCGCCAGGTCGATGGTCTTGGGCGGCGTCGTCACCAGGACGCGGTCCACGCCGCCGCGGGGGAAGGGATACTGCGTGAGGTCGGTCTTGTCCGAGAAGAGCACCTCGTCCGCGCCGTAGTCCAGGGCCAGCTGGGCCTTGCGGGCGTTGTGGGCATGGTCCACAGCGTAGATGTGCCGCGCGCCGGAGGCCCTGGCCATCTGCATGGCCATCAGGCCGATGGCTCCGCAGCCCATGACCACCACGTCATTGCCAAGCTTGATGTCGGCGGTAAGGATCAGGTCCACCGCCACGCCCATGGGTTCGGCGAAGCAGGCCTCCTCGTCGGGGATGCCGTCGAACTTATAGCAGAGGACCGCCGGCACAATGGTCTTTTCCGCGAAGCCCATGGCGGTGTGGGCGAGGTTCATATAGCTGGGGCCGTCGGTGTCCCAGTCGGGCCGGCCGTTGAGGGCCTCGGGGGAGAGAGGGTCGAAGGTGGAGGTCTCAATGACCACCCGGTCGCCCACCTGCACGTTGGTCACGCCGGGACCCAGGGTCTCCACCACACCGGAGAACTCGTGTCCGAAGGGCTCCCAGTCCTTGGCGGCGTAGGCGGCGAGGATTTTATCGTGCCCGCAGAAGCCGCAGGCGCGGACCCTGACCACCACCTCGCCGGCCTCCGGCGCACGCAGCTCCACGTCGCGCAGCTCGAACTGGTTATGGGGCTTGAGATAGGCAGCTTTCATGGTAAAACCTCCTCACTTGGCCGCCGGATACTCGTTGCAGAGCAGGCGGTAGGGCGGCTCGTCCTCCTCGATCTCGGGGAAGCGGCCGGCGGGCGGGTTGAAGCGGTTGTCGGTGTTGTCGTCGTTGCACTGGCTCACCTCGCCCAGGAGGACCGGGCCGGTGCCGGGCTCCACGTTGAAGTCGTGGTACATGAACTGCCGGACGTAGATGCTCTCGCCGGGCTTCAGGCAGATCTGGGTGCCGGCGGGGACATAGCGCTCATAGCCGTCGGTCTGCACCAGCACATCGCTCTCATAGTCGATCTCCTCGTTGGGCAGGGAGTTGTAGACACGGATCAGGACATTGCCGCCACCGCGGTTGATGATATCCTCGGTCTTGTACCAGTGGAAGTGGTTCAGCGCGTGCTGGCCCTCGCGGAGGTAGAGGAGCTTCTCGGCGTAGACCTTGGGATACTTCTCGGCCATGAGTCGGTTGCCGTTGCGGATGGTAATCAGGGAGAAGCCGGTGTGGGCGAAGTCGCCGGAGCCGAAGTCCGTGATGTCCCAGCCCAGCATACAGTCGCGGACCTCGTCGTACTCGTGGCCCTTGGACTGCCAGTCGGCGGGGGTGAAGTGACAGAAGGGGGGCAGGTAGCAGTGGTACTTCTGGCACATGGCCTCCAGCTCCCGGAGGGCCGCGTTGATCTCGCTGCGTTTCATAGTTGGACACTCCTTTTTGAAGTATCTGGCCGGCCGGGGGACCGGCCGGCCAGGAATTTGACGGAAATTACGCCTTGGCCTTGGCCTGGAAGGTAGCCATAAGCACGGCGAAGAACATGATGAGGCCGCGGACCACGTACTGCGCGTAGATGTCCACGTCCAGGATGGTCATGGCGTTGATGACCACGCCCATGAACAGAACGCCCATCAGCGTGCCCCAGGGCTTGCCGATGCCGCCGGCCATGGAGGTGCCGCCGATGACCACGGAGGAAATGACGTCCACCTCCCAGCCCTTGCCGAAGCTGTAGGAGCCGGAGGCCACCTGGGCCGAGTGCATGAACGCCGCCAGCACGCACATCACCTGCACCGCGGAGAACACGATGGCCTTGGTCTTAAAGACGTTGATGCCGGAAAGACGGGCCGACTCCGGGTTGCCGCCCACGGCGTAGACCGCGCGGCCGGTGGTGGTGTAGGTCATGAGAATGTGGGCCAGGACAAACACCAGGATCAGGATGATCGCCGGGATCGGCACCACGCCTGTGGCGCCGCCGAGCTTGCCCACGCCCAGCTGGATGAACCACTGGGGGAAGGCGTTGGCGATGGGAAAGCCCTCGCAGATCATGCCGGAGAGACCGTAGAGGAGGTTCATGGACGCCAGGGTGACGATAAAAGCGGGCATCTGGAACTTGTGCTGGGCGATGGCGTGGATGACGCCCATGATGATGGCGGCCAGGATGGCCACCACGATGCCGATCCAGCACGCGGCAGTGACGCTGATGCCGGCAGCCTCCGGCAGGTCGCGGCAGAAGCGGGCCACGATGACGCCCGCCAGGGCCACGGTGGAGCCGATGGACAGGTCGATCTGACCGGCGATGATGACCATGGTCATGCCAAAGGCGATGACGCCCTTGAGGGCCTGGTTGCGGAGGATATTCATGATATTGCTGACGGTCATGAAGTTGGCGTTGGCCACGGTCATGATGACCACCAGCAAAATCAGGAGGATCTCAATAATGTGGTCCAGAAGGATATTTTTCACACGATTCTTGCTCATACGTTCTCATCTCCCATGCTCATTGCGTACAACTGATTGATGGTAATGTCCTCGGGGCGGACCTCGCCGGTGATTTTGCCGTCCCGCATAATGAGGATGCGGTGGCAGACCTCCAGAAGCTCCTCCAGCTCAGAGGAGACGAACACGGTGGAAATGCCGTGGCGGGACTGCTCCCACATGATCTCAAAGATCTGCTGCTTGGCGTTGACGTCGATGCCGCGGGATGGCTCGTCGTACATCATGATGACCGGCTGGGTGTTGAGCCAGTTGCCCACCACCACCTTCTGCTGGTTGCCGCCGGAGAGCGAGCTGACCGGGGCGTTGACGTTGGGCACCTTGATCTCCAGGTCCTCCACCTGCTTGTCGGCGGCGCGCACCCGGAGGCGCTTGTCCTCGAACCACCCGTGGGAGGTCTTGTCCATGCTGGCGTAGCAGAGGTTGTCGCGGATGGAGTGGATCAGGATCAGGCCCTCCAGCTTCCGGTCCTCGGGGGTAAGGCCCATGCCCAGCTTCTTCATGGAGATGGGGCTGGAGCGACGGGGCGCGGTCGTGTTGTTGATGACGACCTCGCCGCCATCGTGGGGGTCGGCGCCGAAAATGGACTTGAGAAGCTCGGTCCGGCCCGCGCCCAGCATGCCGGCGATGCCCAAAACCTCGCCCTTCTTCAGCTGGAAGGAGACGTCGGAGAATTTGCCCTTGCGGCTGAAATTCCGGACCTCCATGATCACTTCGTCCTGGGCCACCACGTCGGCCGGACGCTGGCGGATCTGGGTGTCGCCGAACATCATGGAGATGATATCGGCGTTGGTGACGTCCCGGGTGTTGACGGTGCCGATGAACTGGCCGTCGCGCAGGACGGTGATGGTGTCGGTGATCTGGGGGATCTCGTGGAGCTTATGGGAGATATAGATGATGATGATATCCTGTTTTTTCAACTCACGGATCACATCGAACAGGCATTCCACTTCGCTGGACGCCAGAGAGGAGGTAGGCTCGTCCAGCATCAGGACCTTCGGATTGTAGCTCATGGCCTTGGTGATTTCCACCACCTGGCACTGCCACATGCTCAGGCGCGAGACGATCTCCCGGGGGTTGATGTCCACGCCCATTTTGTCTAAAAGCCCGGCCGCCATGGCGTTGGCCCGCTTCCAGTCGATCATGCCACCGGCCCGCTTGGGCATGCGGCCCAGGAAGATGTTCTCGGCCACCGTGAGGCTGGGCACCAGGGACATTTCCTGGTAGACCGTGGCGAAGCCCTTGGCGTTGGCGCTGCTGGTGGAGGAGAAGCTCAGCTGCTCGTCGTCCAGGTAGAAGGCCCCGGACGTGGGCTGGATGGCGCCGGAGAAGCACTTGACCAGCGTGGACTTGCCCGAGCCGTTCTTGCCCAGCAGCGCGTTGACCTTCCCGCTCTCGAAGGAGACGGTCACGTCGTCCAAGGCCAGGCAGCCGGGATATTGCTTGGCGATGTGTTCGGTGCGCAGTACGCTCATATGTTTCAACCTTTCCTCGTGCTCCCAGGGAGCAAAGCATCATGCACGCGCAGGACCCGTATGCACAGCCGTCGGGCCGTGCGTACAGATTCCTACAAAAAGGGGGGAATCCCTCCAGGGATTCCCCCCTCGGTCTCAGAACTCAGTCAGTCCGGCCAAACTCAGCCGATGCGGTCGAAACCGTTGTCCTCGCGCCAGTCGTTGACGAAGTCCTTGTCGCGGTTGCTCAGGACGATGCCGTCCAGATACTGGCATTTGCCCTGGGTGTCGGAGTAGTCGCCGCCCTTGATGGCGTTGATCAGCGCGCTCATGGCCTTGTAGCCCTGGCCGTAGGGATCCTGCGCCACCACGGCCTGGAGCGCCATGGAGTCGTCCAGAATCATGCTGGAGATCTGGTCGGAGCCGTCATGGCCGAAGACCAGAATCTGATCGGCCATGCCCGCGTTCTGCACGGCCATGACAGAGCCGATGGTGCCGCCGTCGTTGACGGTGATGATCACATTGGTCTCGGGATGGGCGGTGAGGATGCCGGAGGCGGTCTCCAGCGCGGTGTCCTGGAGCCACGCGTCCTGGTCGGCCACGATCTCATACTGGATGCCGGCCTCGTCCAGCGCCGCGAAGTAGCCCTTCACGCGGTTGCCGGAGTTATCGGGCAGCAGGGACTTGAACTGCACGATGGCGATGTTGATCTTCTCATCGCCGAACTTTTCCTTGATGATCTCCGCAGCCTCCTGGCCCACCAGGTAGCAATTGGTGTAGTCATCGGAGGTGTAGCCGGCCACGATGAAGCTGGCATCGGCCAGGTCGATGTTGGTCAGCGCCACCTTCATGCCGGCCTCATCGGCGGCCTTCAGCGCCGCAACGGAGGCCTCGCCGTTCAGAGGAGAGATGGCCAGACCCTTGACTCCCTGGGCCAGGTACGTGTTGATCAGCTCCGTCTCCTTGGCCTGATCGTTGTTGGTGTTGTCGGTGAGAATCTTCACGCCGGCGTCATTGGCAGCGTCCACATAGCCCTTGGTCAGCATGTTCATGAACTGGTCGTCCTGGAACACGATGCCGGCCACGGTGATATCCTCATCAGCGGGCGCGTCGCCGCCCACGTCGGCGGGCGCCTCGGGGGTCTCGTCGGGAGTGGTGTCCGCAGGGGTGTCGTTGTCAGCGGGTGCGTCGGTGGCAGGGGCGTCGTTGACGGGTGCGTCGGTGGGCGTCTCGTCCTGGCCGCCGCAGGCCGCCAGGGCCGCGACCATGACCAGCGCCAGAAGCAGTGCGATCAGTCTTTTCATTTTTGTTCCTCCTAAATTTTTTTATTACCAAACGGCCGAGTGCCGTTAGTAAACCAATTTATCCGGACCGCCGGGCGATCCGCGCCGGCAGGAAAGCGTCCATGGCCAGCACCACGCCGCCCATCACGAAGGTCGTCTCCCCGAAGTGGGACTCCAATACCTGGATCTCCGCGCAGTGGCGGGGATACCGCTTGGCCTGGACATGCCCGCGGATCAGGCGGACCAGCTGGCCGCTCATAGCGGGCAGGGGGCCGGCCAGAACGATGGCCTCGGGGCTGTATAGGTTGATGACGCTGCCCAGGGCCACGGAGATATGCGCCGCCGCCTGCCGCACCACATGCTCACAGACCGTGTCTCCCTGCTCACTGCGGCGGAACACGTCCTCCAACGTCAGGTCCTCCACGTTTTCCAGAGCCGCCGCGCCCCCGTCCAAGTGCAGCTTGTAGAGCTGCTGAGCCCGCTGGACCAGGGCGCTGCCGGAGACCATGGTCTCCAGGCACCCGAAGCTGCCGCAGATGCACCGGGGACCGGCGGGGTCCACCGTGACGTGGCCGATCTCCCCCGCGCCGTCGCGGAAGCCGTGGAGCACGTTGCCCCCCGAGATGATCCCCCCGCCCACGCCCAGGCGGAACAGGCTGATGACCGCGGCAGTCTTGTAGCCGATGGCCGCGCCGTAGAAGTGCTCGGCCAGGGCCGCGGCGTTGGTCTCGCGGTCGCAGCAGACGGGAATGTCCAGCTCCCGGCGCAGCATCTCGCAGATAGGCACATTTTCCCATCCGGGCAGGTTCGGCGGGTTGATCATCACGCCCCGCTGGGAGTCCAGCGGCCCCGGCAGGGCCAGACCCAGTCCCAGGAGCTTTGCGGCGTCCACCCCGGCCTCCGCCACCACCCGCCGGACCAGGGCCGCGATCTCGGCCGCGGCGGCCTCCGGGCTGGTGGGGACGGACATGGGCGCGCTGGCGCGGCGGACGATGCTGCCGCGGAAGTCGCTGAGGCCCACGTTGATCTCGCTGGTGTTCACCTCCGCGCCCAGAACGTAAAAGGCGTCGGCGTTGACGTCCAGCAGCACCGCCCGCCGCCCGTGGGTGCCGTCGGCGCGCCCGGTCTGCACCAGGACGCCGGCCTCCATCAGCTCGTTGGTGATGTGGATGACCGCCGCCGTGGTCAGGCCCACCCGCTGCGTCAGCTCCGAGCGGGAGATGGGCGCGTTCTGCTGGATGGTGTGGACGATCAGCAGGACGTTGTTGGTTTTCATGATCTGGCTGTTGATTCGCATAGGATCCTAACCTTCCCCGGCAGGGAGCAGCCTACGCGCCCTGCCGCAGGCGGAATTCGTTGGCCGCGCGGTTCATGGCGAAGAAGCCCTCCGGCGGGATATAGTCGGGAATGGAGTTACCGCAGCCCAAGGCGAACCCGCCGAAGCCGATGTTCTCCTCAATGGCCGCGCGGACCTTCCGCCCGATTTCCTCGGGAGTGTCCAGGCAGAGGATGTTCATGTCGATGCCGCCCAGGTTGCAGATGCGACTGCCGTACAGCTCCACCCAGCGGTGGAAGGGGGCGATATCGTCCTCGTTGGAGTGCTTGGCGTCGATACCGGTGGAGAGCAGGTCCTCCATGATCTCGAAGATGTTGCCGCAGCAATGGAGGATGAAGGGCCGGCCCGAGGCGTGGACCAGGTCCACGATCCTTTTGTAGCCGGGGACGATCTCCCGCCGGATCACGTCGTGGGGCAGCAGCGTCTGGCTCTTGAAGCCCAGGTCGTCGCCCATGCGGCAGACGCAGTAGGGCGCGGCGTAGTCCCGGAGAAAGCGGCTCCAGATGCGGACGTACAGGTCCGTCACCCGGGCGAAAAGCGCCGAGACCATCTCCGGCTCATCGTAGATCAGGTAGCACAGCTCCATATAGCTGACCAGGTCCTGCACCGTCTCAAAGATACCGTAACCGGGGCCGCCGACACCGCGGATGCCGTCGCGCTTCAAGACCTCCTCCGCGAACAGCTCGAAATATTCGGCGTTCTGCTGGAAGTACCAGTCCTCAATTTTGTCCCAGGGGTAGGCGTCCACGTCCCCGGGGGTGCGCAGCACCGGCTCGCTGTGGTTCCTGAGCGCGCCGCTGCCAGGGCAGGACAGGGGAATGCCCCGCTCGAAGGTGACGATGTCGTAGCCGCAGTCCCGCCAGAAGTCCACATACCGCCGGAAAAACTCCTTCTTCTCCGCCGTGGAGCCGTCCAGCAGAGCGGTCATGGGCCGGTCCAGGACCTTCTCCATGAAGCCGGCATCGATGTGGTGCTCGTAAAGGGGCATCCGCGCGGGGGTCTTGTTGGCCATGGCCTCCAGAAAATAGCGGTAATTCGGCTCGGGCGTTTTCATCGTGCGGCCTCCTTCATGAAAAGCAATTTTCAAAAAGACGGCCCTTTTACAGCCGCGGACCCAGTATACCACTGAAAAACGTACTTTTCAAGCTGATTTTGTCATTATATTTGTAATTGAATTTAAAAATAAAGAATTTTGGTGACTGCCACAAAACCGAATGCTCTATTTTGTGCACATTATCCATGCTTTTTTCGTCCTGTTTGCAAAAACCCCGTTTTATTTCTGCGGGATGCCGGCAATACGGGACAGAACGCGGCTCATGGGCAGCTCCGGGAACTCGGATTTGGTAAAGACGCCCAGGCGCAGCACCGCCAGGCCATAGAAGGCCACCGCCGCCGCCACGCTGACCAGAAAGCTCAAAAGCGTCCCCAGCTTCAGCGCCGTCAGCCCCGCGTAGAGCCCCCGGGCCAGCAGGCCCATGAGCAGGGAGAAGAGCACCGGCAGGGTGAAGGTGTGGAAGGTCTCCCACCGGTAGCCGAGCCTGGTGCGCACGGCGGCGCAGTTTAAAAGCGAGAGCAGCAGCGGGAAGGTCACGTTGCCCACGATCAGGCTGTGAATGCCCAGCTCTGTATAGTTCAGGAGCACGTATACCAGCACCGCATGGAGGACCAGGGAGACGCCGGCATGGACAGCCGGCAGGCCCATGTGCCCGCCGCCCTGCAAAACCGCGGCGCTGATGGTGGAGAGGGCGTAAAAGACGATGGCGATGGAGCCGGTCTCCATCATCTGTACCGAGAGATCGCGGTATTCCGTCAGCCGCGGGAAGAGCAGGGTCATGATCGGCTCAGCCAGCACCGCCAGGCCCACCGCCGCCGGGATGGCGACGACCATGTTCAGCTTGATGACGGTCCGGGTCCTGCGCATGGCCTCCCGCCGCTCGCCCCGGGACCAGAGGAGGGAAATCGCCGGCAGCAGCGTCGCCGCCAGGGCCGTGGTGATGGCTACGGGCAGGGTGGTCAGCTGGTTGTACTGGGTGTTGTAGACGCCCTGCACCGCCGCAGCCACGGCGTCGGCCACCTGCTGCCGCTCCATGGCCCGGCCGAAGAGGAGGTCGTCCACGGTGGAGCCCATCTGGTAGATGGTCTGGCTGAGGATCATGGGCACCACGGTCCACAGAAGCGCCCGGCGGACCGACGCGTCGGACTCCCGGGGCCGCGGCAGGGGCTTAGCCCCGCTGCGGGCCACAGCGTAGAGCAGCCACATAAAGAGGAGCGCCGCCGCCGCGCCGGCCAGAGTGCCCACGGTGCCGCCGGCCGCGCCGAAGCTGGCCAGCTCGGGCTTGCCCTCATACAGGCGCACCATCTGCCACGTGGCAAGGAGACTCCCCGCCACGTTGACCACCTGCTCCAGAACCTGGGAGACCGCCGTGGGCCTCATGTTGCCCCGCCCCTGGAACCAGCCCCGCAGGACACCCAGCAGGGCCACCACCAGCGTCGTGGGTCCCAGCACCTTCAGAGGGCGCGCCAGGCCCTCGCGGCCGTAGACGCTCTCCAGCCAGTCTGCACCGAAGTACAGCGCCGCAAACGCCGCCAGCCCGCCCGCCGCCGCAAACAGCAGCGACGCGCGGAACACCTGCTGCGCGCCGGCCCGGTCCCGGCGGCCCAGCCGTTCGGAGATCAGCTTGGACACCGCTGAGGGCAGCGCGTAGGACGAGAGCGTCAGCGCGATATTATAAATACTGTAGGCCACGGAGTAAATCCCGTTGCCCTGCTCCCCCAGCAGATTCGCCATGGGGATGCGGTAGAGGAAGCCCAGCAGCTTGGTGATCAGCCCCGCCGCCGCTAAAATGCTCCCCTGTACCAGCAGGGAGTTCCGTTTTTCCAAAGCGCAGTCTCTTTTCTATTGGTAGGATACACCCATCATAATCCAAACCGGTGCAGTTTGCAAGAGATGGTTGGCGCTTTGCGGCCTGGATTTGTAAAATTCTCGCCGGATTTTTCCAAAATTGCCTCTATCTATTGCGGCGGTTTTCCTGTATAATGGGGGAACATCCCCAAAATCCCCCCGAAATCAAAGGAGGCCGCCCTATGGACACACAGACCCGCCTGCGCCGCCGCTTCACCCACGCAATGCTGTTTTATGTAATCGGCTTCGCCCTCTGCTTCACCCTGACCTCGGTTCTTTTGAAGGACCTGAGCGACGCTTTCCGCCTGACGCCGGCGCAGGAGGGCGACATGAGCTCCATCACCAGCGCCGGCTCGCTGATCGCCCTGGTGGGACTGCTGTTCCTCCAGGGACGGGTGAAAAAATCCTGGGTCCTGGCCGCCAGCGGCCTTGTGATGCTGGGGTGCATCGTGCTCAAGGGCGTCGTCCCGGGCTACGCGTCCCTGCTGGCGGTGTTCTTCGTCTTTGGACTGGCTCTGGGGTGCAGCGACTGCTACTGCAACGCCTTCATCGTGGACCTCAACGGAGCCAGCGCCAACCGGTACCTGGGCGCGCTCCACGCTTTCTCCGGCGTCGGGGCCATGCTGGCGCCGCTGTTCATCACCTGGATCCGCGCCTCGCAGACGTGGCAGAATACATATTTTATCATGGCGGCCATCATCGCTGTCCCGTTTCTCTATTTCCTCTGCACCTGCTTCTATATGCGCCCGCGGCTCCAGGCCGGCGACACGCCGGAAGTACGCCTGACATGGACAGATGTTCGGGAATACGTGACCAATCGCGAGAATCTGGTGATTCTGGCGTGCCTGCTGCTGTACACGATGTTTTTCAACGGCTTTATCGTCTGGGTGACGCTGTACACCGAGCGGGTGCTGGGCGCGCCGTCGCTGCGGGCGTATCCGCTGGCGGTGTTCTGGGTGTTCGCGGCGCTGGCGCGGTTCTTCTCGCCGCGGATCCCGGTGGGGCCGGCCAAGCTGTTCCGCGTGGGAACGGCCCTGGGCGGCGTGGCACTGCTGATCGGCGTACTGAGCCGGAACGCGGCGGTGCTGATCGCCTGCTGCGGCGTCTGCGGCATCCTGGCAGGCCCCGGCATCCCGGTGCTCATCGGTATCGGCTGCGCCCGCTACCAGGACCGCAGCGGCCTGCCCAGCTCCCTGCTGGTCATTATGCAGTACGCGGCCACCACCGTCTCGCCCCTGGTCATGGCGGCGATCTCCGACGCGTCGAGCCTCCAGGCGAGCATGATCTTCACCGCCTGCTGCGCCCTGGCCGCCGCCGCCACGGGCTTTGCCCTCAAAGCCGGCGGCCCGCGCCGCTGAACAAACCAGCACCGGCCCCCTGGGTGGTGACCGGAAAGACATCGGTTTTGATGCCACGGTCTTTTCCCGGGCGCCCTCGGCCATTTTCAGCCTTGTCCTTTTTTGCGGGAAAGGCACATAAGGCTGTTCGGGTGTTCCCGCTCCGAATGGAACGCCGGCCTGCGGTCAAAGACCGCAGGCCGGCGTTCGTTTTCCGAAGCGGACGCTCTATGGCTCTATGGAAGGAGGGGCAGATGATGAAATACCATTTTGGCGCATCCGTGCTGATAGGCAGAGGAACGGCAGGGCCGCGCCAAAGCTGCCCTGCCTGCTGCCCTCATCCTGATTTTGCGCCTGCGGGGCTGCGGCGGATGCCTCAAATATAAATCTGCCGCGAAATATCCCGCCGCAGCCGCAGCATAATGCGCTTTTCCAGCCGGGAGATATAGGACTGGGAGATGCCCATCAGGTCGGCCACCTCCTTCTGGGTCTTCTCAGCCCGCCCGCCCAGGCCGAAGCGCATCACCACGATGCGCTTTTCCCGGTCCGGCAGGCGCTCCAGAGCCTGCCGGAGCAGCTGAAGGTCCACGTTCTCCTCCATGGGGCGGATGACCGTATCGCCGTCGGTGCCCAGAACGTCCGAGAGCAGCAGCTCGTTGCCGTCCCAGTCGGTGTTGATGGGTTCGTCCAGGGAGACCTCGGTCTTCTGGCTGGAGATTTTCCGGATGTACATGAGAATTTCATTTTCGATGCACCGGGACGAATACGTCGCCAGCTTGATGTTCCGGTCCGGCTTGAAGGTCCCCACGGCCTTGATAAGGCCGATGGTGCCGATGGAGATCAGGTCCTCGATGCCGATGCCGGTGTTCTCGAACCGCCGGGCGATGTAGACCACCAGGCGGAGGTTCCGCTCGATGAGCGTGGACTTGGCCTCGGGATCGCCCTGGGCCAGGCGGGCGATGAGCTCCTGCTCCTCGGCGCCCTTGAGCGGTGTGGGCAGCACGTCGCTGCCGCCAATGTACATGATCTTCTCCGGCTGGAGCAGTCCCAGGCGCAGGAGAAGCGCGCGCCATTTTTCCTTCATATCCTTCCTCCGATCAGTGCGGTGTATCCCCCGCCGTCGCTGAGGGGCGTGGGAGAGAAGGCCACCAGGGCCCCCGACACCGTTTGTTTTCCGACTTCCATTTGGTCGCACTGCATGGCCAGCAGCAGCCCGCCGGCGGTGCCCACCGCACGGTATGGGATCAGCCGCCACCGTCCCCCTGCCGCCTTGGACGAGAGCCGGGGCAGCAGGTCCGCGGGCCGGGAGAACTGCGCCGCGGAGAGGGGCGCTGCTGCCTCCGGCGGCAGCAGCGCCCGGGCCGTCTGCCACTCGGCTACCAGGACGCCCCGGCCCGTCACCGGGTCCTTGAGGGTGCAGCCGCTGTCCCGCAGAGCCGTGAGCTTGACCGTTTTCGGCCCGCAGCGCAGGGTGATGGGCACCAGCTCGCCGCCGGTGTGCTCGGCCAGGCGGGCGAACACGGTCCGGGTGAGGATGTACACCGCCGCCGCCGTCAGCAGCAGGGCCAAGCCGCTGACCGGATAGTAGGCCACGCCGCCAAGCAAGGTCAGGCTCACCCCAAACACGTGCAGCATCGCCAGCATCAGCCCGCCGAAGGCCGCGCTGAGTCCCAGGAACAGCGCCCCCAGCTTCACCGTTCCCCGCCGCCAGCCAAAGGCGATCAGCAGCATCCCCGCCATCACCGCCAGCCGTGCCGCCGTCCCCCGGAGCCACTCCAGCCCCGGGGCCACGCACCCCACCGCGTACAGCCCGCCGAAGGCCGCCGCCGCCGCGATCCGCCCCCGGCACACCGGCGCGCCGCCCATCCGGGCGCTGCCCAGCAGCAGAATCAGGTTGATCAGCGCGTTGAGCACAAACAGGGAATCCACATAGACCGTCACCGCCGCTCCACCTCCCTTCCGCGGTATGGACAAAGTATAGCGCGGCGGCGGAAAAAAACAGGTCGCAATCCCCGGGGGATCGCGGCCTGTTTCTCGCCAAGGTATGGGATTTTCCGGTTGGTTTTGAAAAAATACGCCGGTTTTGCCATGGATATGTCAGTTTTTTTCGTCGGATGGGCGCAGAACGCCGCGGATGTTTTTTTCGGCCTTGCTCCGCGGCAGCAGCACCTCCCGGCCGCAGCCGAGGCACCGGAGGCGGAAGTCCATGCCCGTGCGCAGCACCAGCCAGCGCTTCTCACCGCAGGGGTGGGGCTTTTTCATCAGCAGGACGTCGCCGAGACGGATGTCCATGGGGTCCTCCTTTCAAAATACGGAAAATTTTCGTCCGGCCGGCCCATTCCGGAGCCTGCCGCATAGGATGGAAAAAGGAAAGGAAGGGGATCTTTCATGCAAACGTATCTTCCCGAGGGCATGCAGGTACATACCGCCCAGCCCGAGACTTTGGAGGACCTGAGCCGCGCCTGGGAGGCCGGGCGCATCCTCACCGCCCAGGTCCTCCTGTGCGACGAGGCGCACAATCTCCATATCTCCGTGGCCGGCCATCCCGGCGTGATCCCCCGGTCCGAGGCGGCCTTGGGCGTGGCGGAGGGCACGGTCCGGGAGGTGGCCATTCTCTCGCGGGTGGGCCATCCGGTGGCCTGCAAGGTGACCTCCATCGGACCGGACGGCGTGGTCCGCCTCTCCCGGGCGGCGGCGCAGCGGGAGGCGCTGGACCATCTGATGCGGACGGCCCGCCCGGGGGATATTCTCCCGGCGGTGGTGGTCAACCTGGCTCCCTTCGGGGCCTTCTGCGACGTGGGGTGCGGCGTGATCGCCCTCCTGGGCATCGAAAACATCTCAGTGGCGCGGATCGAGCACAGCGCCGACCGCTTTTTTGAGGGCCAGCGCATCTGCGCTGTCGTCTCCGCCGTGGACCACGCCGCCCGCCGCCTGTGCCTGACCCACAAGGAGCTGCTGGGAGACTGGGCCGGGAACGCCGCCCGCTTCCGCCCGGGCCAGACGGTGCCGGGCATCGTCCGGGGCGTGAAGGACTACGGCGTGTTCGTGGAGCTGACGCCCAACCTCTCGGGTCTGGCTGAGCCGGACGGCACGCTCCGGGTAGGCGACGGCGTCTCGGTGTACATCAAGACCATCCTGCCGGAGAAGATGAAGGTCAAGCTGGCCATCATCGGCCGCCTGGACGCCGCCGCGCTGCCGCGTCAGCCCCTGCGCTATACCCAGACCGAAGGGCATCTGGACGCCTGGCGCTACGGTCCGCTGCCAGGGAAGCCCGAGACGGTGTTCACCCCTTGACGGCGTCCCAGTAGCGCTTGGCCGCCTGTTCGGTCTTGTTGGGGCCGTATTCGTAGTATTTCGCGCCCTGCAAAGCGTCGGGCAGGTACTGCTGGGGGACAAAGTGGCTGGGGAAATCGTGAGGAAACCGGTAGGTAAGGCCGCGGCCCAGCCGGGCCGCGCCGGCATAATGGGCGTCCTTGAGGTGCGCGGGGACGTCGCCGGTCCTGCCGGCCTTCAGGTCCGCCATAGCCGCCTCCATGGCCGTGGTCACGGAGTTGGACTTGGGGCAGGTGGCCAGAAATACCGCCGCCTCCGCCAGGGGGAGCCGCGCCTCCGGCAGGCCGATCTGCAGCGCGGCGTCCACGCACGCCTTCACCACCGCAATGGCCTGGGGATGAGCCAGCCCCACGTCCTCGCTGGCGATGACCAGCAGGCGGCGGCAGGGGGCGGAGAGGTCACCGCCCTCCAGCAGCCGCGCCAGGTAGTGGAGGGCCGCGTCAGGGTCCGAGCCGCGGATGGACTTGTGAAAGGCGGAGAGAATGTCGTAGTGGCCGTCGCCGTCCCGGTCGTAGCGCATGGCGGACTTCTGGGTGACGGCCCGGGCGTCGGCGCAGGTGATCCACACCCGCCCGCCGTCCTCCCCGGCGGCGAAGAGCAGCTCCACGGCGTTCATGGCCTTCCGCAGGTCCCCGCCGCAGGCCCGGGCCACGTGCTCCAGCGCACCCTCCTCGGCCTCGGCGACCATGCCGCTCTCTGCCTCCAGCCGCTCCTTGGCCCGCAGGACCGCCCGCAGGGCGGCCTCGGGGGCGATGGGGCGGAACTCGAACACCGTGGAGCGGCTGAGAATGGCGTTGTAGATATAGAAGTAGGGATTTTCAGTGGTGGCGGCGATGAGGGTGATGCCGCCGGTCTCAATGTGCTCCAGCAGGGACTGCTGCTGCTTCTTGTTGAAATACTGAATCTCGTCCAGGTAGAGGAGGATGCCGCTGGGGGCCATCATGGTGCCGATCTGGGCGACGATATCGCGGATATCCTGGGACGAGGCGGTGGTGGCGTTGAGCCGGCGCAGCTCTCTCCGGGTGGTACGGGCGATGATATTGGCCACGGTGGTCTTGCCGACGCCGGAGGGGCCGTAGAAGATGAGGTTGGGGATCCGCCCGGAATCGACGATCCGCCGGAGCATGGCCCCCGGCCCGAGAATATGGTCCTGCCCACAGACGTCGTCCAGGGTCTGGGGCCGCAGCCGGTCGGCCAGCGGTTGGTACATAAGGCATCCGTCCCTTCTGCGGCTATTATAGCCCACGGGGTGAAAAAAGGCAACGCCCTTGCAAAAGCCGGCGCTCCTTCCGGAGCGCCGGCTTGAGTTTGCGCGGTTGGTTTACGCCTTCCCGGCGCAGCCCAGGACGTCCACCAGCTTGTGGCGGACCAGCTCCTTGATGTTGGCGCGGGCGGGCTTGAGGTACTGGCGGGGATCGAAGTGATCGGGATGCTCGGCGAAGTACTGCCGGATGGTGCCGGTCATGGCAAGACGGAGGTCAGAGTCGATGTTGATCTTGCACACAGCACTGCGGGCCGCCTCACGCAGCTCAGACTCGGGAATGCCTACGGCGTCGGGCATCTTGCCGCCGTTGGCGTTGACCATCTGCACATACGCCTGGGGCACCGAGGACGAGCCGTGGAGCACAATGGGGAAGCCCGGCAGACGCTTGACCACTTCCTTCAGAATGTCGAAGCGCAGGGGGGGCGGGACCAGCTCGCCCTTTTCATTGCGGGTGCACTGCTCAGCGGTGAACTTGTACGCGCCGTGGCTGGTGCCGATGGCGATGGCCAGGGAATCGCAGCCGGTCTTGGACACGAACTCCTCCACCTCCTCGGGGCGGGTATAGTGGGAATCCTCGGCGGCCACCTGGACCTCGTCCTCGATGCCGGCCAGGGCGCCCAGCTCGGCCTCCACCACCACGCCGCGGTCGTGGGCGTACTCGACGACCTTCTTGGTGATCTCGATGTTCTCGGCGAAGGGCTTGGAGCTGGCGTCGATCATCACGGAGGTGAAGCCGCCGTCGATGCAGCTCTTGCAGGTCTCAAAGCTGTCGCCGTGGTCCAGGTGCAGCACCACCGGGATCTCGGGGCACTCGGCAACGGCGGCCTCCACCAGCTTCACCAGGTACGTGTGGTTGGCGTAGGCCCGCGCGCCCTTGGAGACCTGGAGGATCACCGGCGCGCGCTCCTCGCGGCACGCCTCGGTGATGCCCTGGACGATCTCCATGTTATTGACGTTGAAAGCGCCCACGGCGTAGCCGCCGTTGTAGGCTTTCTTGAACATTTCAGCAGAGGTGACAAGGGGCATTGGAAAACAACTCCTTCAAATTTCAATCTCGTTCTTAATTTTAACAAAAATGTCGGAAAAATTCAATAGACGAATTTACAATTATCCGCCGATATGGTATAGTATATCTGTAAAAGATTGCGGAATTGCCGCGGAGCAGAGCCGCGGACCGCATTTGGAGGTAACAATATTATGTCTACTGCACTCAAAGGCGCCTGCATCATCGGCCAGTCCGGCGGCCCGTCCGCCGTCATCAACGCCAGTGCCTACGGCGTCATCAAGACCGCGCTGGAGAACGAGAACATCACCAAGGTCTACGGCGCCCACCACGGCATCAAGGGCGTGCTGAACGACCAGCTCCTGATTATGGACGAGGAGGACCCCAGGGAGCTCGAGCGCCTGCTCTACACCCCGTCCTCCGCGCTTGGCTCCTGCCGCTACAAGATCGCCGACCCCGACGAGGACGAGACCGACTACAAGCGCATCCTGGAGATCTTCAAAAAATACGACGTCCGCTACTTCTTCTACAACGGCGGCAACGATTCCATGGACACCTGCGCCAAGGTCTCGCGCTACATGGCGAAGGCCGGCTACGAGTGCCGCGTCATGGGCGTGCCCAAGACCATCGACAACGACCTCTTTGGCACCGACCACTGCCCCGGCTTCTCCTCCGCGGCCAAATACATCGCCACCTCCATCATGGAGGTCAGCCGCGACGCCCACGTCTATGACACCGGCATGATCACCATCATCGAGTGCATGGGCCGCCACGCCGGCTGGCTCACCGCCGCCGCGGCCCTGGCGGGGCTCAGGGGCGACGGCCCCGACTTCATCTACCTGCCCGAGACTGACTTCGATATGGACAAGTTCGTCGCCGACGTCTCCGCGCGGTACAACGAGAAGAAGAACTGCATCGTGGCGGTGTCCGAGGGCATCCACTACGCCGACGGCAGCTTCGTCGCCGAGGCCAAGACCTCCGGCACCGACGGCTTTGGCCATGCACAGCTGGGCGGCCTGGCGGCGACGCTGGCGGGCGTGGTGAAGGAAAAGACCGGCGCGAAGGTCCGGGGCATTGAGCTGAGCCTCCTCCAGCGCTGCGCGGCCCACTGCGCCTCGGGCAACGACATTCAGGAGTCCTTCAGCTCCGGCAGGACCGCCGTGGAGGCGGCCGTCTCCGGCGAGACGGGCAAGATGGTGGGCTTCGAGTGCGACCGGACCAACGGGTACGTGTGCAGGACCAAGCTCTTCGATCTGGACAAGGTGGCGAACTTCGAGAAGAAGTTCCCCAAGGAGTGGATCAACGCCGAGGGCAACTATGTCACCGACGACTTCATCGCCTACTGCCTCCCCTTGATTCAGGGCGAGACCAGCATGGTCAAGGAGGACGGCCTGCCCCGGTTCTGCAACCTGAAAAAGGTTTTTGCGAAGTAAAAACGCCTGAAAAAAGCAAGACAAGCCAACCGGCTTGTCTTGTTTTTTTGTTAAAAGACATCCTGTACAGTCTCCGTGCCGTCGGGGGCGAGATAGGTGTAGACGGTGAAGCCGTCGTAGTACCACTCCCCGTCATCGCCGTCGCCCAGGCAGCTGGTGGCGTAGGCGGTACTGCCGGGCGCGCCGATGGCCGCCTGGAGCTCCGCGGCGCTGCGGCCGATATAGGCGGCGGCGTCTGCGGCGGTGGGAGCCGCCGCCGCAGGGGTCGGCTCAGGGACGGGCACGGCCGCTTCCGCAGAAGCGGGCGGCGTCTCTGTGGGAGCGGGCGTCTCCGGTGCGGGGGCAGGCGTATCCGCCGCCGGCGCGGGCGCTTCCGCAGGCTGGAGCGCCTCCGGCTCCGGCTCCGCCGGGGGTTCCGGGGCGGCGGGAGCCTCTGGGGCGGCGGGCTTGGGAGCTTCGGCGGGTTGTTCCGCTTTTTCCGGGACTTCCGTTTCCTCGGGAGCCGCGGGCGGCTCTTCGGGAACCGGTTCCGCCGGGACCTCGGGAGCCGCCGGGGCTTCCGACGCTTCGGGGGCCTCCGGCGCAGCGGCACAGGCCGCGAGGGAGGCCGCCAGCAGCAGCGCCAGCAGTGTAAGGGACCATTTTTTCATCGTTTCCGCCTCCTATTCCGCCGGGAAATGGTACGTGAAGGGCGCGTTCTCCGGCAGCACGCCGAAGAGATCACAGCGCCGCTGGTTGACGGTCCACTGCTGGCTCTCATACTCCGGGTCGTAGATGCGCCCGTCGATCATGACCCAGGCGTGGTCGGCGTCCCGGGGGCCGACGCCGCCGGAGACAGGGACGGCCTGATAGCCCAGCTGCTGCGCCAGGTAGTGGAACACCGCGGCGAAGCAGTAGCAGTTGCCCCGGTGGTGGGCGAACCAGAAATTGGCGCTCTCCATCAGCCAGCTGGTGGAGCCGCGGGGGTGGTGGGCGCGGCTGAGGTAGCGGCAGTTGTCCCGCAGGCAGTCATACGCCGCCCGCAGCTGCTGCGGCCGGGTCATGGAGGCGTCGGTGCAGCCGACCAGCAGCGCCTGGACCTGGGCGTCCATGGCAGCGTCGCCGCAGGTATAGCGGCCGCTCCCGTCGAAGTGGAGGACGCCGTAATCCTCATCCAGCAGCAGTGAGCCGTCGGCATGGCGGCAGTAAAGCTGTCCATCCAGCTGGAACGGCCCTTCGCCGGGGAAGGGGATGCCGCCGTCGGCGGCGACGCAGTAGGTCTTGCCCTCCAGGATCTGGAACCCGGCGGGCAGGGACAGGATCTGGCCGTGCTCGTCCACCTGGTAGAGACTGCCGCCCACCTGCCGGAGACCGGGGGCGAGGCCGCTGTCCGGGTAGGCGAAGCCCAGCCAGAGCTCCCCGCCGCCGTCCGCCGGATCATCCCACTCGTGGACCGTGGAGGCCTCGGTCACGGCGGCGTAGAACCAGTCCTCCGGGCGCACGTCCGCAAAGGGGCGGATGCCGTACTCCCGCAGGTTCTCCGCCGCCGGCGTGCGGCCCAGGGCGGCATTGAGCGCCGTGACGGCCTCGGCGCGGGTGATGGAGCGGTCCGGGCGGAAGGTCCCGCCGTCATAGCCCCGGACCCAGCCCCGGGCGGACGCGGCGGCCACGGCTTCCTCCGCCCAGTGGCCGGCGGGCACATCGGCGAAATCCGCGGTCCCGCCCGCCGCCAGAAAGCACCGGACCAGCACCGAGACGAACTCCGCCCGGGAGATGGGCTTCTGCGGCCGGAAGGAGCCGTCTGGGTAGCCGCCCAGGATACCTCCGGCGGTCAGCCGGGCGACGGGGACGGCAAACCAGGCGTCCGCCGGAACATCGAGAAAGCCGGCGTCCGTGTCCGCCTCCCCGCCCGCCGTGTGCAGCAGGGCATCCAGCATGGACGCGGCCTCGGCCCGGGTCAGGGGCGCATTGGGCGCGAACACGCCCTCACTCCTGCCGCGGATGTAGGCAGAATGGTCCATCGGCGGCGGCTCCGCGGCGTCCGAGGCCCAGGCCGTCCCCGCCAGGGCGCAGATGGTGAGCATGCCGGTGAGCAAAAGCGCCAAAATACCACGTTTCATGACAAAATGCCTCCTTTTTACAAGGGTTAGGATAGCATAAAACGCTGCGCCGTGCAAGAGGGATTTCCGCCGCGCCCGCTGCAGGCTGTGAATTTCCACAAAAAACGGCGGCTTTTTTCTACGGGGGGTTTGCGGAAAGCGGTTGCTATTTCCGTCGAAATGTGGTTTAATGGATAGAACGATAAAAAAGGAGACTCACACCTATGAATATTCGCGTCGAACCCTACCGCTGCGTCATCGGCGACGCCGCGGGCACGCCGGACTCCAGCTGGTACAACTTCCCCTCCTGCGAGCGGCTGTCCGACGGCAGCTTCTTCATCACCGCCCGGAAGATCCGCGGCCTCCAGGACGCCAAGGGCGGCGCCGTCTCCGTGCGCTACCGGGCCGAGACCGGGGAGATCACCCCTGCCGTGTCCCCGGCCTGCCGCGACATGGCCGCGTACCCGGAGAAGGGCATCTATATGTGCCACGTGACCGAGCTGGAGCCGGGCCACCTGGTGGCGGTCTACCCGCTGATCGACTGCGACCCGGACCTGCCGCTGTTCGACGCCCAGTACGACGGTATCCAGCCCTGCCGCTGCCGGATTGTCCACTCCCACGACAACGGCGAAACCTGGAACGCGCCGCAGGACCTGACCTACAGCCTGCCGGATGTCATCATTCCTTATAAGATCCAAAAGCTCCCCCAGGGCACCGTGGGCTTCCCCATGGAGATGCACAACCATTACCAAAGGCCCTACATCGAGCCGCTCCAGGGCCGCTTCCTCTACTCCGAGAGCGGCGGCGAGAACTTCGAGAGGGCCGCGCTGTTCCCCCACGCCCCCGGCATCCTGGCCGGCGACGCCCGGTGCACCGTGGACGGGGCGGGGAAGCTGACCGTTTTCTTCTGGGCCTTTGATATGGAAAATACCCGGGACCTGCCGGTCCACCGCACCACCAGCACCGACGGCGGCAGAACCTTCTCGCCGCTGGAGGCCACCAGCCTGCGCCAGCAGATCACCTCGCCCTTCTGGGTGGAGGGAGACACATACCTCTGCATCTACCAGGACCGCTTCTCCGACACCCCGGGCATCAAGGCCGCCCTGAGCCAGGACGGCGGCCTGACCTGGGATGAGGCCCGCGCGGCGCCGCTGTTCCGCTGCGAGAGCCGGCCGGACAGCGCCAACCCCTTTGCCGCGTTTGAGCAGTTCCAGTTCGGCTATTCCTCCCTCACGCGCATCCACGACCGCTGCGCCCTGGCCACCTTCTGGCACACCAACGGCGTTACCAGCTGTATCTCCGCCTGCCGCATCTTTATAGAGGATTAAATTCACAGAAAAACCCCGGCTTGCCAACCCGGGGTTTTTCTGGTATACTGGGGTAACCACACAAAAAGGAGAATTTATTCATGAGCAAGCTTTTCAGACGGATCGCGGCCATTTTGGCCCTCTGCATGGTGTTGACCGCCCTGCCGCCTGTGTACCGCGCGGCATCGGCCGGAACCGACTTCCGGACGCTGCTGGCCGCCGCGGAGGATGGAGATACCATCCCGCTGTCCGGCACTGTGTTCGCGGGCAGCCAGGGCGACGACGCGCCGTTGGTCATTGACAAGGCCGTGATCATTGAGGGCGGCACGCTGACGCTGTGGGTCGGCGGAGTCGTGCTGGGCGCGGACGTGACCTTCCGCAACGTGTCGCTGGACTTTGCCTCCAATGTGCGCAACGCCGTCGCGGCCAACGGTCACAAGCTGACACTGGACAACGTGACCGCCGGCAACCACTCCTTCAACCTCTTCTGCGGCACCCTGATCGGCCGCGAGTATGAAGAATTCACGGTTCCCGCCCCCGGCGCGCGCGGAGAGATCGTGATCCGCGGGAATACCAGCCTGCAAAATAAGGATACCTACGGTGCCGGCGGCATTTACGCGGGCAATCTCAGCATGGGCGGCATGACGGAAGCAGAAAACACGACGGCCTCGGACGCGCCGGCCAACGAATTTGACGGCGAGGCCGTTATCGCCGTCGAGTCCGCCGCCGGGCGCGGCGCGCTGGGCCAAATCTACGCCTGCGGCGCGCAGCAGCGCATCCCCTACGGCGCAAGCGGCGGCAAGATCACGCAGCCGGACCTGGAAAAATACACGGTCTCCGGCGGCGTGAGCGTCCAATTGCTGGGCAGCACCGCCCTGGGCGTGCGCGGCGCGGGACAGACCGCCGTGACCTATCGAAACAGCAATCATTACCAGCACATCCTGCCGCTGACCGGCGTTTCCAGCCTGGCGGTCCAAAGCGGCCAGCTGGCCCTGGCGGCGGAGAGCAGCCTGCGCGAGGACGCGGACGTATCCGTAGTGAAGGGTGCGGCGCTGGACCTCACGGAATTGGGGCGGAGTCTCACCGTCGGCAGCTTCACCGGCGGCGGCTCCCTGATCCTGGGCGATGCCGACCCGCTGATCATCTCCGGCCGCGTGACCGGGACCACGCTGGTTGGCGTCGGCTCCATCGGCGGCGGCTATTCCGGCAGCCCGGTGGTGAAAGATCACGGCTATATTGAAGCGCCGCAGTCTGCCGACGGCGCGTTTACGCTGGCGCCAGACCGCGCCAATCCCGACATGGAGCTGGTCCGGCAGGAAAGCGGTGTCTGGACCGCCCAGGCCGATCCCAATAAAGCGGCCCCGCTTTTGGTCGAGCGCTTCCAGCTTGAGGACGTGCGCGCGCCGCTGGAAGCCAGCGACGATTGGCCGGCGATCGAGATCCCCAGAGTGACAGAGTTTGTGCAAAATGACGCCGTGCAAATCTTTGAAAATGTGCCCCTGTCCATGTATGTAAACGGGGAGCAGGCGGAGCTGACGATGGATGCGGAGGGTTCTTCTGTATATCAGTTCCATACCGCCAGGATGCGCATTATGACCGCATACGAGGACATACTTGCGGTTTTCTTCGAGGATGATGTGCGCGTGGAAGGCCGCTACATCATCGAAGTCACCATCCCCGGCAGCAGCACCGCCTCCGGCGAGGACCTGTTCGCCGCCGCGATCCTGACCGTGGGCGATCCGCAGCCCACCGCCATCCCCATTCCCGCCGCCAGAGCCGGCCTCCGCTGGACCGGCGAGGAACAGACCGGCGTGGAGGCGGGCGTTGGGTACACGCTGACGGGTCATACCGGGACTGATGTGGGCAGCTATACCGCCATCGCCGTCTTGCAGGCGGGCTTCCAATGGGCTGACGGCAGCTCTGGCGACGCCCAAATCCCCTGGCGCATCGACAAGGCCGAGGGTCCCGCCGCGCCCGCCGCCCTCCAGGCCGCCGCGCCCACCGCGGCGGACGCCAACGACGGCAGAATCATCGGCACCACCGCGGCGATGGAGTACGCCGGCGACGCCGCCTTTACCGACGCCGCGGACTGCGCGGAAGGCGAGACCACGGGCCTTGCCGCCGGCCTCTACTACGTGCGCTGCAGGGCCACCGCGACCCACGAGGCAGGCCGCGCCGCCGCGATCACCGTCCCGGCCTGCGGCGCGCCCACCGTCACCGCCATCTCCGTCAGCAGTACCGGTCACAAGACGCAATACACCGTGGGCGACGCCCTGGACGTCGCGGGCCTTACCATTGAGGCCGTCTATTCCGATGACACGCGGCAAACCGTGGCCGTCTCCGCGGACATGGTTTCCGGCTTTGACGCTGCGCGGCCCGCGGCCAGCCAGACGCTGACCATCCGCTACGAAGGCTGCTCCGCCGTCTACACCATCCAGATCCTCCATGCCCACAGCTGGAGCGACGCCTGGACGCACGACGAAGCGCATCATTGGCACGACTGCGCCGCGGCCGACTGCCCCATCTCCGAGCCCGCCCAGAAGGACGGCTACGCCGTCCACAGCTTCGGGGACTGGATCGTGGACCGGCCGGCAGCCGCGTTCCAGAACGGCAGCCGCCGCCGCACCTGCGAGGTCTGCGGCCTCGCTGTCACAGAGACCATCCCGGCCACCGGTTCCTCCTCCGGCGGGTCCTCGGGCAGTACGTCCAGCACGGTCAAGCACCCGGACGGCTCCCAGACCACCACCGTGACCCGGTCCGACGGCACTGTCATCACCACCGAGACTGCCGCCGACGGCTCCACGGTCCGCACCACTGCCTCGCCCGACGGCTCCAGCCGCGTGGATATCCGCCGCGCCGACGGAACCACCGCCGCCGTCACCCGGGACACCGCGGGCCGCGTCGCCGCCGATGTCCGGCTGGCCAGCGCCCGGAGCGGCGGCGTGCTGCCGGTCCCGGCCCTGCCCGCCGACGGCGTGACTCAGGTCACGGTCCACACCGGCGCGACCCGCCGCGTCACGGTGTCCATCCCGGTCCAGGCCCCGGCCCCCGGCATCGTCGCTATCCTGGTGGATGCCGACGGCACGGAAACGCTGATGAAAACGTCAATCGTCACCGAGCATGGCCTCACCGCCGCCCTGCCCGACGGAGCCACCGTGAAGCTGGCGGACCGCACAAAGCAGTTTGCGGATACTGGCAGTCACTGGGCTGAGGACGCCATCGCCTTCGCGGCCTCCCGCGAGCTGCTCACCGGCACCGGCGATGCCGCCTTCTCACCCAACGCCGCCATGACCCGCGCCATGCTGATCACGGCCCTGGCCCGCCTGGACGGCGCGGAGCTGCAGGGCGGCGCCACATGGTATTCTGCGGCCGTCAGCTGGGCTGCGGACCGCGGCGTCAGTGACGGCACCGCCCCCGCCGCGCCCGTCACCCGCGAGCAGCTGGCGGTGATGCTCTACCGCTACGCCGGCGCGCCCGCTGTGGAGGCGCAGACGTCCGCTTTCCCGGACGCCGCCCAGATCAGCCCCTATGCCCGGGACGCCGTCCACTGGGCCGTGGAAAACGGCATTCTGACCGGCTTTGTCAACGGCGCGCTCGCCCCCACCGCGCAGGCCACCCGTGCCCAGGTGGCGGTCATGCTGGCAAGATACGCTGCAAATGTAGTGAATATCTGAAGGATACGGCGGCATCCGCTTGCGGATGCCGCCGTCAGCATGCCAAAGAAGCGGCTGCATATTCTGAACAGCATACAGGATTGCATCCACACCAAATCTCCCGATTCTGAACCCGCTTGAAAGGATCCCCGCCTGGAAAAAGCGCGGGATGACGGGGCGCGCTTCGGAACGGACGAAAAATCCCCCGCCGCTTGCGCGGCGGGGGTTGCGTCATACAGCTTATTTCAACAGGCTCACGCCGGACTCGTGGTCGAAGATCTGGATCAGCGACGTGTCGAAGGTGAAGCGGATGGTGCTGCCCATACTCACGCGGCTGGGATCGATGACCGTGGTGGGAATCACCGCGACGACATCCGTGCCGCTGGCGTTCATGTGCAGATGGACCTCGCTGCCCATCATCTCGCTCACATCCACCTTGGCCTCGATGCCGTCGTCTCCGGCGGTCACGTGGACCGGGCGGATGCCCGCTACCACGGCCCCCTCCTGCGCGCCGTTGGCCTTCAGCTTTGCGCACAGGTCCTCAGGCAGACCGAACCTCTTGCCCAGGATCTCCACCGCGTACTTGCCGCCGCTGACGGCCAGCTTCGCGTCGTGGAAGAAGTTCATCTGCGGCGTACCGATGAAGCCGGCCACAAACAGGTTCGCCGGGTGGTTGAAGACCTCCTGCGGCGTACCGATCTGCTGGATGAAGCCATCCTTCATGATGACGATCCGGTCGCCCAGGGTCATGGCCTCGGTCTGGTCGTGGGTGACGTAGATGAAGGT
>JAAWBZ010000027.1 GCA_022792945.1 Oscillospiraceae bacterium | reverse complement strand
CGGCAGGATCGACCTCCCCGCCATTGCCCGGGCCTGCGGCTATGGGAAAGCAGCCTCCGTCTCCACTCCGGAGGCCCTGGCGCAGGTGCTGGCAGAACTGCCAGGAGCGCTTACCTTCCTGGAGGTAAAATGCACCATCGGTGCCAGAGCGGATTTGGGCCGCCCCACCCTCCCGCCTCAGATTCAAAAAGAGCAGTTCGCCCGCCGCCTCGCGGTCATTTCGCCCAAGGCATAGACAAACGCCCCAGCGCCGAAATGCGGCGTTGGGGCGTTTATTTTTTCATGATGACGACCGTACAAGAACGCTCTTCGCCAGCTCCAGCAGCGCCGTGTGGCACTTGGGGTTTCCCGCCGCCAGGGAGCACTTGCGGTCCAGGGCCAGGGGCGCGCCGGAGAGGTCGGTGGCGACGCCGCCGGCCTCCTGGACGATCAGGCTGCCCGCCGCCTGGTCCCAGGGGGAGAGCAGGTACTCAAAATAGCACTCCACCCGCCCCGCCGCCACATAGCACAGGTCCAGCGACGCCGCTGCCATGCGGCGCACGTCCATGCACCGCCGGAACAGCGCCTCGCCCAGGGCGAAGGTCTCCCGGGTGTACTGCCGGTAGTAGGGCGACGTGCCGAACACCGCCACGCCGTGGGCCAGATCTGCACCGGAGACATGAAGGGGCCGGCCGTTGAGGTGCGCGCCCCCGCCGCGCTGGGCGGTGAACAGCTCGTCCAGATACGGGTCGTACACCACCCCCAGGATCAGCTCGCCCCGGCGGGCGAGGCCCACGGAGATGCCGCTGTGGGGGAATCCCTTGACAAAGTTGGTGGTACCGTCAATGGGGTCTACGATGAAGCGGTATTCCCACCCGGCGTGCAGCTCCTCGCCCAGGTCTTCCTCGCCCAGGAAGTCCGCCCCGGGCAGGAGTGAGAGAAGCCGGTCCTCCAGAAAGCGCTGCACCTGGGCGTCGTAACGGGTGACCAGATCGTCGGGGCCGCTCTTCTCGTGGACATCCTTATCCTGGGCGGCGGAAAGAATAATCTCCCCGGCCTCCCGGACGATTCTGGAAATTTCCTCCAGCATCCCTACGCTTCCTCATAGGCCATCATCTTGCCGACGCGGCGGGCGTGGCGGCCGCCCTCGAACGCGGTGTCCAGCCACACGTCCACGATTTGCAGCGCCAGCATCTCACCGGTGACGGCGGCGCCCAGGGCCATCATGTTGGTGTCGTTGTGCTGCCGGGTCAGACGGGCGCTGAGCAGGTCCGAGAGCAGGGCACAGCGAATGCCCTTGACCTTGTTGGCGGTGATGGACACGCCGATGCCGGTGGTGCAGCAGACAATGCCCCGGTCGCATTCCCCCGAGGCCACCGCCTGGGCGGCGGGGCCGGCGAAATCGGGGTAGTCGCAGCTGTCCAGGGAATTGGTGCCGAAATCCTTGTAGGTGAGGCCACGGGCGTCCAGGTGCTTTTTGATGGCTTCCTTCAGCGCCAGCGCGCCATGGTCACAGGCAATTGCAATCATAGTAAAATTCCTCCCAAATTCAAAAAAGTCATTCCGTTCAAACGATCCAAAGCGAGACGTAGAAGCTTCCCAGCAGCGCCAGCAGCAGTCCCGGCCCCAGGGCGAAGAGGACATAGGACCGGCGCGCCCAAAGGTCGGACCAGAGACAGCCCAGACTCAGCACGCAGGCCAACGGCAGTGCATAAGGCCCGCAGAACAGCCACAGCAGGGCCAGGATCCCAAAGAACAGCCCCAGCATGCCGATCCGGAAATCCCGCCGCCGCCGCAGAAGCAGCAGCAGCGCCAGCGTCGCCCCCAGGCCCATTGCCACCATCGGCCAGTCGTAGCAGAGGACCGTCAGCGCCCAGCCGGTGCGGAAGGCTATCATGCCCCGGAAGCTCCCGGCCAGCCCCGCGGCGATCCGGCGGCAGTAGTCCGCCGAGAAGGGCGCCTGGGGGAAGGCCATGCCGTCCAGCAGGGCAGCGGGGATGTGGATCAGGAAATAGACCGCCAGGAACACCGGGACAAACACCAGAAGACTCTGCCACAGACGGCCCTTTCCCAGCTCCACGAACCGCGCGGCGCAGCCGGCCAGCACCAGCACTAGACCGCCCGCGGCCAGGGGCCACAGCGCCGGCATCAGGTAGCACGCCGCAGCCAGCTCCGCCGCGCAGAGGGCCAGGGGGGCAGCCGACGCGGCAAACGAGCGCTCTGCCTCCGCTGTGAAGAACCGTGCCAGGAGCAGCAGGAGCAGCGCTGCGGCCAGTTGCGCCTCCGGGTCCGCAGTCAGGTCCAGGCTCAGCACCAGCGCGCCCAGCAGCGCCGCCGGGGCGCAGCCGAAGAGGCAGCGAATCAGGCAGTAGACGGACGCAGCGATCCCCATGGGAACCAGACCGTAGCGGATGGCGGCGTAGAGCCGCCCCCCCCAGAGGGGCGCTCCGGCGTCTCGGTAGCTGGACCAGGCCGCAAAGCCCCACACAGCCAGCGCCGCGAGGCAGGCGGGGATAAGGAAGGCCGCGTCGCGCCGGGCCAGAGGCCGCCACTGTCCGGCAAGGGAAAAGGCGGGGCGGTCGTAGCGCTCGATCCACTCCAGGGTGCCGGGGCGGGGGCGGAGGGAGCTGTAATAGGATGAGAGATACAGCCCCAGCAGCAGGGACGCACCCACCGTGGCGGCGGTATAATACCAATATTCCCCAAGCTGGCGGAGCAGACGAAGCATCATGACAGCCCTCCTTTCTGAGCAGATACCATTGTATCAGATTTTTCACCAAATGGCAATCGGGAGACGGCGTTGTTTTGCACCGCACCCTGCATCTTTGCTGGAAGCTGTCTATGGGCAAACGGTCAAGATAAGCGGTACTTTCAGTGCTGCCAGTACAGCAGGCAGCGGGCCCCGGTGTTTGCCACCTGTTTATCCAGGCGCACAAAAAGAAGTAACCGTCCGGCTGCAGCCTGTGGTTACTTCTTAGCTGGGTAGCATCGCTTGACAATGGTAAACACACCATTGAATAAGACGCTGGG
>JAAWBZ010000026.1 GCA_022792945.1 Oscillospiraceae bacterium | reverse complement strand
GTGCAGTTTCCTGCAAACTGATTTCGAGTCAGCCCCGTTATGACCACTTCGATACCGCTCCATATTTTGTATTTCCAAAGCACCGCCGAAAAGCAACGCTGAGAAACCATAGAAAAAGTGTAGAAAATCCGTAGAAAAGAAGCCGTTGAAAAAAGTAGAAAAAACCGAAAACCCAGTGATACCAAGACTTTGCGGCGTCAGCCGAACACCCAACCGAGACGATTTCGAGTCAGCCCCGTTATGACCGCTTCGATACCGCTCCATATTTTGTATTTCCAAAGCACCGCCGAAAGGCAACGCTGAGAAACCGTAGAAAAAGTGTAGAAAATCCGTAGAAAAGAAGCCGTTGAAAAAAGTAGAAAAACCGAAAACCCAGTGATACCAAGACTTTGCGGCGTCAGCCAAACACCCAACCGAGACGATTTCGAGTCAGCCCCATTATGACCGCTTCGATACCGCTCCGTATTACATCTCCAAGGTGCCGCAGGAAGCATCGTCAGAAACCGCTCTACCACCGGCCACTCTATTATGCCACACTTTCACGCAATTTGCAAGAAGAAATATGGAAAATTGACAGCAGGCGTCTGGGGGGTTATACTATAGAAAACGATGGGAGGCGGCGGAATGGGCGCTTTGCGGGAGGTCAATTTGGAATTGGGGATGCCTTACACGGCCGATGCGGTGAGGCGGCTGACGTTTGAGGTGCATCACAGCAAGGAGCTGGGCTGTGCTGTGCTGAAAATCATTCACGGCTACGGCTCCACGGGCAAGGGCGGGAAGATTCGTGTGGCCGCGCGGGAGCGGCTGGACTTTCTCCTGAAAAAGCGGGAAATTCGCAGCTACATCCCCGGCGAGCGATTCACCATCTTCAACGACGAGACCCGCTGCGCCCTCCAGGCCTGCCCGGAGCTGCGCAAGGACCGTGACCTCGAGCGCAGCAACAACGGCGTCACCTTCATCCTTCTGTGAGGACGTACCAGCGGGAGAGGATGCGGCGCGGGGCGAAGCACAGCTTCTCATAGAGCCGCAGCGCGGGCGCATTGGCCGAGGAGACCTGCAGGGTGATCTCTCCGCCGGGCATCCGGGCGAAGAGCGTCAGCGCCAGTCGGCGGCCCAGGCCGTGGCGCCGCGGTATCACAGCAATGGCCCGCAGCTCGGAGGCGGCGTACTGCCCCAGGCCCGTAATCTCGCCGCGCTCCAGAGCAAAGAAGGCACGCTCCTGCGCCAGCATGCGCGGCAGGTCCGCCTCAGTACAGGCGGCGGCTCCGGGGACGTCCCGGAATAACTCGTTATAAAGGCGCAGGTAGTCTCCGGCGGTCTCCGCCGTCACCGGGCGCAGTGCCACCGGAGCCTGCGACGGCGGCAGGTCCGCTTTGGCGCAGGCGAGCTCCAGAAGATCGTAGGCGTGGGGCAGGTCCAGCGGCTCATCCGCTGAGGCCAGAACGGTGTCCGCGCCTGCCAGGCGGCAGAAGCGGCGGCACTCCGCCAGCAGCGCCGCCATACGCCCCGGCAGGGCGCTGTGGACTACCACATGGGCGCAGCGGCTGCGGGGGATTTCGCGGAGAATCAGGCTGGCCAGGCCATGTTCGCCGGTGAATACGGGGATGTCTTTCAAAAGACCGCCTCCTGACTGTGGCTTTTGGGAAAGGAGAAAAAGATGAAACAGGTATGTCTGCGCCGCGGTGAGGACCGGGCGATCCGAAGCGGCGCCTGCTGGATCTATGATAACCAAATTGACTGGGCCGACGACGACTGCACCGGCGGCGACGTGGTAGAGGTGCTGGACAGCCGGATGCACTTCGCGGCCCGGGGGTTTTGGAACGGCGCTTCACGCATTGCGGTCCGGGTGCTGACCCGGGACCCGGCGGTGGTGATTGACCGGGAATTCTTCCGTGCCCGCCTGTCCGCCGCCTGGTCGTACCGCCGGAGCCTGGGCTTTTCCAACGCCTGCCGGGTGGTGTTCGGGGAGTCTGACGGCCTGCCGGGGCTGACGGTGGACAAGTTCGGGGACTTCCTCTCCTTCCAGATCGTGAGCCTGGGCATGGAGCGGTGGAAACCGGTGCTCATCGAGCTGCTCACATCCCTCTTTACCCCCGCGGGCATCTATGAACGCAACGACGTCCCCGTCCGGGAGAAGGAGGGGATGACGCAGGTGCGCCGCTGCGTCTGCGGCCAGGTGCCGCCGTTGGTGGAGATCGTCGAGCATGACGCGCGGATGCTGGTGGACATCCCCGGCGGACAAAAGACCGGCCACTTCCTGGATCAGCAGGAGAACCGCGGCCGCATCCGCCCCTATAGCCCGGGCCGAACGGTGCTGGACCTGTGCTGCCATACCGGCGGCTTCGCCATCCACGCGGCGCTCTATGGCGCGTCGGCGGTGGAGGCGGTGGACGTCTCGGAGGAGGCGCTGGAGATGGTGCGGCGCAACGCCGCGCGCAACGGCGTAGAGGAAAAAATTTCCACTACCTGTGAAAACGTCTTTGACCTGGTGCGCCGCCGGGCAGGGGAGGGGCGGCAGTACGGCCTGGTGATCTGCGACCCGCCGGCCTTCGCCAAGAGCCGCCGCGCCCTGGAGGGGGCGTACCGGGGCTATAAGGAGCTGAACCTTCGCTCGATCAGGCTGACGGAGCCGGGCGGCTTCCTGGTCAGCTGCTCGTGCAGCCAGTTCATGACGCCGGAGCTGTTCCAGAAAATGCTCCGCGAGGCCGCCGCCGACAGCGGCCGGACTGTCCGCCTGCTGGAGACACTCATGCAGTCCCGGGATCACCCCGTGTCTCTTCAGGCCGAGCAGTCCTTCTACCTCAAGGGCTGCATTTTGCAGGTGCTGTGAATCGTGTTTATGCCCCGTCTCTTCTGTGGGAGAGGCGGGGCTATTGGATTTCCGGCTCCAAGGCGTCGAACTCGGGGGATTGAAAGAATTCCGCCAGACTGATCTCCAGCCCGTCGCAGAGCTTTTTCAAGGTGCGGATTTTCGGGTCGCGGCTCTTGCCGTACAGGATATTCTTGATGGAGGACGGCGGCAGCGCGGAAAGTGTGGCCAGTTTATTGATCGTAACATCCCGCTCCGAGCAAAGGCGCAGAATACGATCTCGAATAGCAGCGCAAATGTCCATAATGTGACCTACCTTTTTTCATCAGCATACAAAATGCTGCTTGCAAAAGTAGGCTACCCATGCTACTATATAGGCTATACATAGCCTATTTTGAACATGGGAGAATTTGTAAAATGAATGAGCTGGACCGTATTTATCAAGCCTTTTTACCTTACCTGCGGGAGCAGGAGGCAATTGATATTCTCTATTCGGAAAAAGCGGGATATATTTGGATCTGCGCGAAGTGTCCGGAGGCGGCAGGCGCGGAGCGGCTGGACACACCGGAAAAGCTGCTGGAGGCTGTCCTTTATGTGATGGCTGATGAGACTGCGTTCCGCCCCGGCGGAGCAGAACGTGACCCCACGTATTGGAGGCTTACGCGCGTGGAATGCGAAGCGGTCCTCCACCGTGCCGCCGGTTATTTGGCGGCGTTCGGCATAGATGGGCAGCGCTATATGCCGAATTTGAAGCAGTTCTTAGCGGAGCTGTGATCGATCAGCCGCAGGAGACGCCCGTTGACCGGATGGGCAGCGGGAGCGCTGCAAAGGCAGTACATAGCGGCGTTTTCTATTTCCCGGGAAATCCAAAAAGGACGAGGCCATGCCTCGTCCTTTTTGGCGTTTACTCAGCCGAACACAGCCAGCAGGAAGCCGGCGGCGATGGCCGAACCGATGACACCGGCCACGTTGGGACCCATGGCGTGCATCAGCAGGAAGTTGGCGGGATTGGCCTTCTGGCCCTCCGTCTGGGAAACACGGGCCGCCATGGGCACCGCCGACACGCCGGCGGAGCCAATGAGCGGATTGATCTTGCCGCCGCTGAGCCGATACATCAGCTTGCCCACCAGCAGGCCGCCCACCGTGGAGAACGCGAAAGCGATCAGGCCCAGCACCACAATGGCAATGGTCCGGAAGGACAGGAACCGCGAGGCGACCGTGGTCGCGCCCACGCTGATGCCCAGGAACAGCGTGACAATGTTCATCAGGGCGTTCTGCGCCGTATCGCTGAGGCGCTCGGTGACGCCGGTCTCCCGCAGCAGGTTGCCGAACATCAGGCAGCCCACCAGCGGCGCCGTGGAGGGGATCAGCAGGATGACGAAGGCGGACACCACGATGGGGAAGAGGATCTTCTCGGTCTTGGAGACCGGGCGGGCCTGCTCCATCTTGACCTTGCGCTCCTTCTCCGTGGTCAGCGCGCGCATAATGGGCGGCTGGATCAGGGGGATCAGGGCCATATAGGAGTAGGCGGCGATGGCGATGGGGCCAAGGAGATGAGGGGCCAGCTTACCCGTCAGGTAAATGGCCGTTGGCCCGTCTGCGCCGCCGATGATGCCGATAGAGGCGGCCTCCTGCCCGGTGAAGCCCAGCAGCAGCGCCCCGAAGAACGCCAGGAACACGCCCAGCTGCGCTGCCGCACCCAGCAGCAGGCTCTTGGGGTTGGCCAGCAGCGGGCCGAAGTCGGTCATGGCGCCCACGCCCAGGAAGATCAGGCACGGATAGATGCCGGCCTTGACGCCGATATAGAGGATGTCCAGCAGGCCGCCGCGGTGGGCCACATCCGTGAAGGACAGGTGCTCCACCATGCCGTCGGCGACCTTCGCCAGGTCCTCGGCGGAGCAGTCCAGCCCGGCCATGTATTCCTCAATGGGGATTTTCCGGATGCCGTCGTCGGTGGTCTCGTAGAGGGCCACGTTGTTGAAGCTGTCGTAGGCACACTCGTTGACATAGGCGTCCCACATTTCCATGTGGTACAGCCCGCCGCCGGGGATATTGGTCAGCAGCACACCGAAAGCGATGCCCACCAGCAGCAGCGGCTCAAACTTTTTCTTGATGCCAAGATAGAGCAGCACACAGGCCACGGCGATCATGATGAGGTTTTTCCAGCCTCCCGCCGCGAAAAAACCCGCAAAGCCAGACTCCACGACCAGCTTGGAGAGGGTGTCAAAAACATTCATGGGGCATCCTCCTTACGCCAGAACGATCAGCGGCGTACCGGTTTCCACCACAGCGCCCTTGGAGGTCACGATCTGCGCAACCGTGCCGTCGCGGGGGGCGACAATCTCGTTCTCCATCTTCATGGCTTCCAGTACCAGCAGCAGCTGGCCCTGCTTCACGGCCGCGCCCTGGGACACCTCGATCCGCAGAATGTTGCCGGGCATGGGGGAGTCGATGGTCTCTCCGGCCGCAGTGACAGCCGGGGCGGAGGCGGGGGCTGCCGCAGGGGTCGGCGCGGGGGCGGGGGCCGCCGGCGCCGCGGGGGCGGGGGCGTAGGCCTCGTACTCGTCCACCAGCATGGCCTGACCGGCCTCTACCTCGACCTCATAGGTCCTGCCATTGAGGGTAACTTTGTATTTCATCTCACTTGACCTCCTTAATGGACTTGAAGCGCAGCTCGTTCAGGGGCCGCTGCATTTTGTTGGCCACGATGGCCATGATCATGGCGGCCTCCTTTTCCGGCACGTCATAGAGCTTCACTTCGCCGGCGGTGCCGGGGGCGGCGGGGAGCTTGGGCGCGGCCGCAGGGGCCGGCGCAGCGGGCGCCGCAGCCGCAGGAGCCGCCGCGGCCTGCTTCCGGGAGACCATAATCTTGCCCATGATGAGGATGACGCACATCAGCAGCGTCAGCCCGACAAACACCACCGCATAGCCCAGGACCGCGGCAATGGCGGCGTCAGAAAGTGGTAATTTCATAGTGCCGCCTCCTTACGCTTCCTCGATGGAGTACTTGGCGATGTTCTCTTCCTTGGCCTTGCGCTCCTTGAGGAACGTCTCGGTCTGGCCGGGGTAGCAGATATAGCTCATCAGGTCCTCTTCGCTGCGCGCCAGGTCGCCCAAGGCCTTCTTGGCGTCCTTGAACTCCTGGCCGGTGCGCTTGGAGTCCTCAATGCGGCAGTCCACCGGCTCGTTGCCCTCGCCGATGATCTTGGCCTGAAGCTCCAGGTTCACGGGAGCGGGGGCGATGCCGTATTCGCCCTTAAAGTAGTTCTTGACCTCGGTGGAGATCTGCTTGTAGCGCTCGCCCATGAGGACGTTGACCACCGCCTGGTTGCCCACCATCTGGGAGAGCGGCGTGACCAGCGGGGGATAGCCCAGATCCTTGCGGACGCTGGGGATCTCAGCCAGGGCAGCGTCAAACTTATCCATAGCCTTCATGTCCTTGAGGTTGGCGATCATGTTGGAGAGCATGCCGCCGGGAACCTTGTAGACCAGCGCCTGCGCGTCGGTGGCCATGCTCTTGGGGTTGATGAGGCCGGAATCGACATATTTCTGCTTGATGGGCTTGAAGTAATCGTTGACCTTGTTGATGACATCCTCATTGAGGCCGGTCTTGATGCCGTACTGCTGCAGGGCATAGAACATGGTCTCGGTGGCGGGCTGGCTGGTGCCGTTGGAGAAGCAGGAGGTGGCGGTGTCCACCACGTCCACGCCGGAGTCGATGGCTTTCATCACGGTCATGTAGGCCATACCGGTGGTGCAGTGGGTGTGAAGGATCAGGGGCATGTTGCCCACGGCGTCCTTGATGCCCTTGATGAGGCTTTCGGCCTCGAAGGGACTCATGGTGCCGGCCATGTCCTTGAGGCAGATGGTCTCAAAGCCCATGGACTTGAGCTCCTTGCACATGGAAACGTACTTCTCCACCGTATGCACCGGGCTCTGGGTATAAGAGATGCAGCCAGAGGCGATGGTGCGCTTGGTGGCGTATTTCTTGGTGGCCTCCAGGGCGGTCTTGATGTTGCGGAAGTCGTTGAGGGCGTCGAAGATGCGGATAATATCGATGCCGTTCTTGATGGACAGCTCCACGAACTTCTCCACCACATCGTCATGGTAGTGCTTGTAGCCCAGCAGGTTCTGACCGCGCAGGAGCATCTGCAGCCGGGTGTTGGGCAGGTTCTTGCGCAGGTTGCGCAGGCGCTCCCAGGGGTCCTCGCCCAGGTAGCGCAGGCAGGAATCGAAGGTTGCGCCGCCCCAGCACTCCACGGAGTAATAGCCGGCCTTGTCCATCTCGGGCAGGATGTCAGCGTAGTCGGCGTAGGGCAGGCGGGTGGCCATCAGGGACTGGTTGGCGTCGCGAAGAACGGTTTCCGTTAATTGTACCTTTTTCATGGATACACCTCCGGTAATTAAAGAAAGGTGATCGCCCGGGCCGTCCCCGGGCGCGGGGACGCGCAGGCGCGCCGGGATGGGGCGCGCCCGCGCGGCGGAGACAATGTGTGTCAGAAACTCAGAGCTTGGGGCCGGCGGCCACCAGCGCCTTGCCGGCGTCGTTGCCGGTGTACTTGACGAAGTTCTTCACGAAGCGCTGCGCCAGGTCGCGGGCCTTCTCGTCCCACTCGGCGGCGTCGCCGTAGGTGTCCCGCGGGTCGAGGATGGCGGGGTCCACGCCGGGCAGGGCGGTGGGTACCTCCAGGTTGAAGTAGGGGATGGTCTTGGTCTCGGCCTTGAGGATGGAGCCGTCCAGGATGGCGTCGATGATACCGCGGGTGTCCTTGATGGAGATGCGCTTGCCGGTGC
>JAAWBZ010000210.1 GCA_022792945.1 Oscillospiraceae bacterium | reverse complement strand
GGCACGCGCCCCGACCCGGCCGACCCGGACAGCCCGATGCCCGACCCGGACGACCCCGGGGAGCCGCTTCCGGTCGCTCCCTCGCCCACCGATCCCGTCACGCCTCCCGGCGGCGGGAAGGTCGCTCCGTCGGACCCCGACGTGAGGGTGTCCAAGGCAGTCGAGAACATCACCAGCCCCGGAGCGAAGATGACGAAGGGGGGCGACACGCTGCGCTACGAGATCGTCCTGGAGAACAGGGGGCCCGCGTCCAGCTGCCTCCTTAACGCCGTCGTGTCCGACCCGCTGCCGGCGGGCATCGAGCCCGTGGCGGGGACGCTGCGCCTGACACTGGCCGACGGGACAGACGTCGCCGTGCCCGACTCAGCCTACGACTCCGCCAGCCGCACCGTCGCCGTGACCGCCGGCGACCTGTGGGGCGGGCAGAGGGTGGCGCTCACGTTCGACGCCGTCGTAGGCGAGGCCGCGCTGGGCACCGACGCGGCCAACATCGCGGACGCGCACGGCACCGTGCCCTCCGAGGAGCCCGGCGACGGCTCGCAGCCCGAGGATCCCGAGCCCGGCCTGCCTGCGCCGGTGCCGCCCGCGGGCGACGATCCGGTCGCCTCGTCGGACCCCGCCGTGCCTCCCGTCATCGTCGGGGACGACCCCGAGGAGGGCGATCTCTCCATCTCCAAGGAGGCCGAGAACCTGACGAGGCAGGACGGCACCACCCGTGTGGGCGACACCGTGCGCTACGCGATCATCCTCAAGAACAACGGCCCCGCCACCTCCTGGATGGACGCGGCCATCCGCGACGACGTGCCGGAGGGGCTCGAGCCGATCGCCGGCACCATCCGCATGGTGCTGCCCGACGGCGCCGAGCTGGAGGTGTCGGACGACGCCTACGACCACCGCACGCGCGTGCTCGCCGTCGCGGCCGGCAGCCTCCACGGGGGCCAGGCCGTCACCCTCGCCTTCGACGCCCTCGTGACCGAGGCGGCATTGGGTGCCGACATAGGCAACACGGCGCTAGCCTACGGCCAGCCGCCCTCGAGGTGGGACCCCGACGGGGAGCACCCCGAGCCCGGGACGCCCTTCGACCCGCCCGAGGGCTGGGAGGAGTACGGCCGCACCCGCGAGGTAATCGAGTCCCCCGCCGCCTACCCGCCGGGAGTGACGAGAGACGGC
>JAAWBZ010000209.1 GCA_022792945.1 Oscillospiraceae bacterium | reverse complement strand
GCTCATGCGGGACTTCGGCTCCATCCCCTCCCCCCAGAACGCCTACTACCTGAACATCGGCCTGGAGACCCTGCCCCTGCGCATGGCCCAGCACTGCAAGAACGCCCTGGCGGTGGCCCAATTCCTCAAGGACCACCCCAAGGTGGCCTGGGTGAGCCACCCCGGCCTGCCCGGCGACCGGTACTATGAGCTGGCCAAAAAGTACATGCCCAACGGCACCTGCGGGGTGGTCTCCCTGGGGGTCAAGGGCGGCCGGGAGGCGGCCTCCAAATTCATGGCGGGGCTCAAGCTGGCCTCCATCGCCACCCACGTGGCCGACGCCAAGACCTGTGTGCTCCACCCCGCCTCCACCACCCACCGGCAGATGACCGACACAGAGCTCCACGCCGCGGGCATCTCCCCCGACCTGGTGCGGCTGTCCGTGGGCATTGAGGACGCGGACGACATCCTGGCCGATGTGGAGCAGGCCCTGGCCGGGGTGTAAGCCCGGGCGTGCCCCAGCCGCAGTGCTTATGGGCGTAGGGGCGGGTTCCAAACCCGCCCGCATTCCGCTCCGCATATAGCCGCACACCCCCAAAACGGCAAAAAGCCTGGAACCCGATGGGTTCCAGGCTTTTTTTGTGGGATTACCGCTTGCCCTTGTCGTAGGGGATCCCTTCGGCCTTGGGGGCCCGGGACTTCTTGGAGGTAAAGGCCAGCACCACCAGGGTGATGAGATAGGGGAGCATCCGGTAGAAATGGGCGCTGACGCCGATCTCGTTGAGCATAAACACCCCGTCGCCGTTGATGTCGATGCTGGTGTAGGAGGCCGCGATGCACTTGAACAGGCCGAAGAGCAGGGCCGCCCCGGCGATGTTCAGGGGTTTCCAGTTGCCGAAGATCATGACCGCCAGGGCCAGGAAGCCGAAGCCGGCCACGTCGCCGTTAGAGGTACAGTTGGCGGTGGTCAGGGCGTAGACAAAGCCCCCCATCCCCGCCAGGGCCCCGGAGATAGTGGTGCCCGCGTAGCGCATGGTGTACACATTGATGCCCAGGGAGTCCGCCGCCTGGGGGTTTTCGCCGCAGGAGCGCAGCCGCAGGCCGAACTTCGTCTTATACAGCAGGATGGACAGGATGATAAACAGAAGGATACAGATATAGGTGGCCAAATAGACCTGGTGGAGGAAGGTATTGCCCAAAAAGCCCAGATCCGCCGTGCGGTCAAAGCCCAGGGTGGTCTTTTTGATCATAAACCAGCTGGCCGCGTCCCCCTGGGCCATTTGCAGGGTGTTCTGGTTGGCGATGATGCGGATGAAGAAGAGCACCAGGGCGGGGGCCATCAGGTTGAGGGCGGTGCCGCCGATGGTCTGATCCGCCCGCAGGTTGACCGACGCGAAGGAGAGCAGCAGGGAGAACAGGGCGCCCATGGCCGCCGCCGCAAGCATAGCCAGCACCTCGAAGCCCTGGAGGGCCAGCCAGTCCCCGGCTGCCTTGGCCTCGGCAAAGACGCCGGCCTTCTGCACCACGTTGACAAAGAACACGCCGATGAAAGCGCCGAAGATCATGATGCCCTCCAGAGCCAGGTTGATGATGCCGCTGCGCTCGGCAAACACGCCGG
>JAAWBZ010000187.1 GCA_022792945.1 Oscillospiraceae bacterium | reverse complement strand
GCCGCTGCTCTACATGAGCATCTCCAACGGCGAGCTGGTTCACGGCAAGGACGGCCAGATGTCCGAGTATATCCGGCCCCGCATGGCGGCGGACCAGCCGGTGTGGCGCCAGTACGTCTACGAGCAGGCCGAGAAGTTCTACGGCGAGCACCAGTAAGCCATGGCCTTTGTCTACGTGGACTACCCCCAGGACTTCCGGGAGCTGCTGGAGAAGATCCTCAACCCGGCCTTCATGCAGGAATTCACCCGGTTCCAGTCCTTTGAGGGCTTCCGGTACTCCAGCGCCGTCTTTGTCAACTGGGAGGGGGAACAGCTTGTCTACAACGAGGAGGTCTTTGACAACTTCGTGAAGGAGAGCACTCGGTTCTCCTCCTGGGACGAGATGGTGCGCACCGCCACCGACCGGTACTTCCAGTCCGGCGGGCAGGCGCCAAAGCAATAACAGGACAGGGGGCGGCCCGGACAGCGCGCGGTGCTGCCGGGCCGCCCCTTTTGTCTGTAGGCTTCCATATTATTAAAGAGGAGGAAACAGCGCAATGGGTAATGTAGTTATCGCAGCGGCCTGCCGCACCGCTATCGGCACCATCAACGGCCAGTTCAAGGACCTGACCGCCAAGGATCTCAGCGTGCCGGTGATGCAGGAGCTGGTCAAACGGGCGGGCATCGACCCGGCCCTCATCGACGACGTCATCTGGGGCTGCAACTACCAGCGGACCTACAACGAGAACAACCTGGCCCGGGTGGCCGCCGTCACCGCCGGCCTGCCTGAGACGGTGCCCGGCATCACCGTCCACCGGAACTGTACCTCTTCCATGTCCTCCGTGCAGCTTGCCTACTACCAGATCAAGGCCGGCGAGGCCCAGTGCATCATGGCCGGCGGCGCGGACAGCATGACCAACGCCCCCCACATGGTCTTTGGCGTCCGGGCCGGCAAGAAGTTCGGCGATCTGGAGCTGCGGGACTCCATGTGGGACTCCCTGACCCACACCGGCATCGGCCCCGCCATGGGCATCACGGCGGAGAACGTGGCCGACAAGTACGGCGTCAGCCGGGAGGAGATGGACCGCTACGCCCTCCAGAGCCAGGAGCGGGCGGCGGCCGCCGTCGCCGGGCACAAGTTCGACCAGGAGATCGTCCCCGTCACCCTCAAGACCCGCAAGGGGGAGCAGGTCATCGCCACCGACGAGTACCCCCGGCAGACCAGCCTGGAAAAGCTGGCCGCCCTCAAGCCCTCTTTCAAGGAGGGGGGTAAGGTCACCGCCGGCAACGCCTCCGGCATGAACGACGCCGCCTCCGGCATGATCCTCCTGTCCGAGGAGAAGGCCAGGGAGCTGGGCTGCCCCATCCTGGGCCGCATCGTCTCGGTGGGCACCACCGGCGTGGACCCCGACTATATGGGCATCGGCCCCATCAGCGCCAGCCAGCTTGCCATGAAAAAGGCCGGCCTGACCATGGACGACATCGGCCTGGTGGAGATCAACGAGGCCTTCGCCTCCCAGACCCTGGCCTGCGCCAAGGAGCTGGGCATCTCCGAGGACAAGCTCAACGTCAACGGCGGCGGCATCAGCCTGGGCCACCCGGTGGGGGCCAGCGGCTGCCGCATCATCGTCACCCTGCTCTACGAGATGGAGCGGCGGGGGGACCGCTACGGCCTGGCCACCCTCTGCGCCGGCGGCGGCATGGGCACCGCCGTCATCGTGGAGCGGCTGTAACCCCTTCCTCCTTTTTCTTGAAAGAAAAAGGAGCAAAAAGAACT
>JAAWBZ010000139.1 GCA_022792945.1 Oscillospiraceae bacterium | reverse complement strand
GGGCTCGTTGAAAGGTCTTGGGGTCGATGATTTGTAATTCTGGGATAGGCTCCGAGCGGGCCTCGCCGTTGTGTATCACTCCCATGTACATGGGGTTTTTGATGATACGATTGATAGAGGTTGTAGGGATATTTTTGCCGTCTGGCTTGCGGATGCCGATTTCTGACAAGTACCGACAAAGCCGTTGGGAACCGTACCCGTCGCATACATACTTGTGAAAAATCAGGCGGATGATTTGCGCGGCATCCTCGTCTATCACCACGTCGCAAACCTCCCGGTTTTTCTTGTTGATACGGCCACGCTTTTCCAGCTTGTAGCCGTAAGGTACGCTGCCGCCGGTAAAGCAGCCCTCTTGAGTGAGCTGTTCCAGGCGGGTCTTGGTACGCACAGAGGTCTTGACGCTTTCGCCGGACGCCTGCCAGTAGCGGATATAATTCAAGAGCTTGTCCACATGGTTGTCGAACCGCTGCTGGCCTTCCACGGCACTCCAAACCTCAATACCGTTTTGCACGAACCACTCTACCACAAATGGCGTTTCATCGTCCTTACGGCCCAGCCGGTCAAACATATAGACAAGTAGAACGTCGAACTTACCTTGTACTGCGTCCCGCTGCATTTCCTGGATAGCATCACGTTCTTTGGCGGAAACCTTAAAGCCAGAAATGCCTTTTTCGTAAAGCTCATTTGCCAGTACCCAATCGGGGTGACTGTCAATAAATTCCCGGCAATATTGTTTTTGCATGGGAATATCGTCTTTCTCCACCTGCCCAACGGTTGAAACACGGTACAAGCAATATACTCGTTTTTGATTCATAAAGCACACACCTTTCGCAATGTTTTTAGGAATGGTGTATGCCCCGGTATTCTGTTTTCAAGGTACATCCTTACACCATTATTGTATCATATATTACAAAATATTGCAAATTTCTTGTGTGTTTTGCTGTTCATATTCACTATGGAAAAGGGTGTCCTTTACCCTGTCCATCACTTCCGGTTTGGGAACCTGTGTAAACTTCATGATGACTTTGCAGCCGTCAATCATGACAACTTCACAGATCCTATCTTTGGATTTATCCATTTTATATCAACTCCTGGATAAAATATAGGCTCATACAGACGGCGGTCAGCAGCCGCTCCATAGGAACTACCCTCCCCTCATGCTTATGGCGGGGCGCCCTGTCCCGTGACGGACAGCCGGCGCAAGTATCATTATCCCCCTGATGCGGCTCGTGGCCTGTCACTTTGCTGAATGTGGCCTGCCGTCTGGTTTTATCGCTCCACAAAGGTATCATCGCGCGCCGGACTGCATGGCTCCCCGCACAGGGAATGTATCTGTTTTGCCTTATTCAATTTTCAATGTTCTTAGGGACAAAAAGTAATGCGTCCCAAGTTGGGACGCATTACCCCTCCAAACAGCAGGTCAGGAAATATGTCCCTCACCTACCGTCAAAATAGCGGCAAACTATACGGCCTTTTTGAAAAATTTTTTCAAATTTTCTTTGGCACGCCATATACTTTCCGCAATTTTCGATTGGGAAACCTTTTCTGCTGCCGCAATTTCCACCTCAGTCTGTCCCTCAAAGTAATACTTCAAGAGCCTCCTGCGCTGAGGTTCAGATAGGCAGGTGTTTATCCCCTCGACAAGCAGGCGGCAAAATTGCTCTCTGTCCAGTTGATCGTACTGCTCGATTAAAAGCTGCTCCGGGGATAACGCTCCTGCCTGTTCCGGGGCACCCTCCAGGCTTACGGTTTGTTTCGTATAGGCGTTGTTCTGAACATCCACAACCCTATAGTCCTCGTCAGACCAGCCTTTCCATCGGTCAAATTCTTCTTCGGACGAAAAATCCTCCCGGTGCAGGCGTATGTAGGCCCCGGTTGCTGTCTTGAACACGATGGCATCGGGATCGGTCTTGTTTAGGGCGTAATCGCTTTTTCGGTCAAACATTTTGATCTCTCCATTTCGTTTTTATCTTTTGGTGAAAAGCAGAAAATAAAATGGAGGCCCCCTTGGCCAATAGCTGGCGCAAGAGGAAAATTTTTTGAGTTTATGTAAAAAGCAGGACACTCCTATTGAGTGTCCTACTTTTTGGTTTGGAACAGTCTTATAGATATATAAATTATAGAATGATAATACTATACTTGCGGTAATTGTACTCCAGATATCTAAACATGCTTTTTTGTGAATCTGAAACTTGTTTGTCCTATCAAGCTAAGCAAAAAAGACATAACTGCCTCCAAAACGACAGTTATGTCTTTTGAGCATGGGGTAGCAATCCCAAAAGCTGCCGTTTTTTTAATGGCAATTTGGAGCTTCCCTAAAGATATAGAATTATCATGCTATTTATATAGAACAATTAGGTGCTGTTTATTGTGTATCTTGACCGATAAAATAAGGTTGAGGTGAACGATTATGCCAGATGATATTTTAGTAAGACTTGGTTTGCGTCTAAAAGAAGCGCGTGAAAGCCGCGAAATGACTCAGCAACGCTTATCAGACTTATCGGGAATAGCTGTGAGGACTATATCAAAGATAGAGAGAGGGCAGATGAATCCGTCATTTGAGATTCTTTCTATTTTGATACCTTACCTTTGCGTATCTTTGGACTCGCTTTTTGTACCATCTGATAGTAAAGCTGATTCTGATTTCCAGGAAATATCCATACTATATCAAAGTAGTTCCAAGGAAGCACAGAGGCTGATTTTAACGGTTGTCCGTGCTTTATATCATGAATTGAAAATCAATAGTGATGGTATTTAAGGCTAACCAGGTGTTACGGCGTTCTGTTTCCCAATTATCTGCCTTTTACGGTGTGCTGAAATCATGATGTATAATATAAACCAAGCCGCACTGTGGACCGCTAAAATACCTGCATCTTTTATTGCCAGCGACATACTGCCTGCCGATAAAGCCATAATCCCCTCAAAAGCAGGCTGGGATGGCACAAGATAGCAAACCACTGCCAGCGGCCCGCTCACCCCTATCAGGGCGCATACAAGAGGTACTGCCAGGAACAGCAGCATGACAATCTTGATATACACCACTCCAATCATCAGGCCATCGGAAAACTTTCCGATAAACAAGCCAAGTAGCGCTGCCACAAAGGATGACAGCACAATCAATGCCAACATCAGCCCGAAATTCTGCAAGGACAATCGGAAACAGATACACGCAGTCACAACGGAGGACAGGCTACCAAAGAGGAAACCCACCACCACCTTCTGCAAAATGTACTGGCTGGGCGTCATGGGCAGTATCTCATTGACAAAGGCCACGCCATCTTCCTTTTCGGAAATGATGTTCATAGCGTTGAATGTACAGCCCATAAACATAGCGACAATCAACACAGCAGGGATAAAGATGCCTTGCAGACTTTCCATGATGTCCGGGCGCTCCAATGTCTGGATTTCTGTCTGACCCGCCGCTTCCCGCTGTTTATAAAGGGCCAGGAGAGTGGCGGCCGCCTGCTTGAAAATGTCCAGTTCATCACCGCTGATTGCGGTTTTGAGGCTGTCACCGTCTGCCTTCACGCCGATCACATTGGTGGACGGCTCGTTGATGGCGTCGGTCAGTTCTTCCTGTGTCTCATACGCTGTCACCGGGCCGTACCGCTCCAGCCATGTGATTGTCTGTGGGGGCAGGTCGTTTTCCAGTACGCCAAAGTGCAGTTCCCCCAGGCTGGACATATCAATAGAACCCATGAAATGCAAAGCCACAGCGACCAAGATGGGCAACAGGAATGTCATCAAGCAGAATTTATCCCGCAGAACGCTTTTCATTTGATATTTTAATCCTTTCATGCCTTACCCCTCCTTTCCGATTTCCCGATGAAACGCAAGCCGCACCGCCAGGAACAGTAGCACGATCGTACCGATAGCACCAACATAATAGACTGGCGAAATGGCCGATCCAAAATAGGCGTTTTTCAACCCCATGTAGACATGATAGAACGGATGATAATTGATCCAGTCAAACTTGACCGATGTATTGGCGGACAAAAATACAGGTGTAGCGGCAAAAATTGCAATAACCAGATAAGCCAGTGTGAATTGCCGGAAGTCCTTTAGCAATAGTGCGCAGAGCAATCCCACCAGAGCCATCATCAGCGACAGGATTGCTGTCTGAATCAGAACGGCAGGCAGCACCACTGTCCCATCTGCAAGGCCCGTATTCAGCAGGGTGAGCAGCACCGCAAAGACCAGATCAGAAAGCAGGAACACTGCCAGCTTGGACAGCAGGAACAGGTCTTTCCGCAACGGGAGGATAGCGTGGACCCGGATCACGCCCATGCCCTTTTCCTTGAACAGTACAGCGGCGATACCCAAAAATCCCACAGCGGCTATCTCAAAAAACAGTAGTTCACAGGTGATCTCTTTCCTGGCTTTCTGTTCCGGCGTGTTTGTGCCAAGCACTTCCGGGGATGGACTCACTGCGGGCTGCAGTAGGGACAGCGCATAATCCGCCCGATGGTGGTCGATGTGTTCCGCACCTGGGTAAAGTACCACCCGCACATCCCCAGCGCTGGCATCCAACCCCACGCCGTTGGCATCGGAGAGCAGGGCGGCGTCCATATCCTCCATAGTGGAAACAGTCTGCACCACGGGCGATTTTTCCGTCTGTGTCCCGGCGGGGTCGTACAGATATACATTGTAGGGTGACATCTGCATGAAGCGGATATAGCCCAGGTTCACATAGGCCGTATAAAGAACAAGAAAACCTATCGCCATCAAGAAAAATTTCCCCGATGCCAGCATCCGGCAGTCCTTTTTGAACAAAGCGCAAAAGCCTTTTCCCATCAAGACAGCCCCCTTCCTGTGTACTGGATGAACATATCCTCCAGTGTCGGTTCCTGGGAGTGGATGCTGATGATCTCATCATGGGCAAAGGGGATGCCCGCCTCCAGCTCTGGAGCCTCTATGGTTTTCGACTCCCTCTGCCCCTGGTACAGATAATCGATGACCACCCGGTGATTGCTGTTTTTCTCCTTCAGGCGCTTGGGGGTATCCAGAGCCACTAGGTTCCCGTTAGAGATGAACGCCACCCGGTCGCATAGGAGGTCAGCGTCCACCATATTGTGAGTGGTGACAAAGACCGTCGTTCCCTTTTTACGTTCCTGCTCAATGATCCTTCGGAACAGCACCGCGCCGGAGGGGTCAAGGCCGCTGGTGGGTTCGTCCAGAAACAGCAGCCGGGGGTTGCTTACCAGCGCCCGGGCCATGCTCACCCGCTGGCGCATCCCCTTGGAGTAGGAAGACACCGGCTTTTTCAGAAAGTCCGGCTTAAATTCCAGCGCATCCAGCAGTTCCTCCACATCCCGCCGCTGCTCCTTGGGATAGAACGAGGCGAAATAGTTCAGATTATCCACGGCGCTTAGATTGGCGTACAGGTAGGGAAACTCAAACAGGACGCCGATCTTTTGAAAAAATTCCTGGTCGTGGCTGGCAGAAATGTCCCGCCCGAACAGGGAAACCTTACCGCCGTGGCCTTTCAATATCCCGGTGAGTATCTTTTGTGTTGTGGACTTCCCTGAGCCGTTCGGCCCCAGAAAGCCGAAAATCTCCCCGTCCCCCACGGTGAAATCCAGGCCGTGGAGGGCTTGTTTGTCTTTGCTGTAGGAGAATGTCAGATTCTTGACCTCGATCATTCATCATCACCCCACTTTCCACGCTGACCTTTCTTCTGCTCCTGCTGGCGCTTGCTCCACCACTTCATAAACTTGACCTTGAAGGGGATGGAGATGATCAGCACCGCCACAATTACCAGCCACCAGTACCACTCTAAGCCTAAGAACATAAAAAAACCTCCTTATCAGTTGTGAAAGAACTTTGATAAGGAGAGTTTAGAAAATTGCTATAAAGATGATGTAAAACCTTTGTAAAGGCGAGGTAAAGATTCTATTTTACTATTGGGATGGAGAAGGAAAACTCCACGCCATCCGCCAAATTTTGGGCCTCATAGGGAATGTTCTGCATGGAGAGAACCTGTGCCACAATAGCAAGGCCCAGCCCGGAACCACCGCTTTTGGAATGACCGCCCCGGTAAAACTTCTCCCATATTTTTGGCAGCGCATCCTTCGGAATCTGTGGACCCTGATTAAAAACAGCGAACCGAAGCTGTTCGCCATTTTCGGTGAGGCTTAGCTTCAGGATACCGCCGGGGATCACATTCTTTTTCGCGTTCACCAGCAGATTTCCGATCACCTGCTCCATGCGCGCCTTGTCCAAGTTTACATACGCTTTTGTATCCGGAAGTTCATGTTTCAGCTGGAAATTTGCGTCCGGGCAGTCCATCAGGAGCCGGCCCGCTGCTGTCTCCACAAACTCTACAAATTCAAATCGCTCCTGGGTCAGCGCCATGGCCCCGCTTTCCAGAGCTGAGAGGTCCAAAAGCGTGTTGATAAGGCTTGTCAGGCGCTCTGTTTCACCTATAATGACCTGAGCATATTTTTGCCGGTCATTTTCCTCCGGGCCGTCCTGCAAGCCCTCCGCATAGGCGCGGATCACCCCTAGGGGCGTTTTCATTTCATGAGAAAGGCTGTCCGCCAATTCCTTGCGCTGGCCCAAAGAATCTTCTAAGCGGGAAAGAGCCTGCTGCAAATTTTCCGCCATTGTGTTCAGGCTCTTGGAAAGCTCCCCAAACTCATCTGCCGAGACAATGTCACAGGGGGCAGAGAAGTCCAGCTCTGCCATGCGCTTTGCGGAGACGTTCAGTTTAACAATAGGCTTTGTGATAAAGCGTCCAAAAAAATAGTCAAGAACCAAAACCAGGAGCAGGAGTGAGACCAGCCAGATTAAAAAGGAGATATCTTTACTGACGGGCAGATTGGTTGACAGTATGTACGAGAATATCAGCAGAACTCCGGCCAGCTTTGCGAGCATCAGCATTTTCTTCCGTACAGTACGCATAGAAAAAATATCTTTCATGTTGTCACCTCAAATTTGTAGCCGGAACGAATCAGGGTCACAATATACCTCCCCGCAGGCCCCAGCTTTTGCCGAAGATTTTTGATATGGACATCCACCGTGCGGGTGTTTCCATCAAAGTCATAACCCCATATCCGGTTCAGTAGCTGATCCCTGGTGAATATCTGACCTGGGTTCACCATGAAGAAATGCAGCAGCTCATATTCCGTATGGGTCAAACTCACTTCCACGCCGCGTAGGAAAACCTTGTGGGAATCGGGATGCAGTGTAATCTCACCGGCACAGAGCGCGCCTGCGGAGGTTGGCGCGCTTCGGCGCAATAAAGCATTTACCTTTGCCAATAAGACCTTGGGGCTGAACGGCTTTGTCATATAGTCGTCTGCCCCATATTCGTAGCCTTTCAGCTTATCTTCTTCGCTGCTTTTGGCTGTCAGCATGATGATGGGCATATTACCCATTTCTCGCGCCAACTTGCAGACAGAAAAGCCGTCCAGATGGGGCATCATGATATCTAAAATCAGCAAATCCATCGGTTGGTTTTTCAAAAACATTAAGGCATCTATGCCATCATCAGCGGTAAAGCAGGTGTGGCCGCCTTTTTTCATGTAGTCTGCAATGATGATTTGCATATTTTTTTCGTCCTCAACAATCAGGATATTTGCCATAGCTGTTTCACATCCTTTTTTACGTTAAGTATAAACTATTACCGAGGTTAAATCAAGTTCTGTTCTTAAATTGAGGAAAATGCGTCCCAACTTGGGACACATTGCCTACCCCCTATATTGTGGCCAAGCCATTTCCGCATAGTTCATGCCATTCTCGCCAGGGCTGCCATGATAGTACAAAGCTAAATGCAGGTGCGGCCCGGTAGAGTTGCCAGTGCTGCCAATGTACCCCACAAGCTGCCCCTGCCGGATAGGCGTACCTGGAGCTACCGCCAGCCTGGACAGGTGGGCATAAACAGACTGCCAGCCGTCCGTGTGATC
>JAAWBZ010000169.1 GCA_022792945.1 Oscillospiraceae bacterium | reverse complement strand
TCCGGCTGTTTTCCTATCTGGAGCAGAACCCGATTATAGATATCCGGAAAACATCCGACGAACTCGGACTTGCATACAGCACTGTGTCTGCCACAGTGAATCGTTTCGTGGAGTCGTCTATCTTGACGCAGACAAATAATGCGAGCCGCAACAGAGTGTTTGCATATACGGAATATCTGGACATTCTGCGTAAGGACACTTGAAAATCAAAAATGATAGATTTCAGGGACTGTTTTAGGACAGTCTCTGTCTTTTTATCGGAGGTATGGTTCTGGCAGTCGGCGGACTGATCACAATATATGTCGTCACGAGAAGGAGAGAGGACGAAGATGAATAATCTCCAGACCGGAATGATAAAACGCAGATTCCGCTGAAAGACCTTCCGAATATCACCGTCTATCCTACCGAAGCAAAACAGCATATAATAAACATTCCCAACGAAATCACTCATTTTGTACACAGAGAGTAATCTGTTTATTTGAAATTTTCTCGCCGCCCTTTAATGAGGACGGCGATCATGAGTATATATCACCTGCTCTGTTTACCCATATTAGTCTCAGATAGATATGCGGTGCAGGAGGCTTTAATCGAGGCTGGGAAAGCAGGACAGCCGCTTCGCAGCAAGTCAAGTATTCCAAGGGAAGAAATAAAAGTCTGTACTTTCTCTAAGGTAACTCCGTATAAGATATTGACTGACTACGGGGTACCCAGGTTTACATCACGTATAATGGTAATAGGTCCCTCACCGTCCTCCTCAGCGCGGCGTTCCGTGCTGGGAGTCTGACCATTGGGATCAGAGGCAGGAGGATCAGACGGATTGTTTTGGTGATCCTTCAAGCCGTCCAGAATGGTGGCAGGCTTGTGGCCAGGGCAGGTCTGATAGGGCGGCGCATAGTTGCTGTCATCCGTATAATCAAAATTGTCATCTGGCTGTTTGATAAATATTCGGGTGTATACGGTACAGGTGGTGTTTGCCAGCAGACCGTTTTCCTGACAGATGGGGAGGGCCAGATGTTTATCGCAGGAGCTTTTGGGCTCTGTGCCTCGGATAAAATATTCCTCGTAAATCTGGGAGCCTCTGGGGTCCTGATCGCAGATTCCGTCGATGGCCAGCCTGCCGGATTTTCGGCAGACCTTGGCGGTAATCACATCCGCGGGCTGAACGAAATCTTTGACAGGAAGCTCAGCGTGGATACGAGTCATGATGGAATTCCACAGAACCTTGTGGTAGGTGTGGAATAACTCTCCGTCAGGCAGATTATCATTGTTGTCATAGCCGCCCCAGATGGAACAGGTGTAGTACGGGGTGAAGCCGGAGAACCAGATATCCTTGTAATCGGAGGTGGTGCCTGTTTTTCCGGCAACGGGCATCTCTCCCAGATCAATGAGGGTTCCGGTTCCGTGGGTGACCACATCCTTCATGGCGCTGGTGAGAAGAAATGCGCTGCTCTCTCTCAGTACCTTGGAGGTGACAGGTGTCCGGTTATCGATGAGGATCGTTCCGTCCGGAGCTTCAATATGGGAATAAAATTTAGGCTTGATGTATTGTCCCTGGTTGGCTATGGTGGCGAAGGCACCTGTGAGTTCTAGGTTTGTGACACCGTCGGTGATTCCTCCCAGGGCGAGAGGCTGATTGACATCCAGGGCCTCACTGTTGTGCAGGGTAGTGATGCCAAACTTTTCCGCATACTGAAAACCGATGGCAGGGGTGATTTCCGTGATACATTTTACTGCCACAACATTGATAGAGTTGGCGATAGCATCCCGGATAGTGGTGTAGCCGGTGTAAGCATTGTTGCTGTCCCAGTTGTTTACCGAAACACCGTTCCGGTAGGCATAGGGGGCATTATAGTATACAGAGGACAGAGTCATATTGTCGTAGTCTATGGCCGGCGCATAGGTGGTGACAATCTTGAAGGTGGAACCGGGCTGGCGCGTGGTGGCGGTGGCTCGGTTTAGGGTGAGACTGGCCTCCTTGGTTCCCCGGCCGCCCACGATGGCCTTCACATAGCCGGTGGACTGGTCCATGATAACCAGTGATGCCTGGGGCTGGGGAGCCAGGGAGATGCGCTCGCCGAGAACCTTAACACCTTCCGAGACCTTGGAGTTTTTGAAAGCCTCCAAAGCTGCCAGAGCCGTATCACGGTCTGAGAACATCATGTTGAAGGCAGAGTCGAAATTTGTTTTGTAGTAGGAGAGAAAATCCTGGTTTCCGTAATGGATGGTTTCTCCCTCCGCAGTCTGAATGCTGAGGGCATAGTCCAGTCCCACCTGTGTCCCGGCGGGAAAATTGGCCGGATTTGCAAACTCCTCATCACAGATCTGCTGGATGGAGGGATCCTGGACAGAGAAGATTTTCAGACCGCTGGTAAAGAGCAGCTTGTTGGCCTGCTGTTCTGTATAACCCTTCTGATCCATGAGGTCATGGATGATCTGGTCAATCATGGCGTCCACATAGTAGGTATAGATGGAAGTCTGTTCCGTCTGATTATCCGTTTCCTGGATTCGGGAATACACATCATCGGCCATGGCTTCGTCAAAAGCCTCCTGGGTAATGTACTCTTGTTCCAGCATATGCTCCAGCACTTTTTTTCTGCGTTCTGCATTGTTCTCCGGGTAAATAATCGGATTGTATCGGGTGGGATTTTGAGTGATGCCGGCTATGACGGCAGATTCTGAGAGATTCAGCTCTGAGACGTTTTTGCCGAAATATCTAAGGGCAGCGGCCTGAACACCGTAGGTGCCGGCTCCCAGGTTAATCGTGTTGAGGTAATCCTCCAGAATCTGTTCCTTACTCACATTTTTTTCCAGCTCCAGAGCCAGGTACTGCTCCTGAAATTTTCGCTTAAAGCTATCAACCAGCGAGGACTCATTCATCCAGTCTGTAAATACGTTGTTTTTCAGCAGCTGCTG
>JAAWBZ010000208.1 GCA_022792945.1 Oscillospiraceae bacterium | reverse complement strand
GGCCCAGTAGTCTGGCAGGACATGGAAATGCCTCAGCATAAGCGCCGCTGTCCACAGCAGGATCCCTATGGGCAGCAGCCAGGGCCAGTAGGTCAAAAACGCATTGTATTTAGGTTTCATTGTCTTGTGTCTCCTTCCTGTAATTATACACCTTTTTGCCGCAAAAGACCAGCAGCGGAAGCACCATCAAAGCACCTTCTATGATTTGGCACCCGATACGGCTTAAGGTGTGGGGGCCGACGAAAAAAGGATCCCGGCCCATGGCGGCTTCCACAATGCCTATAACGAGCAGGAACGCGCCAGCCAGGCCATCCGTCCCATAAATCACTGCCATGCCGCCGCCCATAGGGTATATTTCTTTTACAGCATATTCACACATGCACAGGGTGATGACCGACCAGATAATCAGCAGGTTCTCCCACATGCCCTCAGCCCAGACGACGCCCTCTTCCTTTAAAAAGGCGTTTGCCAGCAGCAGGACGAAAAAGAGGATGATGCCATGCTGGAACACGTCTCCCCGCTGCAAAAGCTGCCGCTCGTCTAACTCGTTCCTGCATCTGAAAAGCTTGTTTTTCATGCCGCTTCCTCCCTTCACTCTTGTGCTTCCGGCCAGAAAAGCTCATCCAGGGTTTTGCCCAGAGACTGGCAAATCAAGATGCACAGCTTTACGGTGGGGTTATAATCCCCCTTCTCTATGGCTACGATGGTCTGCCGGGTGACGCCCACCGCGTCCGCCAGCCCCTGCTGGGTGAGGCCCATGGCGGCGCGGGCGGCTTTCAGCTTCAGATTTTTCCCCAAGCCATCACCTCCTGTTGTTTATTGTATAGTAAACCTTTCTAAAAGTCAAGTATATTTTACAAAAAATCAGATAAAAAGACCCTCACCACAAGCGGAGGGCCTTTGGGGGTTCTATTTGTTGCCAGCCTTGGTCAGCGCCAGCACGATGAGCGCGATGATGCCGATAACCACAAAAATACCCGGCATGCCGAAAGGCTTGCGGCTATTTGTTGCTGGCTTTGGTCAGCGCCAGCACAATGAGCGCGATGATGCCGATAACTACAAAAATACCCGGCATGCCGAAAGGCTTGCGGCTATTTGCTGCCGGCCTTGGTCAGCACCAGCACGATAAGCGCGATGATGCCGATAACCACGAAGATGCCCAGCATGCCGAAAGGCTTGCGATTATTTGTTG
>JAAWBZ010000168.1 GCA_022792945.1 Oscillospiraceae bacterium | reverse complement strand
GATCTCCACATCTGCGCAGGACGCAGATTCAGGTCATGAGCGTTGTCCTGCAACGTAGTTCCACGGACAACCCGATCTATTCCTTCATGGACAAGAAGCGGGCAGAGGGGAAACATTTCTATGTGTACACAGTTGCCGGCGCGGCAAAGTTCCTGCGGGTCTATTACGCCAGAGTCAAGGAATATCTGCTTGCGTTGGAAACGAAACAAGAGACTGCCGCTTGACTTTGGCGGCAAGTTTTATCTTGCATAATTTAAGCGCATCAAGTTCGGCCAACCGGAGCTGCTCTTGTTGGTCTGGTTTTTGTGCCTATTTTTAAGTGAATGACCTTTTCAATAATTTTTCTAAAAAAGTGCCGCTTGGGGCTTGACATTTATTTGCAGGTTTGCACCACCCAAGGGTGGGCTTTCCGCACCAACGGGGCCTCTCTGTCTGACAGGGTATCAGCTCCCGCCTTGCCTCCTGCTGGCCACACGAGGCGTCGCCGGGGCGCTGGCAGGGTCAATAGGGTCGGCAGTACTAGCCCCGGCATTGTCGGCACTATCGGCACGTCGCAGATCGATCAGCCGCTTTCCGTTGCTCCTGCGAACGGTCACTGCAATACCTGCGCTGCCTAGAGCCTCAACGCTTTGCAGGATTTTTCGGGAGACATTTTTGGACGTGATGCCCTCTGTGCCATCAGGGTCGATGCGCTGTGCCAGCTCCGTGGGAGTGCCGATAAACTGAGGACTGTCTTGGAGTAAGGTAGAGAGATCACGGTAGTCGTTGGCATAGGTGTTGTCGTAGGCAGCACTCCGATCATTTGCAGGGTGTCGATGATGACGAGGGATGTGTCCGGATGCTCACTGAGGAACTGCTCCAGCTGCTCTGTTAGTCCGTCACCCAGGATACGACTCTCAGTGCAGAAGTGGACGCTGGCCGGTGCGTCCTCTGTCACATCAAACAGCCGATTCTGGATGCGAAGTTGGAAGTCCTCCAGACAGAGGTACAGGGTTGTACCCCATTTCACCTGCATTCCCCAGACCGGTTCACCCTTGGCAACGGTCACCGCCAGCCACAGGGCCAGCCAGGATTTTCCGACCTTGGGGGAACCGGCGAGGATGTGCAGACTCTGGGAGATTAACGTGTCCACCACGAAGTTCAGCGGCTGGAGCGGATGGCTCATCAAGGTTTCACCATCGATGGTGTTGAGTTTGTTCATTTCAATTCTCCTTTTCTGTGTTGTTAGTCCACACACCATACCCGTTCCTGCGCCAGGCTTCTCTGCCGCGTAGTGTTCTCCTTTGGTACGCTCACCCACATCTGCGGGGTCGTGGCGGTACTGGGACCGAAGACATATTCTCTCAGGTGGTGGGTATTCAGTTGCCGAGGTTTGTCCGGACTTTCTTTTTCCTCGCTGTCATGCTACAATAATTTCAACCGTCTTTACATCATGAAGTGATCTTGGGAAGGGAGCGCCATGGCAGACAAAATTTCCTCGGTCTCTGGATTGAGACCGGGGATGATGGGAAAATTTGTGTTGTGATTATCGACGTAGATGGACGGGTGCAACGGTGCCCCTCCGTCACACCCGCAGAGGATTTGATTGCCGCAGTGGAGATAGACTACACTGCTTACCGCCAGGAAATCCAGCGTCTCTATGAAGATTATCCGCTGTTTGAGGCAAAGCTGGATATTTCGGTGTCCGAGCTGGAAGACTTGGCTGCCGAGGCGCTGATGCTCCATCTATGCTCCAGTAGATCGACCCACTCGTTTTTTTTGAGCTGGGAAACTTGCTGGATCAAGTTCTGAGAATGCAGGACAATGGTTCAGCCACATTTCTGCTCCAGGCAGGCCATCGCTTGCTTCAGGTTTTGGAACTTCCAATCCGCACACAGATCAGGCTTCGCAACATCATGGAGATGACCTTCGACGGGATGGAGCGGGCCACTCAGCAAGAGCGGTTTGAGAAACTGCGTGGCGTTTATCCCAAGATTTCAGAGTTCTGTAACCCCGCTCGCCTGGATGGCTATGAGAATGTAATCCTGCCTCTCCCTGTGGACACTGTTTATCAGCTGAGACTGATGGAGTTGATGATATACTTCCGCCAGGAAAAACAGCGCATCGCCCGATGCGACTGCTGCTGGAATTACTTCGTACCAAAAACCAAAGCCAGAGCTTTCTACTGCAACCGGATTTTTGATGGTCAGTCCTGCAAGAAACGGGGGGCCAACCTCAAACGCAGAAAGGGACCAGAGCAGGATGACGCCTTGAAGCTGTTCAAGCAACTGCGGGACCGGATGTATGCCAGGATGCTCCGCTATCAGGACGCACCGGAGAATCAGCGGAATCGCCTGATTCCCATGACACCTATGCAGTACGACGAATGGGAGACAAATGCCCGTCAGGCTCGTCGAGAATATATAGCAGGGAAAATCAAAGCGGAGGAATTCCTGCGGCGCATCGACACCACCCATGAATTGACCAGTTACGATACCGTTAAGCAGGAACTGCCACCGGATGAGAGCTTTTGGCAGAAACGGGTGGCCGCCGACTTAGATTTCGACCCCAAGCAGAATTATCCGACTTCTTTTATGGTACTCGATCTTAGGAAACCTACGGACAGTCCTCAGTGGCAGGTTCTTACAAAGGAGGAGTTGATTCAAAAAGACCAGGAGGGACATCAAAGTCTGCTGGATCAGTACAAGAAGAACCGGGAACCGGTTTCAGATTAACCGGTTCCTGGGCTGATAGCTCGGCTTATACTGCTGCATTGGCGTTGATCTTGTCGATCACAGCCTTGATGCCCAGCCAGAGGAACAGGTCGGTAAATACCTCCACCACACTGCCCTGGTCGGTGAAGGGTGGCTCCTGGAGAACGGACAGGTCTTTCATCATGCCGTTTAGGACGATATACTCTACATTCTGGTTTACAAAATAAATCTGACGACTGTCCAGGCTGGTATTAGTGAGGTACTGGGAAAAGACTTCCTTCGCCGCGCGCATATCCAGTCCCACAATTTCAAAGGGCTTGACCAGCGCGCTGTCCACCGAGTACATCCACTTGACCCCGCACTCCACCGCCCGCCGGCAGTTGAGCATACAGGCGGCCAGGTCGATGTGCAGGATTTTCTTCGCCGCCACCGCGGCCTCCGCGAAGGAGGTGAATTGAGGGTCGGTGAGGAAATGGTCGAAGTTGGTCATGGTGGGCACCTCTTTATAGTTTGAGGGGTGGCAAATGGACAGTCACAACGTTTATTACGGTCTTCTCGCAGAATTCTCTGCCGAAATCTGTTAACGACACATAGCCCTCACTAAAACTAGGTTGATTGTATGGCTCAGCATACTGGTGTATACTTTTTTCATTAGCAACAATATACGGATGAGTTTTTAATGATTCATAAAGTGTTTTATCTGTAAGCGATGAAAATGTTGGTGACCGTGCAAGCAGACCTAGGCGAATAAGGTTATCAAAATATAGATTTATATACAGGTATTTATAATTTGAACTGGAATCTTTAGCTTTTAAAAGTTTGACTCCGTCAGCGCCAAGAAAGCATGGCTTGTCAACATATTTAATAATTCTTGTATGATCTCCAAAAATAATGGCAGGGACATCTTCATATAATCCTTCCGCTTCATCTGAATATCCAGCGATGTACTCTTGCCCTTGATCAATAATCGGATACTTGCCTTGGGGTAAATAGTTTTCTTTAGGGATTTTATGACCGTCCTTTGTAACATCCAAAAAAAGGTCTGTAAATTTCGCCATCACACCATCCCCTCCAATTCCTCCAGCCCCTTCTGAATCTCCGCCTCCAGCTCCCGAAGCTGGGCGAAAATCTCGCTGGTGGGCGGGTACTCCACGGGGACGTATTCAGTCTTTTTATACTTGTTGATGGACAGGTCGTAGTCGTAGCCCACAATCTCCTCCTTGGGCACCAAGAAGGACTGCTCAGTCCGG
>JAAWBZ010000207.1 GCA_022792945.1 Oscillospiraceae bacterium | reverse complement strand
TTATCAGGGCAAGGTCACAGAATTGATTGAGAGACTTGCGAAAAGTGAAATTTTTCTCAGGGCCACCCAGAATGCAATTCGACCTGACAGAATGCTGGACAGAGAATATGTCACCAGATTTCTGGCGTTTACGGAGCTTGATTATACGAAAGAATATGAAGGGAATATTGACCATTTCCTGATAAAGGCGATGAAACTGGTCAATAATTATGGGGAAAGTGATATCAGGAGGCTTGAGGACAAATTTCAGACAGTTATGTGGTACTGTGCTGAAATTTTCGGGAGGTTTGCCTTTAGGAAATATAATAGAATCAAAGAGCAGATTCTATTATCTAAATCCTATAATGAAAACTGGCGGAGAGGACCGATTAACAAAGCGATATTTGAAATGTGGTCGGTGTGTTTTTCAGAACTGACGAAAGAACAGCTGGATAAAATTGTTTGTAAGAGGAAAGTTTTTTTACAGAAATTCTGTGATATGCAACAGGAAAGAGGTTTTATCACGGCAATTAAAGCAGGTGATCAGCACTCCACAAACCGGAGAATTGAAATGGCGCGAAAGCTGCTGAAGGAGTTTGTATGATAAATAAAATAGCAGTGAAAAATTTTAAATGTTTTGAGAACTTTGAGCTTCCCCTTAAGTCTGTTAATATTCTATCGGGAATCAACGGTATGGGGAAATCTACCATGATTCAAAGCCTGTTATTGCTGAGACAATCCGCATTAAAAAGTGACGGCATAAAAGGATTACATCTGAATGGGGAGTATCTTTTACTGGGAAGCGGCCAGGATGTTTTGTATGAGAGGGCAGAAGAGGAAAGGATTGAATTAGGCTATGGAGATGGAAGAGGGGAGCATTCCTGGACATTTCAATATTTGCCGGATTCGGATTTCCTTCCTGTTATAAATAGAAATGAGAAAAATACAGATTTGGAACTCTTTGGAAAATATTTCAGCTATTTATCGGCATATCGTATTCCGCCCCAGGATTTATACCGAATCAGAAATGAAGAGGAAATAAACAGCAGGGAGTTTGGGAACGACGGGGAATATGCTTTACAGTATCTCAACTATCATTGGGATGATACTGTAGAAAATGAGAATGTGATTCTGCCTGATAAAATGGGAAACTCACTGGGGAATCAGACAAAAGTCTGGATGGACAGAATTTCTCCTGGTATTTCCCCGCGGGTGGATGTAAATATGCAGTTAAGGAAGTCGGAAGTGCGCTATGAATTCGTGGAAGGACGGGAGAAGACAAAATCCTATAAGAGTATAAATGTAGGATTTGGTATCACTTATGTACTTCCTCTGATGATTGCGCTTGTCTCAGCAAAAAAAGGCGATATTATCATTATCGAGAATCCTGAGGCCCACATACATCCTGCCGGGCAGAGAGCATTGGGAGAATTGATTGCCCGTGTGGGGATGGGAGGTGTGCAGGTAATTGCCGAGACACACAGTGACCACATTTTAAATGGGGTACGTCTGGCAGTTAAAAATCGGGTGTT
>JAAWBZ010000206.1 GCA_022792945.1 Oscillospiraceae bacterium | reverse complement strand
GGCAGATTTCTCTTTTATTCCCATTTCCCAGCAGGATATTGACCTGATTGCGGACAGCACCGAAATCAAAACCTACAACGCCCAGCAGTCAGCCACCGCAACAGCCAGCGGCTTTATTCTTCCATCTGGTATGCCGTCTGGTACAATCTCTGCTAATACATCATCTGCATGGAACCAAAACTTTACCCGTGGCATTTTGACACTGGCTGAAGGTCGGCATATCACAACCGAAGATCAGCACGTTGCCCTGGTCAGTCGGGAGCTGGCAGAGGAAAACAAACTGAACATTGGCGATGAATTGTCATTCAAAGACCCGGCAGCAACGGTGAAGATTATCGGCATTTATGAAAGCGATGCAAGTATGGAGTTTGACACCGACACCATTTTCACTGACCATAATACCTATTGGGCTTTGATGGAGAGTGAAACTGGAACCTATTCGGGCCGGGTGGATTTCTTTATCACTGACCCTGCCAGACTGGAAACGGTCATGGAGCAGATTAAGCGGGACGTACCGCTCCGGTGGGAAGATTACACGCTCAATGCGGATACGGCAGAGTATGACGCTATCGCATATCAACTCTCGACCATCGGACGATTAACGACCCTTCTAATCGTTTCGGCAATTACCGTCAGCATGATTGTCCTCTTTTTGATACTTGCCATGCGTATCCGGGGCCGTGTCCATGAAGTCGGCGTACTGCTGGCAGTTGGTGTAGCAAAAAGGAACATCATCGCACAGTTTTTAGTTGAAACCACGGCGATTCTGTTGCTGACATTCCTCTTTTCCTGCCCAGTCAGCTATTTTGCCGCTATGCAGATTGGGACGTTCCTGAGGGATATGATTGGCGCAGTCAGTATTGATCTTCCTGCCTGGAAATTGCTTTTGCAGTACGGGATTGAAGTTCTTGCTGTGATTGCTGGTGTGATGATAGCTGCATATCCGATTTTCCAGCTTCAGCCCAAAGAAATTCTATCGAAAATGAGTTAAGGAGGACGCAGATATGATAAAAAGAGCATTTTTCTACACGACCAGGAAAAGAGGGAAAACACTGATTCTGCTGTTGACCCTGTTCGTGATTTCTACATTCGTTTTGACCGGACTTTCCATCCTGGCGGCGGCAGATCAGTCCGCATTAAGCCTGCGGCAGTCCGTGGGCGGGAGCATCAAACTGGAACTGGATGGCAGCAACAGCCAGAATTGGACATACCAGCAAGGCATTGGTGGCGTGTCAGTAGGTTACACGGGTACGCCGATCACGGATGCAGATATTGAGAAGGTTATGAGCGTCAAAGGCGTCAGCAGCTATAACGGTGTTGGTGATGGCAGTGTCTTTGCAATGGATTTTTCCTTTATCTCCGGCTTCAGCTTTGGGCCGGGGAGCGATTACAGCCGCCTCCCCTCTGTCTCAAACTCCGAATATTTCAACTACTTCCGGCGAGGAGCGTTCAAGCTGGTCGAAGGACGTCATATCACCACGGAGGACGATCACTCCGTCTTAATTAGTACCGCACTGGCTGAAAAAAACAGCTTGAAGCTGGGGGACACCATTACTGTACAATGCTGTTATGACGCGGGTGGTTATCCTAATGTGTCCTTGAAAATCGTAGGTATTTATGAAAGTACACTGGATGACGGGGGCTTTACCACTACATCAACCGACAAGCGGAACCGCCTGATTATCGACCACAAGGCCATGCAAGAGATTATGATGCACGATGTTATCCAGTATGACAACGGCGTGGAGTTTTTCGTGGACGATCCCAGGGACATTGATAAAATCACAGCGCAGATACGGAAGTTAGACTTGGACTGGAACTGCTTTACTCTGACCGTTGATAACACCGCCTATGAAGCCGTGGCATCTTCCCTGACTGCCATGCAGAACATGGTGACGGGACTGATTACTGGCATCGTGATTGTCAGCATCGGCATTTTGGCGCTGATCCTCAATATGTGGATTAAGCAGCGGACACATGAAACGGGCATCCTGCTTTCCATCGGTGTGAGCAAAGTC
>JAAWBZ010000205.1 GCA_022792945.1 Oscillospiraceae bacterium | reverse complement strand
GATCCGTATAATTCTGTATATCGAGCTTGTCCGCATTTTCCCACAGCCGGAAAAAAATCTCGTTGACTACCCCCTGCATATCTATTTCCGCCGAATATCCGCACAAAATTTTATATACGATTATCGAAACATACTGATTATACTTTTTTATGATTTCTTCCAATGCTTTTTGTTCTCTTTTTCTTAACTGTTCCATTGTTTTCGAATCATCCATTCCGTACCCTCCTTCCTGATAAAACGGCCGTACGGCCATGCATGGCATAATGCCCTTTCATATAAATATGTACCAATGTATATAGAAAAAAGTTTCATATTCCTTCTTTTTATTTTCAGGAACGAGAAAAAAGCCCCCTTGTCCTCTGTATGAACTGAGAGGAGGAGGGGGCGATCCATCTGGTGCGTGAATGTTGCTAGAGCACCCAAAGGGTGTGAACAATATCGCGTGAATGCGGCCAAAGCTGCCTGAAATCTCTATTCAAATATGATTTTCTCCATTGTATGCAGAATCGCTTTTTTATGTTTCTTGTGCAGATACACTTCATTCAGCTTCCGCTTGCTGTAATTGAGATACGTTCCCTGCGTATATTGTATAAGAAGATTTGTAAAAAAACGTTCCCAGCTAAAGAACTCCTGACTTTCTATAAAATCCTGCGGATGCTCCAAAATATCCTGAACCGCGTTGCCGTCAATCAGACCGGATTTTAATATAAGCCACTCAAATGATTCTGGAAGATAACATTTTGTATCCGGATGAATCTTCATGTATTGGAACAACTCATTCATTTCAGGCCCGATGGACGCCCCATCGGCAACAACAAGCACATTCTCGATTTCCAGCTCATTCAGGGAATCCACTAATTGCGATTTTCCGCCTGCGCTTCTGCAGGGAATATGTTGTTCGCCGCACACCTGCTTAAAGAAGTCAAAGCCCGAATGGCTGTCTTCTACAACCACGCCATCTGGCTTTATTTCCTCCGTGATTTCTCTGCTTCCATATATATGGTAAAATTTATTATAGACCTGCTTCATATCATGGTACTTCCCGGCCGTGTGTATTCCGTAAACTTCCTCCACGGAATATGGCAGATTCGCTAAATCTTCTCTGGTAATGATCACAAAATAGTTATCTGATTCCTTTACCATCCCCGCAAAATCTGTTGTTTTCAGAAACAGGTTATCCTCGTCCAGAAAAATAATCTGATCATGCAGGTTCTGCAATACCAGCTTCCAGTCAAGCTCCTCCAGTACGCGGCATTTCTTCTCACACTGTACCTC
>JAAWBZ010000126.1 GCA_022792945.1 Oscillospiraceae bacterium | reverse complement strand
GGTGCAGCTGGTCAATGGTCAGGAGCTTGGAAATGGCGATGTTGCCGGGCTCCAGCTCAAAGGTGCTAAACCCACCACGCCCAACAGGAAGCGCGTCAACACGGGGCAGCACAAAGGGCGCGGCCTTGCGGTTACCCTCTTTGTAGTCGGCCAGAACCTTGGACGTGCCGAACACGTCCAGCGCCAGATCGGTGGGAAAATAGCGGCGCTTGAAGAAGGTGGGTTCGGGGGTCAAAATCGCAATCGCCGCCAGCATATACAGGGTGTCGTAGATATTCATTTCGTTGTCCTCCTTACTCCGGCAGTACCTGGGTGAAGATGATGTCGTATTTGCGCAGGATATCCTTGTCCGCAGCAGTCAGGGTATAGCCCTCCGCAACGATCACTGCATCGGGGTTAAAATTCCCGTTGCGATAGGCGACAGCCGCCACCGCTTCCATGCCAGAAGCGTCCACCGCATCCGTCAGGATAGCGCCGGGATTGGAATAGGTGGTGGTCTGCGCGGCGTCCCCTTCGCCAGTAGTCTCCTTCTTACCGCAAACTACATAAGTGCCGTCACTCTTGGCAGTCAAGAGCGTGCCGCGCTGGAGCAGCCCCTCACCGGCCGCAATCTTGACAGGCATAGTCAGAGCGCGGGGAAAGAGTCCCGCGATTAGATTGTCCTGCCCGCATTTGCCCACATTTTTTACCAGCTCCTTCATGCTTACCGCACCTCTCTCTTCCTCTCGTTGAACGCCTTGGCGTCCGCCTGGGCCTGGGCCACTACCGCCTGGGGACTGTCCGGAACGCCAGCACCGTCACTACCCGCGCCGTTGGCCGCGCCAACGGCCTGAACGCCAGAAGCCGCCGCGTCAGCCTCCAGCGCGGCCAGGAACGTCCCGCCCTGCCGGGATGCTTTCTGCGCGGCTTGATAGACCATCTCCTGGGCGGTGCAGGGGTGGTCCCCGTACTTGGCCGCATGGATGGTCTCCGCGTCGAATAGGCCCGCCAGCGCGTCAATTTCCTGGATACGCTTGCGCTCGACCTGGGCGAGATCCTCCCCACCGTTGCTCTGCGGGGCGGGATCTGCTGTGGGCGCGGGAGTGAGAGCCGCCGCGCCAGACGCGGACACAGCGGCTTTCGCCTCGGCCATCAACGCCTCCGCCAGCGCCGGGTTTTCCGCCCGTAGCTCTTCAAGGGGTTTTGCCATAGTGTTTCCTCCATTCTGTCCGCCGGTCTGCGCCGGCTGATTTTTATTTGCCTCAACCAGGGCCGCCGCCTCGGTTGTGACCGTGGGGATTGCGTCCGGGGCAAACATCCCCGGAGTGAGATGGAACTGCCGACCGCGCACAAACAGACTGCGCCCGTCGGCGCTGGCGGCAATGTCCAGGGGAGCGGCATCCTCCAGGAGCTTGTCTGCAAACCCCTTTTCCACCGCCTCCGTCCCGGTCATGTAGGTGGTCTTTGTCATCATGTTTGAAATGGTCATATCGGAAAGCCCTGGAGCTTTGCGCTTGTAGATGGACACCTGAGCCTTGTCCCATGCATCCAAGGCGGAGGCGTGTTTTCTCAAATCATCCGCATTGCAGCTGTCCCAAATGGAGATTGCCGCCTTGTGAATCATGACAAGGCTGGAGGGGTTGATCTCCACATTGTCACAGGCGCACATGATAAGAGAGCCGCCGGACATAGCCACACCATCCACAATGCAGGTCAGAGCCGTTCCCTTGGCTGACAAATCACGGAGCCGATTGTGGATCAGGATAGATACCCCAGCATCGCCGCCGATGCTGTGCATACGGATGGTCAGCGTCTTGGCCCCGGACAGGTTCTCCAGGTCACGCAGAAATTCATCCTGCACGATGAAGTCCCCCTCCAGCGGCTCGCCGGTCCACCAGTGCTTCGGATGCCGCTCCACGATCTCGCCGTACATGGTGATCTCCGCGTTCTCCCCATCGGCCATCTCCATGACATAAGGGCCGCGGTTGATACTGATGGCCTTTGGATTTCGGCCAAAAATGATTTCAAGTGGACTAGGCATTTTCGTTGCCTCCTTCTCCCTTATCGTCCTTTTCGTTGGGGTCAACCTCCATACGGATACCCCCGCCGCCAGCGGCGGTCAATTTCGCGTTCTCCGCCGCCAGCTGTTCCACATTCTCGTCCCAGTCGCCTCCGCCAGTTTCCCGTGTGACCTGCTCATGGGTTTTCAAACCGTGTTGAATTTGAAGTACCGCTGCCTTTGCCTCCTTCAACGGGTCAAGACTGCCCTGAACAGGCCCGATCCACCGCGCTCCGCACCATGCCGCCCGAATCAACGGGTCCCCAAAAAAGCCGGGGGCCTTGACACGGCCACGGGCCACCGCCTCCGCCAGCCATACCTCGTAGACCGGTTGGCAGAAGTCATCCACGAACCATTTCCGCCGCATACGAAAATCCTCCCATGCATCCAGCAGCGCAGCACGCGCAGACGAATAGGAAGAATTGTATTCTTTGACCAGCACATCATAGGGAACCCCCAGACCTGCGCCGATCAATTTACAAAAGGTTTTCACGAACACATCAAAGCCTGTACTGGGGATGTTGGGGCTTCCAAACTTGACGTCCTCCCCCTCAGCTAAATGAAGGACGGTACCCGGTCCCTGCTCGTACTCATTGGGACTGTTGGAGATATTATCCCCTCCGGGGTTGGCTGTCGGAACACCCGCAATGTCTCCCATGCCTGTCTCGTTGACTGGGAGTTCGCTTTGGTCTGTCTTGGTGATAATCCACGCCGTGAAAAAGCTCTGGACCAGCGCGGCCATCAATTCTGATTCCGTGTACCGGCGCAGCTGCAAAAGCGGTTCGATTACCTGGGCAAGATAGGTCACGCCCCGGTACTGATCGCACCGCTCACTGTTCATCACATGGAGGATATTGGGCAGGCCGGTCCTGGGACCATAGGCTTCCACCCGTGTCCACTCCTGCGGCTCCCGGATGATCTGCCAGGGATAGCTATTGCACACATGGTAGGCAACCACCATGCCGTCGCTGTTTACCTCCACCCCGTCGAAAATCCGGTTGCCATTCTCCGGGTTTTCACCATCGGTAATGCCGATAAACCCATTCCGCCCGCCCACGTGGTTGGGAGTGCTGATCCGATCCGCCTCTACCATGTGAATCCGCAGCGAGTAGGGGCAGGTGGGCGTGGGCTTGTACCGCTTGAAAATCGGGAACACGTCGCCAGACATCAGCCATGACACAAGCGCCAGCTGTTGGAGCGCGTCAAAATTATTCATGCCAATAGCGTCACAGCTCTGTTTATGGTCCGCCCAAAGATGAAATTCCGCCTCCGTTTTGCGCTGCCAGTTCTTAGCCGCCTCCGGAGAGAGACCCAGTACTTCCCGATTGATAGAGCTTTTCAGCGTCAATCCAACGCCTACTACCTTCGTCCGGTTCGTGTTGACCGCCGACGTTGCAAGGGGCGCGGACATATAGAGCATCCGGCCCCGCTGCCGCAGGGTCGTATTGTTCCAGTTGATGTCCTCATTGGGGCTCCCGCTCCGGGCCTTGAATCCCTTCATAGCCCGTCGGATCAGGCTGGCTCCAGCCTCGCTATAACCTGACGCCTTGGGACGGGCGCTGTCCGGGAGAAAAAGCCCCGTTCTTTTATCCTGATAAATAACCGCCGCCCCCTTCACCAATCACGCGGGATAATAGCGACGGCTCGCCTTGGCTTCTGTCCTTCCAGCAAGGCCGTCAGTTCATCCACTTTTTTCTCCGCTGCCTCGATCTCCTCCTGAAGCTTCGGAAGGTCAAAGCGGGTCAGCTCCCGGTCGTCAATGCGATAAGCTTTTACGCCGCCGTCCAGCAGCTTCAGATAGGCCGTCCGGAGTTTCTGCAAGGCCTCCCGCCAAAATTCCAGACGCGCCCTCAATTCTACTGCGTTTGCCATAGGGTGTACCTACCAATCATCGTAATAGTTCCGTATAGAGCGGACGGGCCTCTGCTTTGTGCGTGGCCTGGGCGGGGCGGATACCGCCTCCTTATCCGGCAGACGCTGGCCCTGTGCAGTTTTCAGCTGCCGTTCTATGGCGTCCAGATTCTTTGGCAGGGCCTTAAACGCCGCGATTGCATAGTTGCGGCAATCTAGGGCCTCGTTGCGCTCGTGACCGGGAATCTTCTTCCATACCCAGGGCTGTTTTTTCCCTGCGTCGTATTCCAGACGTTCTGAGAGCAGACCTGCGAAATATTCAGGGCCATAATCGTCTCGACGCGGAAAATGACAATACTTTGCGCCGGGGCTTTTCACAGACAGGTTATCCATAATCAGCAGCTTGCCAGAGTCCACGCCGATCTGATACTGCCAGCAGGTCCCAACGGCCCTTTGATTGACCACGATTTTCATTTGTTTGGGCGGGGCGGTGTAAGGCTTATCTGGCCCAGGCATACCCTTGATACAGAAAACCTTTCTCCTAATACGCGCTCTACACTGACGGCGCACGTCCTGGGTGAAGTGACCGCCCTCATCCACAAAGGACATGGACACCCGCAAGCCCAGACCGTCCGCAAAGTGCAGCACCCGGTTAAAAACCATTTCATCCAGCTTCGCCCAGGTCGCCTCATCATCCGGTCTGCCCATGACGACGCCCTTCTCAATCCCCCAGGTTTCGCCAAAATGGCCGTGGCCGACAATCTCATACTCCATACGGTTATCCTGGGTATCTATCCCGGCAGTCAGCACCAGAACGCCCTCCGGCAATTCAACAGGTGTTCCGCCCTCTTGTAGCCCATAAGGTTCAACCTCCCGGCGGGCCATCAGGCTGTCCTCGTCCTCCAGTTCACCCCGGTCCTCCCACAGTTCGCCAAAGCAGGTGTTGTAGACCACCTGGAGTCTCTTGGAATTACCGGTTGCGTTCAGGTATTTCAGAATGATAGACTCCCAGCTGGCCCACGGGCTGACAAAAGCATTCAGCCAAAAAGAACGGACGCCGTTGGCATAGGCGTCCGGGTTGTCCGCCTCCCACCGGGCGGGTTGGCGCTTCATGGTGACTTCATCCGATGTTGCGGCGCACCCAGGGCAAACATACATGATCGATGTCACCTTGTAGGTCTTTTTCTTGTTGACCTCCTTGGTTTCGTACTCATATTCGATGTCTTTCCACTGAATTTCGTGGTATTCACCGCAGTGGGGGCACTTGGATTTCCAGCGTTCCATGGTCCCCTCGGCATAGCTGTCCGCAATCGCGCTGGCGTTCTTGACGGTGGGGGTGCTGACCTCCACCGCTTTGGCGTTGTAGAACGTGGTCTGACGGGCCATTGCCAGCCCCCAGGGGTCGCCCTCGTTGCCGGCAGACGTGGCCCAGCGGTCCCGCTCATCACCCAGCACATATCGAATCGGTTTTGACGCCAGAGCGTGAGCCTCCGTGGAGCCGCACATGGTCAGAATGCCGCCGGGATAGGTTTTCTGAAGCACCGTGTTCCCGCTGTCCCGGCTCTTGGGCGCGGCCACTTTGCGGCGCAGCGTGGGACAATCCCGAATCATTGGGGCAATGCGGAGCTTAGAAAACTCCTTGGCGTCAATGGTGGTTGGGTGGACAAAGAGAATACTTCCGGGGTCCTCGTCGATGATGTAGCCAATGATGTTCAGCTCCAGCTCGGACTTGCCAACCTGAGAAGCGGCCACCATAACAATCCGCCACACACGGGGCTCTGTAAAAGCGTCCATCGGCTCTCGAAGGTATGGCGTCCTGCTGGTACGCCATGGGCCCGGCTCGGCGCTGGCCTCGGAGGACAGTCGCCGGTTTTGCTCGGCCCACTGAGTTACAGTCAAGATTTCCGATAGCTTCATCCCTGCCGTGACTTTGGCAACAACAGCGTTTAGCCGCTGTACAATTCTATTACGCATCTTCATCCTCCCCGGTATCAATATCTATATCCCAAGCCATCCGCTTCCTGACCCGTTCCTCGTATTTTTTCGGGTCATACTGATATTGCGACAGCTCTTGCATAAGCAGGGTAACTCCTCTGCGGATCACCTCGGCGGCCTCGGCGGGGGTTTTCACGGCGGCCACATCTATCGCCAGCCGTCCGGGAAGAGCAAGGAGCGATCCCCGAATGGTATAAATCAGGTCTGCGGTCATGGCTTCCACATCTTCGGAGCGATGCATTTTGCCGCGTAGCTCGTCAGCCTCCATCTTGGCAATATGCGCTTTGGAAGTTTTCAATGTGACCTCGGCTGCACGTTTGGCCTTTTCTAGCTTCACCTCGTCCTCCGTCACCGCCTCCCTGGAGTCGATATACTTCTGGACAGACGCACACAACATATAACGGCCCTGCTTGACTTTCTCCAGCTGGCCGTCCTCCGTCAGTTGCCGGACATAGCGTGCGGTTATTCCCAAGACGCAGGCCAACTCGGACGTGCTGACCTCCGTATCGGTTGTAATCTTGTTTGCCACGGTGGGAATCCCTCCTTCCCAGGCCAAAATACGGAACGGAACCGGCGAAAATTTTTTTGACTAACTACCCGTTTTTTGGGGTCGTAGCGCCCGCATCCTCTGGGGGAGGGTGCTCACAGTACCTTTTTCCCTCCGAGGTTGATGCTTCACCCTCTGCGTCGTTCTTCCAGCTCCGCAGAACGCCGTTATGGATGGAGGATAGGAAATACCCCGCCTGACGCTGCCATCCCTCTACGGGGTTGTACAGGTCAAGCAAAGCGTCTGTCAGGCTGTCGTATCCGTGTCTCTCTCGTGCGCGCGCGTGTATGACATACGCGCATTAGGCGTACACATACGCGCTTTTCTCTTTAATCGATATATTTCTAAATAAACAGTGTTACATCTGATACATAGCCGCAATAACACTCAAAAAGCCTTACGGCTACGGGCTTTTTTCTGTATCACACCCGATCGCCATACGCTGATACATCAGATACAACAGATATAAAACTTGTATCTCTGTATCGGTCGTAACAAAGGGCCTCCTTTCGCCATCTGATACGGCCCGCCTACTGGATACCCTCTGCTTCGCCCTGACAGCCCCGTGGGGACGAGATAGCGAACGGGGCGGGTAAACACCTGGGGCGCGGGCTCCATCGCTCCACGAGGCTGTCAGCAACGGCCCGCGCCCTTGTGTCGTATCATACCTTCTTGTAGATAACAGCCTTGCTGTATCCATGTATGCCCTTAGTCATCATCTCCAGGAAGTCGTCGCGGGAAAAGTCAGACAGGCGGAATATTTCCTCCGGCTTCATGCCCAGCTGCTTCCCGATCTCTGGGATACTCTTTCCATCATCAATCAGCTGCTTCACAATGGCCTTCATGGGTTCCAGCAGGTGTGTACCACGCGCCCTATTGTGGGTTATGGTGCCGTAGATATCGTCGCTCTTATCGCTATGGGCGACAATCACCACAGGTACTTTGCCCTGAAGCTTGGTATACAGAGGCTCCCGTCCTGCCACCGTCCACCGATGGAAGCCATCAATGATGGTGTAATCCAGCCTCACCACAATAGGCAGCGTCCAACCATTAGTCAGGATGGATTGAATCAACAGCTTCAGGTTATCCTCACTGACCTTGTTGGGGTTGTAGTCATTGGCTTTCAGCAGATTGCGGTCCACCCACTGCAATGTGGACAAAGGGGCGAATACGTCTACTGCCTCAGACATCCGTATTCACCTCCCGCCGCGCCGCGCTCTCCTTAGCGTATTTTGCATAGGCGGAATATACCGTGACATACATGGCCCGCAAGGTCCTCAGTTTGGGATCACCGGCATTCAATGCCTCGTACATCTGCTTGAAGTCACGCGGCCGCATGACATCATGGCTCTTGATGTAGAAGCTCTTGTACCGATCTGCCACCTGGCGGGTGCCGGCATTGGTGAAATACTTCTCCGGCTCCACGAAAAGCATCTGGCGGCAAAGCTCCTTGTAATCCTTCTTGGATTCCCCTTCCATTTCCGTCCGCTTCCGGGTGCTGCGCTTAAACATTTCACTGTCCCAATACAGCAGGGTCAGGTAGGCGTTTGGCTCCCGTTCCTCAATACGTGCCCACAGCTCTGGCTGTGTTTCTGCGATATGCCGAAGTCCTACAATACTCTCTGAACCAAAGAAGGTACTCAACCGCAGATAGTTCTTGGTGGCTCCGGCCCGGTAAAGGTCGATGTAAGCATCTGGATAGTCAAGGTTATATTCCTTGATGTATAGCCAGACGTCGCTATCCTTCCAATCGTAGATCGGAAAGATCTTGTTTTCGCAGCTCAGTCCGCCGGCCTTCAAATCGGCGTTTGCCAGGTATACCCGCCGCTGGACGGATTCTGCTGCCCGCACACCAACTACCTGTATCCCGTCCTTGGTGATGGTTTTGCAAAAGGTCTGGTAATTCATCTGACCGCTGTATTTCAAGTGCGGATCACGGGTTATTGCAAATGGCGGCGCGTCCCGAATCCAGGTTTTCCCCGGCTCCCAGGTGATCCATGCTTCATCATTCTGAAGCTGATGCAGACACGAAACCTGTCTCACAGGCAGGCAATACCAGCGAAATTCTGCGCCTATGGAAAGAAACCGCTTGCGCCAGCGCAAGGCCATCTGCTCCATGCTGGCATAGATCGCTTCCTCGTCAATGAAAATTACCGTCAGCAGCTTGGGGTCGATCTCTCCATTCACGATTTTTTCATAGACAAGGTGGGACATACATAGGCTGTCTTTCCCGGCAGAAAAGGACATATAGACCCGGACTCCGTTGGAAAAGACATTGACAATGCGGCGCTTCGCCGCTTCCACCACATTCATGCGGCTCTCAATCGTCTTTATAGCCATATCTTCTCACCACATTTTGGGCAAACGATATAGCGGCGGTCAAGCTCCTGGGCCCGTTCCTCCACGGCGGCCTCCACGGGCGGGACTGGGGCCGGAGCCGGTTTGATCTCCTCCGCCCCCTGGGTGTATTCCTCGGACTTATGCTCATAGCGGTCTGCGGCCTTTTTCATCTCGGTTTTTGCGCCATCGTCAATGATGCCATAGCCCGCCAGCATTTCATCCGCATCGTTCAAATCTGCGGTCAGGGTTTTCAGGAGATCCTCATCATAGCCGGGAACGTCCAGATCATCTAGCCCGGCAATGATATCATCAAAGCCCTGGAGATCGTCGACCCCCAGAGAGAAAATGCGGTTGTCCGCCAGCATGAGCTTTTTCTTCTGGGACCCCGACAACCCGGCGGCGACATAACAATCTGCCTCCGTCCGCTCCATAGCGCACAGGGCCTCGTACAGCCCATTGCCCGCCAAGATAGTCCCGCCCTCGTCAATCACGATGGGCCGGATTTGTCCAAACATTTCAATGGACCGCTTAAACTCGGCAATCTGCTTGTCAGAGTGGATACGGACATTCCTCTCCGGCCGGCGCAGTTCCACCAGCTTCTTCTTTATGACCTTCATGCCCGCACCCCCTCACTTCTGGGGGCGGTCACCAGACTGATACAGCCGGAAAGCAATACCGCCAGCAGACTGCCCACGGTTTTCAATACCACATTGCCGCAGACAGTTCCCGCGATGAAAACCGGCATCCCAACCGCCAACGACGCCACGACGCCCGCCGTGACCCCGCCGGGGGATAGGGCGTTCCCATTCAGCGTCAAGACCGTGGGAAGCATGGTCGTGGCCCGAAGGGTCCCATAAATCAGAAACAGATCTGTCACAGCCAGACCGGGGATATTGGCGATTGCGATAGCCGCCGCCAGTTGCACCAGCATGGCCGCTTTTGCCTCCCGCATCCCGCCGCCGAAGTCGCTTGTCAGGGATGCAACCGCACACAGGTTACTATCTGTAGTAGACAACAGCCCGGAGATCACCATAAATAAAAACGGAAGCATCACCCAAGCCGGAAACAGGTTGGTCACCAGTTCAAAGTTTACCATTCCGCTTTCCTGCGCCATGTATCCCGAACCGGCGGCGATAAAACCCAGGATACCCATAGACAGCGGAACTACCGCGAACATCAACGCCCCCAGCCGGAACGCGCCGCCCACCTTATCCTCTCGAATCGAAAAGGCTCTTTGCCAAAAGCATTGATCCCCAAAGGGGGCGGCAATCAACCCTATAGCCGTCGGAAAGCCAAAAGACAGCAATACCTCCCAGCCGTTTGCGTTGAAAAGGCTGGTATACTCCCCCGACGCGCCATAAAGTCCTTGAATCATATCCGCCACGCCAGTGTCCACAGAAAGCGCCCAGGGAACCAACAGCGCACAACAGGCCAGCATGAACATCATCTGGATCGCGTCTGTCAGTACGGACGCCTTAATCCCAGAATACTGCGAGTAAGAAAAAGCGATTGCCGCCAGCACCACCGTCACCATCCAGAACGGCCAGCCCGTCACCACCGCCAGAATCTTTGCCCCGGCCAACAGCTGTACCGCCGATGAAAGAACAGACAGCGTTGCCAGCTCAAAGAGATACACGGCGTGTACCGACTTGGAATGATACCGCTCCCGCATATAGCCGGACAGGGTAATACCCTCCGGGGCCTGCTTCCGCATTTTCTTCCCGAAGGGTACAAAGACCAGTAGACATATCACATTGGGGACCAGAAACCAAAACAGACCCGGCCAGCCGTTGGTATAGGCTTTCTCCGCCGACGTGAAAAGCGCCGGCGCCCATATCCAGGTGGCCGCAATGCTCATGGCGCTCCGCACCATGCCGATTTTCCGATCAGCGACGTGGAAGCTCTCAGCTGTTCTTGACTTCCGCGAGAGGCAGACCGTGACCGCCAGCATCAAGGCGGTGTACGCTGCAAGCACAATGAATCCGTACATTGCAAAATTTCCTCCTTCTGTAATCTGCCCTTCCCTGGCACTGTTGGCGACCAGCACCCGATCCGGACTTCACCACCGCGCAAAGGAGAAACGCGGTGGCAGATACCCTCCTTCCAAAAAGAATGGCGACCCTCCAGGAAGAGGGCCGCCTAGCTTGATTTAGGATTTTACAGCCTAATCTTATCAGGTCAAAATGCGAATTGCAACGCACACATCATCACAATTCAGAACGACTTGATGAACTGCCCCCCGTCAAGTAGACAGTAAAATAATTCATAGAAAATTCACAGTGCAGAGGCACTGTGGCACCTTGCAAAATCTGTTTGTCAGCCGATGGCATCCAAACAGATTTTGCAAGGTCTGGTTATGCCACCAT